>FR900490.1:21599-33345 GCA_000438175.1 Fusobacterium sp. CAG:439 | reverse complement strand
CTTGCACACTTATAAAAAAATATAAATATCCATTAATTAAAGTTAAAATTTTTGATAAAAATACAGTACTTTTAGAACAGTCCGCACAAAAAACTCTGGATTATTTAGAAGATGTAAACCCAGAGCTTTATGACATTATTTGCAAAGAATTAAATATTTAATTTAATTTAATTTTATTTTATTTTGTTTTGAGAGCAACTTTTATACCTGCAACTCTAACTACTTTATGATTATTTTCTTTAGAAATCGAAAATAAACGTTTCCTTAAAGACAGCTTCTTTTTAGTTTTACAACAACATTGTTTATTAAGATTGAACTCATCAGTAATAGGATTTTCTTTTATTAGTCTTGCATATTCAGCTTTGACATCCTGTGAGTATTTTACATATTGTTCATCACTTGCCTCATCATCTGTAGGAAGATAAGGCGTTATATTCGCATATTTTTCAAGCATATACCACATTTTAGCGGCAAACTTATAACTGTCAGGATGAATTTTAAAATCATCACCGCAAACATATTCCGAAGCAATATAAACATGAGGCGGTTTTATCGCAGCCATAGCCATTACAAATCCCCACAAATCATCATCTGTCATATTTTCCGGAAGTACAATATATTTAACAAAAACATTCTTTGTGCCAGTTTTAACATACCTGATAATATTACTTAGTACACGTGTATAAGCATCAGCTGCATGTATTTTTTTGTAAGTGGAAGCAGTACCGGCATCTACCGAGGTTTCATAGAATATTTTGTTTTCAGCCAAATATTTTTCAACAAGCGGACTATAATTTGTTGAATTTGAAAAAATACAAACTGTTCCCATATAATTAACCATATATTCAAGATTTTTTTCAAAATCTTTATCAAGAGTAGGCTCTCCGCCATTGTACTGAATCCATGGAGCCGGCTTTATTTTACCTTTTTCTCTAAATTTTTCATAAACATCTATGATATTATATGTTGCTGGATGATAATGTCCGCCTGCAGTTTCTTTCAAATAACAATAGCTGCATCTTAAATTACAGCTGTAACTGGGTGCAATATTAAAAGAAGATTCTATTTTGCAACCACCCAAATAATCAAAATTGACATCTTTATATTTCTTTTCCTGCAGGCAAGCACAAGTTTTACAAGAAGCCGTATCCATATCATTTAAGCCGTTAAGGGCTTCAAAAAGCTGTCTTCTTTTATTTACAATCATTTCGTGTGAAAATTCCGGAGAATTAATTTCATCAGATGTCACAATAATAGGAGACATTACCGGTAATTTATAGCAACACCCCATTCCTTCAGGATGCAACCTGCATCCGGCTTCTATAGCATCGCAGCTTTTTACGATATCATCTGGTTTAAATTCATGCATTTTTATATCTCCTTATTAAGTTTATTCTTATTTTTATTTTCTTTAGTATTACTATATAAATTCTTTCAGAACTAATATCAATTCTAAGTATATTTTGCAAAATATGCAGCATTATCAACAGCAAAAAAATCAAATTTTGTTTTATGCTGAAAGCACAGAATAAGTCAAATATATTATTTATATCTAATCCGTTGTGATTAAGAAAAAGTGACATTGCTTTATTAAAAGGATACCCCAGCATAAAATTTTCACAACAAGCATATCTCAATTTGCGATCATTAATCATTCTGAACGAGTTGGCAAAACCGCAGAACAAATGAAATCTTCTCTGTCTGAAGTGTAAGTCTTGATTTGTGCCCCTTGCATACTGTTTATTATCTTTTTCGAGTGTAAACGATTGTTTTACAATTATATTTTCTGGTACAAAAATCTTTTTACCTTGATTTACAACTTCGCAGACTAAAGCCAGATGCGGGAATAATGTATACGCATTAATATACATTTTCTGCATGACAGAAGATGTTATATTTTTAGTGTTATATATTGCAGCCGGCAAAAAAGAAAATTCATTAATTAACACGGGCAGTGTGAGTTTCTTATAATCAGTAAGGCGCTCCGCCATAATAATTGCGTTTTCATCATTATTAAGAGCTTTTTCTATCTCAGCCCAGTGTGTCCAGTCAAAGTCATCATCGTCGCATAAAACCCAAAGCCATTTTTTTGAAGCAAGTTCAAACGGTTTTATAATATTTCCTGATAAACCGATGTTTCTGTTATTTGAAATATAAACAAGATTTGAAAACCGCTCCGCATATTCCATACATAATTCTCTGGTACCGTCATTTGAAGCATTATCAATAACTTTAATATCAAACTCTCTGACAGGACTTGCAATATCAAATATTTGTTCAAAAGTTTTTTTTAACTTCTCTCTCCTGTTGTACGTAATTATAAATATTTCTAAATCTTGCCTGCTACCCATATACCCTTCAACAAATATTATACAAGTTAGAATATCATAATTATAAATAAAATACAACATACAATAACATTTTTATTAAATATTCAGTCAAATATAATAATTTAAGGAGCTGTTATGGATGATAAAAAGGTGAAAATCCTCTTAGGTAAGAGGATTAAGCAACTAAGACAAAGTTTCAACTTTACACAGTTTGTCTTAGGAGAAAAAATAGATATCAACCAACGGCAAGTTGCACAAATTGAAAGCGGACACTCATTCCCGTCACTTTCAACATTAGTTAAATTAGCTAAAGTATATAATTGCGAAATAAAAGATTTGTTTAACTATAACCACCTGGAAAAAGAAGAAAAAGTTAAAGAGAACATTATAAACATAATATCAAATCTTGATAAAAAAGACGCACAGCTTTTATATGCAATAGTAAAAGTTATCAGAGAGAAATAATGCATTTAAAAACAATTCTCATTACAGGAACAACAGGTTATCTCGGGACAAGGTTAAGCAGACGTTTTTTAGACGAAGGATATAATATTATTGCCCTTTGTCTTAACCACAGTGAACAATTTCTGTATTCTGACAATAGTAAAGTTAAAATTTATTATTTAGACACGGATAATATACAAGACATTTTTGAAGAAAATGTTATAGATATAATAATTCACACAGCTACATTATACGGGCGCAGGAATGAGCATCTTACAGAAATGCTTAAAGCGAACATCGAATTTCCGTGCAGTATTCTTGAAATGGCGGAATTATCTAACGTAAAACTGTTTATAAATACTGATACAATACTTGCAAAAAACATTAACTCATATTCAATGACTAAAAGCCATTTTGCAGATTGGCTGCAATTTTACTCTAATAAATTTAAATGTGTAAACTTAAAACTTGATCACTTTTACGGCCCGAATGACAAGCCGGTTAAATTTATTGCCTGGATAATAGAAAATTTAAAAAGAAATGCTGAAAAAATTGATTTAACAGAAGGTTCTCAAACAAGAGATTTTATATATATTGATGATGTTTTAAATGCATACAGCTGTATTATTAACAACATTGATAAACTTTCAAATGACAAAATCAATTGCTTTGAGGTAGGAACAAATACAAGAACCAAAATCAGGGACATAGTTATTATGCTGAAAGAGCTTATGCATAACTCAAAAACCGTTCTGAATTTTGGTGCAATACCATATAGGAAAAATGAAGTATTAAGCTATGAGGTTGATACTTCGGGTTTACGCCTGTTAGGGTGGAAACCCGAAGTTCCCGTACGGGAAGGATTGAAAAAAATTATAGAAATAGAAGGATTAAACAAATGAAATATCTAATAACAGGAGGATGCGGTTTTTTAGGATCAAACATTGCATCGGAAGTATTAAAACAAAAAAACGATTTATTAATTTATGACAACCTTTCAAGAATTGGCGGTGAAGATAATCTAAGCTGGCTTAAGTCTATTGGCAATTTTGAATTCATTAAAGCTGATACAAATAATTTTCCAAAAATTTCGGAAGTTATAAAAAATTATCAGCCGGATATTATATATCATCTTGCAGGTCAGGTAGCTATGACAACTTCAATTCAAAATCCCAGACTTGACTTTGAAACAAATGTTTTAGGAAGTTTTAACGTTCTTGAGGCTGTAAGATTATTTTCGTCCGAAACTACAGTAATTTATTCATCAACAAATAAGGTATACGGAGATTTTGAATATTTAGATTATATTGAAACAGATACAAGATATACTTGTAAACAATACCCAAACGGATTTGATGAAGGTGTTCACCTTGATTTTCATTCTCCATACGGCTGTTCAAAAGGTGCTGCTGATCAATATATGCTAGATTGGGCAAGAATATTTGGATTAAAAACTGTTGTATTCAGGCATTCGTCAATGTATGGGGCAAGACAATTCGGGACATATGATCAAGGTTGGATAAGCTGGTTTTGTCAAAAAGCAGCAGAAACAAAACAGAACCCATCTACAGTTTTTACAATTTCAGGCAACGGCAAACAAGTGCGGGATGTTCTTCACGCTGATGATATGATAAAACTTTATATTTCAGCCCCAAATTATATAGAAAAAGCAAAAGGTCAGGTATTTAACATTGGCGGCGGCATAGAAAACAGCCTGTCACTATTAGAATTATTTGAAATGCTTGAAACAGAACTGAATATAAAAATGAATTACACAAAGTTGCCTCCGAGAGAAAGTGATCAAAAAGTTTTTATTGCAAACATCAAAAAGGCACAAGATACATTTAATTGGGTTCCAAAAGTTTCAAAAGAAGAAGGAATTAAAAAGATGCTCGAATGGGTTACAAGAAAGGAAGCGTCATGTCAGTAAAGGATAAACTGCAAATTGTATTAATTACATATAATAGAGCGAAGCACGTTGAAAACACATTTAAACAAATTTTAAGTGAGACATCTCCAATCAAAGATTTTAATATTTTAGTTCTTGATAATAATTCTACGGATAACACCAGTGATATAGTAAGACATTGGCAAAAGCAATTTCCAAATTTACAATACCAGAAGAATAACTATAATATAGGAATTTCAGGGAATATAGCCAAAGCGATGGAAATAGCAAATCAAAAATATCTTTGGATTATTGCAGACGATGACAAATATGATTTTTCAAATTGGAATGAAGTCGAATTTGCAATAGAAAATAATGAAAGTTTGATTTGTGTTGCTAACTACGCTTTTAAAGAAAAAACATATACAAACATTGAATGCCAAATCGGTCAGATGACATTTATTCCTGCAATTATATATAATACTTCATTATTCAATGACACAGTGATAAGGAATGCATTTGACAATATATTTACACTTTTTCCCCACTTAATGCCTGTTATAAATTTTATAAATAAAGGAGGAAGTATATATGTTACCCCAAAAGCTATAGTAGATAACAATATGCAACCTGGAACAGACTGTTCATATGTTCGTGGAGTTAATCAATCAGAAATGACGGTAAGATCGGCAAAAATGAGCTGGACACTTGGCTTTTGCGAAATTATGTCACTTTTAAAAGATAAAAAAATACGATCAAAAACCATTATGCTTAATATAAAAAAAATATATGGCGATTTGAACAAATTTTATGAAGATATAATCAGCAGATACTCGAATAACATTAATCTTTTATTTGACATATTAACGCAAGTAAAAGGGCTGCCCAGATATAAAATACTTTTTAAACTTTTATTTCATAAAGTATATTCAAAGAAAAAATCGGATACTCACAAAATATACACAATATTTGGGATTAAATTTAAAGTTAAAAGAAAAGGCTTAAAAAAAGTTTGCTACTGGCTTGACAGCAATCAAGCAGGTATAATTCCAATGAGGGACAATCATATTTATGCATGCTGTACAAGAGCAGTACCTATACTTGTCGATAAAAAATACTATTATGATGAATTGACATATGATGATATTCAAAAAAACAGGATTAAATTATATAAAGATATTAACAGCGGTAAAGCTCCTCAATGTGAAGGCTGTGACTGCTTAATAAAAAAGCCTGCAAAAAAGATTGATATAGGTAAAATCAGTTATTTAATTTATCATCCGCATACAACTTGCAATTTACAGTGCTGTTATTGCTTCTTTCAAAAAAATGAACAATATGCAAAACTTGATCCCAGAACTGCAGACCTTTATGCGGCTGTAAAAAACTTCCATAAAATAGGATTATTTAAAGAAAACATTCAGCTGGAACTTGGTGGAGGAGAACCGCTTTTATTAAACAATATTGACAAAACTTACGAGTTTATGGCTGAAAATTATCCAAAAGGCGGAATTGTACTTGTATCTAATTATGCTCTCTCGAAGAGAGTTGACACAATAATTCCTGTATTTAAACAAAGAAAAATTAAAACAGTGTTAAAAACTTCGATAGACTGCGGAACTCGTGAAACTTATGCAAAAATAAGAAACCGTGATGTTTTTGAAGATGTTGTCAATAACATAACAAGAAGTGCTAAAGAAGGGATTTTTGATGCAATTTACCTTAAATATATTCTTCTTGAAGACGGTTCAAACACTTCAGACAAGGATATATATGGATTTATTGACATATGCAGACAGGTTGCAGCTCAAAATCCATATAAAACTTCCGTTATAATAGATGCTGATATGAGAGCCATTTCTGAAGATGGAAATGAATATTTTAAAACAAAAGAAGGAGAATTTACAACATTTAAACCGCATCTCATAAAGGATGATATGTTAAGAGCTGCAGGTATGATTTATAAAGCTGTAACTGATGATTTAGGACTGGATGTAATTTGGACAGGCGACAGGCTCTCTGCCGTTTCAAAAGAAGGATTAGAGGATATTGAACGAATAAAAGAATATGCAAATAATATAAAAAAATAAGAGGGAAATTAATCCCTCTTATTTTTTACTTCTTTTTTTCTTTTTACAGCAATTTTAAAACCTAAAATTCTAAATATTCTGTGAGTTTTTGTCTTTTTTTTAGATAAGATATTTAGTTTTAATTTTTCAAAAAATAAAATTCTTTTATTAGCCGGAGAAAGTTCACATTTAATATCAGGGCTGTGAAACTCTTGCAGCAAGCTGGGAATTGCCCCCCCCCCGACGGTATTTCTTAAGCCTGATTTTACAAGAAAATCCTCAAAATTATAATATAATTTATTATAATTTTTATTCATTTCAGTGTAATCACATGCGTCATATATCTTTTGAATATCACTTTCATACAAATATTCCGGGAAGTAAGGAATTTTTAAATAAGAACATAGCTCTTTTGTCCTTGCATCATTATGAACACAAACGGCAGGAGTTCCGCTGTTTAATGCTACAATTGCACCATGTAAGCGTACTCCTGCACAAAAATCAAATTTTGATAAATACGTTTCCCAACTTTGATTATTCGAAAACATAACAGGCTTTGAATTTAACAATACTTCTAAATTATAAGGCTGAATATCCTTAACGGACTTGTCAAAACACAAGACATCCCATAATTCTTTATTATTTCCTTGTATTACAACATGGCGATTTTTTACAATATCAATATTAAATTCACTGGTAAAAATTACATTATTTAAATCGATTTTATCCTTCTTCTCAATAAATCTGTCAGGACCGTTTTTAAAGAAAGAAGGACAGCCTATTACACGTACGTTATCAATTCCAAGTTTATGGAGTACTTCTTGTGTTTCATAGCCTCTAACACCTATTAATTCTGTCTTATCAGCCGCTACTTTTAAAATCTTTACAAGCTCAGGACTCAACCTTTTATCTAAATCATTTATTTCATCAAAAGAATTAATGCCTAAGCTCGGGAAAAATAAGGGGACTTCAATTTTTGACAACAGCTCATACCAAGCATCATAATCTATATCAAACTGAATTTCCCGCGGTCTTATAAAGTCTTGAAGCAGTAAAACAGCACAAGAGCATTTTTCATTAATTACTTTAAGATTATTTTGAACATCAGGTTTTGAAAGTAAAACTTGATAAGGCATTACCGTTTTTCCAAAAAGTTCAATTAATAGAGAATAAAGTATATACCCATTTCCAATATTTTCCGTCAAGTTATTATACAAGCTGTCAATACTATTTATTTCTCTCTCGGAAGTTACAATACCCCCATGGAGAAAACATGGATGTCTATATCCACACATATTCTTAATTCCTCAGATATAATTATATAATATTGCTTAAAAATTCTTGTCTGTCAAGAAACGGATACATATCCTCAAGTGAAGGCGAAATCATTGTTCCGTCCTCAAGTTTTCTTGACGATAATTTAGGCGTAAATATGTAATTTGGATTAACCATTACTTCACACAACATTGGTTTATCTTCAGAGAGCATTTTATTAATTGCAAAATCAATATCTTCAGGATTGATAATTCTAAACGCCTCAATATCAAAAGCATTTGCAACCTTTACGAAATCAGGAACGGTAACACCGCTATTTGTCCCTGCACCTGTATTTCTTCCTTCAAAAAAATTATTTTGAGTTTGTTTTATAGAAATATAGCCGTCGTTGTTCAAAAGGAAAATTTTTATCGGCAAATTATGGTGTTTTATGGTTTGCAGCTCTTGCAAGTTCATCATAATTGAACCGTCTCCGGCAAAACAAACGGTATTTCTTTTGCCGCTTGCCAAACAAGCACCTATTGCGGCAGGTAAATCATACCCCATTGAGGCATCACCGGAATTTGAGAAGAAACGCTGATTTTCTTTAATTTCTGCGGTTTGAAAAGTGCAAATGGTAGCAGTTGCATTTGCCATAACACAAATATCATTTTCTTTCATTAATTCTGTTACACGTCTTACAAAACTGTATACATTAATTTGTTCTCCATTTTGTTGATATTCCTGAGTGTTTTTAAATGAATATTTGTCTTGAAGCTTTTTGCAGAAAGGCAGCCATTCTGGAGAAAGATTATCCAATTTACCTGCATTGTTTAGAAGTTGAGGCAGAAATTCAGACAAATCCGCATGAATTTTTAAATCAGGCACCACAGTAGGTTTGTCAAGTTCTGCTTTGTCGATATCAACAGATATTTTATAAGCATTTTTTGCAAAATTTTCAAAATTATAACTTGCCTGACGGATATTATTTCTTGTTCCCAAACAAAGAACCAAATCAGCATTTTGAAGGGCAAAATTCCCGCATCTCTGCCCTATAGTACCAATTCTGCCGACAAAATTCTTATGCTCGGAAGAAATTATGTCAAATCCGTTGAAAGTCGTTACAAAAGGCACATCAAGTTTTTCTAAAAGTTCTCTGAAAACATCTGTCATGCCTGCAAGCCTGATACCGTGCCCCGCAATTAACAAAGGTCTTTTGGCGGATTTCAATTTGTCAACTACTTGACTGATTTTCAAATCGTAAACAGGCTTTTGCGGCGGCACGAACTCTTTTAATTCATTTTCATCTATCAAAGCAGCCTGAACATTAATAGGAATATCAAGCCACACAGGACCTTTTCTGCCGCTGGTTGCCTCGAATATTGCTCTGTCGAGATGATATTTAATCTCATTTGGTTCTGTTACCATTTTTGCGTATTTTGTCAAAGGTTTAACAACACTGATAATATCGGCTTCCTGATCACCTAACTGCCTTAAAGGGATTTGCGGACAAGATGCAATAGTGGTAGGAAATTTAACCTGACCTGATATATATAAAACAGGCACTGAATCCGTCCACTCGCCAAATACACCGTTTAAACAGTTCAAACCTCCCGGACCTGTAGTAACATTTACGACTGCAAGCTCTTGATTAACTCTGGCATATCCTTCGGCTGCAATTGCACAGGCCTGTTCATTATGGTTACAAATGTATGGAATATATTTTCCAAAACTGTCGTTTAAGTGCATCGCACCACCGCCTGACACCATAAACAAATTTGTAACACCGTATACTTCGCTAAGTCTTTTTGCTATATAATCAGAAAGTTTTATTTTTGTCATCTTTTAAACCTCTAGCCCTCTGTTATAAATTTTTTCTTTTAAAGATTGATTATATGCATATGGAGAGTCAATATCATCTATTTTTATAGGTTCATCCTTTTTAATATCCTTTAAAAGAACTTCACCGCGCATTAATTCACGACATGAAATTTGCCCCTTTTGAAGAGGTATTGCCAGATAAACATCTTCATCATGCAAAACATCACCTGCTTTAAAATCCCTTTTAGCATATACACCGCGGACTAAAGCATCGAGATAATCTGTTTCTTTTTTATCCGCTGCTCTTTTATAACCTGCAGGTGCACCGCAAATTTCCTTAGCTTTATGGTATGCCTTAATCCATCTGTCTAAATCCTGAGGCAGCGAACAATAAGGCGAAACAGGAACGTTGTTATAATCTATGTCAATGTGACGTTCAAAAGTTCTTGCACCCTTTGCATAAGCAATATACATCGGGATTTCCAAATCTTCATTCGCTTCATGAGTTGAGAAACCGATTACATGATCTGGATATCTGGATTTAAGAAAATCAATCTGGTTAAGTTCAAGTTCACTTTTCTGAGAAGGATACTTTGATATACAGTGATTAATTGCAAGAGGAATATTTCTGTTTTCAAAGAAAGTTACAAGATCATCAACATCTTTTAAAGAGGAACCGCCTGTTGAAACAATTACGGGCTTTCTTGTTTTTGCTATTTTTTCAATTAATACCCAGTCATTAATATCTGAAGATGCAATTTTTATAATCTGCACTCCGAGATTTACACACAAGTCAACAGAACGTTCATCAAACGGAGTGGACATAGTAATGCATCCTGCTTTCCTGATAGCATCAACAAGTGCAGCATAATCGTCATCACACATCTTTGTAGCCATTGTCTTTTTAATATAGCGTATATCCTGTCTGTCTTTAAAATCTTTATGAATAAAATGATCAACATCTCTGAATTGAAGTTTTATAGCGGCTTTAATATTATTAAATCTTACAACACGAGAAAAGTCTGTTATTATTTTTTTGCCTCTTTCAACGTCTCCCCAGTGGTTATTTGCAAGTTCAAGAACAAATAAATCTTCAAAAATATTATTTTTCATTTTTACTCCTTATATACTCTTAATACATTCATATAAATCTTTTACGTCAGATACGATATAATCAGCATTTTTTAAATCATCTTTTTCGGCATATCCGTATTCTGCACCAATCGAAGTAATACCTGCAGCATTTGCACATTCAACATCACTTTTGGCATCTCCTATCATAACACAAGCATCTGCAGTTGTATTCCATTTTTTTAACAAAAGCTTGAACATATCAACTTTTGATTTTCCGTTTTCAAAATCATCTATATCTGTCGGTGTTATTAAATCATCATAAAGTCCTTCAAAAAATTTAGGAAGTAAATCTTTGCACATAGGACGCGGTTTATAAGTTACAATAAAAATTTTACATCCGTCAGCGCGAAGCCTTTTCAATAAAGAAATTATACCGTGATAAGGTGTAGTCATAACTGTTCCGTCAACTTTATATAATTTCCTGAAATATTCTACAATTTTTTGATTATCCTCTTGAGTAACGGAAGGAACTGCAGCTTCGATCATCTTATTGAGAGGCGGTCCGATCTTTATATAAGTATCTTCCGCAACAGGGTAACCGCAATCGCATAAAGCTTTAATTAAAAGTCTTGTAACATCCTTAGAAGAGTCTATAAGTGTTCCGTCTAAATCAAACATAATATATTTTTTCATCTTACAGCCTCCGGAGTTTTTTGTTTAATATAATTGTATAATTTTAAAAGACCTTCCTGCATAGAGGTAAATTTTAAATCCTGAATTTCACTTAATAAAACAGAATTATCGCCTGTATACTCATTATTCATAACAGGATTTTTTATTTTAATCTGTGAGCGATGCCCCCCCCA
>FR900490.1:17794-21542 GCA_000438175.1 Fusobacterium sp. CAG:439 | reverse complement strand
TCAACAAGACTTATGCTATCAGAAGGTGTTATGTTTATGATTTTATGTAACGGCTTATGTATTATAAAGTGCTCAACTATTTTTTGCATATCTTCTACAAATAAGTAGTCGAAAATAACATTCTGGTTAATAACAATGTCTTCGCCTTTTATTACCTGATTAACGGCATAGCTCGGGAAACGGCTTTCTTTCTCGTTGTAGCCGTAGCAGGCAAAAATATTAAGACAAAGTATATCGTTACGTTTTTCGGTAATTTCTGCAATCTTCATTTTTGACTGCCCGTAAAGGTCGTAAGGCAAAAATTTTCCGATTTCCGTTTCCTTAACTTTATGAAGATTTCTTGATTTGTCATACATCGCACCTGAACCGAATAATATCACTCTGACATTATCTTTTTTATATTTAAGAAGGTTATTTACCATTGCAATATTATGATCAAGTGTTTCGGGGCTATCCTGAACTCCTCTTGCTCCGCCTGTAGTTCCGCAATGAATAATAAAATCAATATCATGAGAAATGAAATATTGCTCAACTGCTTTTTCATTAGTCAAATCCAGCTCGTAACTGCGCGGACAAAAAAGAGTATATTTATCTTGCAAATACTCTTTCAGGTTTCTGCCTATAAATCCTCCGGAGCCTGTCAGTAATATATTCACTGCTTATTTTCCTCAATAAATTTATGAATTAAGTCAGACGTTTTATCAAGTTCTTTTTCTGACAGAGCAGGGAATACGCCGACCCAGAATGTGTTATTCATAATAAAATCAGTATTGGGAAGCAATTTATAATGTTCTTCCGTCAAATCTCCAGAATTCAAAAGCTCTGAATTTGCTATTCTGAGTTGAATATCATTATCCACAATCATAGGCTGGCGTAAAATATTTCCGGCAAACAATTGTCTTGTTCCGACGCCGTTACTTTCAAGGTATTCCACAAGTTTTTGTTTAGAAAGCGGAGGTTTTACCGAAATTAAAAAGCCAAACCACGACGGTTTAACGCCTTCTCTTATTTCAGGAAGAATTAAATAATCTTTCAAATCCGACAATTTACTCATAAGATACTGTGCATTTTTTGTTCTTTTTTCTATAAATTGCGGAAGTTTTTTAAGCTGAACACAACCCAGAGCTGCCTGCCAGTCAGTAATTTTAAGATTAAACCCGATATGAGAATAAGTGTATTTATGATCATACCCGAAAGGAAGATTTCCAAGCTGCATTTGAAAACGTTTTTTACAAGTATCGTCTTTACCGGGCTTACACCAGCAGTCACGCCCCCAATCCCTGAAGGACATAATTATTCTGTATAATTGAGGATCATTTGTTACAACGGCACCGCCTTCGCCCATTGTCATATGATGTGCGGGATAAAAACTGTAAGTGCCGATATGCCCGATAGTACCGAGTTTCTTTCCTCTGAACTCACCACCCAGAGCATCACAACTGTCCTCTATAAGCCACAAATTATATTTATCACAAATTTGCTTAATCTTATCCAAGTCATAGCTGTTGCCTAAAGTATGTGCCAAAAATATTGCTTTTGTTTTATCAGTAATTGCCTCTTCAATTTTTTCAGCATCAATATTATATGTACCTATTTCACAATCAACAAAGACAGGAATTAATCCTTGCTGTATAATCGGGTTAATCGTTGTCGGGAAACCTGCAGCAACAGAGATAACCTCGTCTCCTTTTTTAAGACGCCTGTCACCGAGCTTATGGGAAGTTAAAGCAGATAATGCCAAAAGATTTGCGCTTGAACCGGAGTTAGTCGAAAGTGCGAATTTAACCCCGAGATATTTTGCAAATTCATGTTCAAATTCATCATTAAATCGCCCTGCCGTAAGCCACATGTCCAAAGACGCATCAACCATAGCTTCAAGTTCTTCACTCCCGAGAAGTTTGCCCGAAGCGGGAATATACTTAAACTCACGCGGTTTAGCATAAACCTCATTATAATATTCTTTTACAGCTTCTCTCACTTTATTGCGTAATTCTTGTTCCATAAAAATATCCCTCTCATATATTATCGCACAAAAAAAGTATCTTAATAATTAATTCCAATTAATTCTGTTCGAATAATCTTTTATTTGATTAAGCGTAAAATCAAACATATCAGCATTATTATTATAAAATTTTTTATACCACTCAACAGTTTTTTTAATTGCTTCATCTGCTTTAAGAGAAGGGTGCCATCCTAAAACTCTCTCAGCTTTCTCAATATTAAGCATTAAAAGTCCTGCTTCATGCAAATTATCTCGTTTCTGAACAACAACTTCACCTTTACCGTAAAAGTCTGCAACTTTTTGAGCGACATCAGCAACCTTTAAAACATTGCTCTCATCCGGACCGAAATTAAAACCTTCCGCATATTTTTTCCCGTGCTCTAAAAGCTTTTGCCCTAATAGTAAATACCCGGAAAGCGGCTCTAAAACATGCTGCCAGGGACGAACAGCTATAGGATTTCTAATCTCAATTTTTTCTCCTTTATTTATTGCAATAACACAGTCCGGAATTAACCTGTCCAATGCCCAATCACCGCCGCCTATAACATTTCCTGCGCGGGCAGTTGCCATTGCAAACGCACTGTCATCCTGCAAAAACGATCTTCTATAAGAAGATGACATAATTTCAACACATCCTTTGGATGATGAATACATGTCATACCCTCCCATAGGTTCATCTTCCCTATACCCCCTGTTTATTTCCTTATTTTCATAACATTTATCCGTGGTGACATTAACAAAAGCTTTAACAGATTTACATTTTCTGGCAGCCTCAAGCACATTCAATGAACCTATAACATTAGTCTGATATGTTAAAACAGGCTCAGAATATGAAAGTCTTACAAGAGGCTGAGCAGCAAGATGAAATACAATATCAGGCTGAAAATCAAACATAGCTCGTTCAAGAGCGGCAACATCCAAAATATTTCCAATTATACTTTTTTCAACCTTTGACGAAATATTTAATTCGTTAAACATAGAAGGATTTGTATTCGGAGCAAGAGAAAACCCGCAGACTTTTGCGCCCAACATAGTAAGCCACAATGACAACCAGCAGCCTTTAAACCCGGTATGACCGGTCAAGAAAACTTTTTTACCCGCGTATATATCATTGAACATATTAATTTACTCCTTTTATAATTTTTTCCAAGCCTGAAGCGTAATCATATTCAGGTTTCCAGCCCAGATCATTTAAATCTGTAATATCAGCTCTGGAACACATTATTTCATCTTCTCTATAAGACAGTGCCCCAAAGTTAAGTATAGTTTTGCTTTGTGAAATATTTTTTATTTCTGTAACAAAATCTCTCAAAGAAACCGCATTACCGGTGCCAACATCAAAGCTTTTGTATCTGAATGAATGAGAATTCATATATTCCAAAACCTTTATATAAGCACTCACAACATCATCAACATATATAAAATCACGTTTTTGGTGTCCGTAAGTTAAATCAATTGCATCAATCTGTTTAAACGCAATTTTATCAAGCATTTGATACACAAATTTTTCTTTATTATCATTCTCTCCAAAAATATGTTCCAAAACCATGTTTACAATTTTCAGGCGTTTAGAAAAATACTTCAGCCATAATAATAAACTCTTTTTAGACAATGCATAATTCAAAAGATATGAATAAGCCATATTTTCTTTATTAAAATATGAATCTGTATTTATAAAATTTTTCACACCATACTGAACTGACAAATCCAAAAGTTTAACGGGAAACATAAGGTTTGTTTCCAAAA
>FR900490.1:15344-17761 GCA_000438175.1 Fusobacterium sp. CAG:439 | reverse complement strand
CCCGTAATTCGTTGCACAGTGGATAATAGTTCCAATATCATTTTCCTTAAAAACAGTTTCCAAATCAACACAGTCGATGTCATAGGATTTAATTCTTTTAACATCCGTAAACTCAACAATTCTGTCGATATTTGAAAAAGACCTTTTAAGAATAACAATATTACAGTCAGTTTTATTCAATAATCCTCTAAGAAGATGGCTTCCCAAAAAGCCTGTTGCACCAGTCAATAAAACAGTATCCATTAATTTCTCCAAAACATTTATATCATGAAGTCTTTGTAAGTGCAACAGACAACAGCTTATCAATTTTAATCTTTACAGCTTCAACCGAGATTTCGTTAACCGAACAGGGTGTCGCGGCAGCTAATTCTTGTTCTAGTCCGGCAGATATCAGTTCATTTACTCTGTCAGGATAAATATAAGATACTTGTCCCCATTCATAAGGGTGAAATAATTTATAAGCATTCCCTGGACTAAGACAAATGACAGGCAAATTTACATTTTCTGCATTATTTGCGATATGAACAGTACCTGATTCCGCAGCTATAAGTAAATCAGCAACAGAAAATAATGATGTCATAAAATTTAATTCGATTTTACCTACACAATTGTGACACTTGTTTTTATTGATAATATAGGAATAAAGTTTTTCAACATTTTTAAAATCAGATGGCAGCCCTCCTGTTACAATTACGTCATAATTATATTTGCGAATTACATAATCAATTATATTTGCCCAAGACTTTAAATTCCAAATTCTTTGCTCATTACCCGAAAACGGAGCAATCAATACATATCTTTTTCGTAAATCCAATATCTGCTTAAGCTCCGGCAGACAAATTTCTATTTTTTCTTCACAAATTTGCTCAAAATAATAATGAAATAAATATGTCAAAAATTTATTATCATCACAGGGAGCAATAAAGTTTGTTACAAAATTCCCGTATGAAACATTTTTGTATACCGGAGAATAAAAAGTTTTTGAAATTATATTTTTTGCAATACATTCGACCCAAGGAGCCGGAGTGAGTGTTTCTGAAAAAGGACAAGAAGGTTGTGATGCATCAATAATCACTTCTGCATTATATTTTCTTAATCTGCGCAGTATTTTTCTGTTATATTTACGATTATCAAGAAATTTGCCGGCATCAAAAACAAATATTTCATCAACAGAAATATCTGTATATTTTATTAAATTTGCAAAATCATGTCTGGTTACCAGAACAACTTTATAATCTCTATATTTCTTTGATAATTTCAAAAGCTTAATATTGCTGTAAGTTAATATTAAGTCACCCAATCCCTGATAATCAATTATCAAAATGGTATTACTAAAACGAAGAAAACGGCGGTATAGAGCTAAGAAGTACGCCCCCCCCCCGAATTTTTAAATATCATACTAAAGTCCTCCCGCTAATATTCCATATTGCCCAGGGGGCATTATCATTCATCCACATGTCAGTTAAGTCATTTTTGTCGCGTAATGTATCCATCGGACGCCAAAAACCGTTATGTTTATAAGCATTTAACTGATTATCTTTCGCAAGATTTTCTAATGGAGCTCTTTCGAAAATCGTGCTGTCACCGTCTTTTATGTAATCAAAAACTTCAGGCTCACATACGAAGAAGCCTCCGTTAATCCAGCTTTCTTCACCCTTTGGTTTTTCCATAAAAGAAGTTATCATATTATTATCTTTAATAACAAGAGAACCAAATCTGCCCTGAAGTTGGACGGCAGTCATTGTAACAATTTTACCGCTGTTTTTATGATTTTTTATTAAATCATCTATATTTACATCTGCAACGCCGTCTCCGTAAGTCAGAAGAAACGGTTCATTGCCGATATAATCTTGAGCTTTTTTAATCCTTCCTCCTGTCATTGTATCCTGACCTGTATAAAGCATTGTGACTTTCCAGGGTTCATGCCTGTTTTTATGAACTTCAACTGTATTACTTGCCATATCAACGGTAATATCAGAATATCTGGTATAGTAGTTTATAAAATAATCTTTTATGACATGTGATTTATAACCTGTTAAAATTACGAAATCATTAAAACCGTAATATGAATAAATTTTCATAATATGCCATAATATCGGTTTCCCTCCGATTTCAACCATAGGTTTAGGCTTTAAATCAGTTTCTTCAGAAAGCCTTGTACCTAATCCACCTGCTAAAATAACTACTTTCATAATATTCCCTACTTCTCTAATAAATTTATGATATCATCTGCATTTTCTTTAGTTATGTTTTTATACATAGAATTTATATTACTTTCTATAATATTTTCTGTCAACATTCCCGGATTAAAATGTTTTAATTTTTCAACTACCTCAGGGTCAAAGCGATGTTTAACAAATTTAGCAGGGTTACCGGCAACTATTGAGTATGGCTCTACATCATGAGTTACAACACTC
>FR900490.1:0-15330 GCA_000438175.1 Fusobacterium sp. CAG:439 | reverse complement strand
TGAGTTACAACACTCCCTGCCGCAATTACCGCACCTTGTCCTATTCTGACTCCTGACAGAATAATAGAATTTGCACCGATCCAGACATCGTCTTCAACTATAATTGAACCTTTAGATAAAGCTTCGCAGGTTTTATTTAAACATTTTACTTTAAAAGGATAAGTTGATAAAGCCCTGTAATTATGTTCTGATACGGGAATGAACATAACATTAGGAGCTATTGAAACATAGTTCCCTAATATAAGCATAACAGGTAAATCCGAAGAAAATATCGCATTAATTTTACCGTAAGAACGCTTTCCAACAGCTATATTACAAGTAACAGATCCGTTAGGGCATAACTCCGTAAAGTTATCAAAATTCTGCTTTCTCCATATATTTTCAATCTTTTTGTTTTTCTTCCTTTTTTTTCTGCTTTTAGGCATTAAAGATTTCAGGAATTTTTTAAATACACTTAAATATGATAAGTAAAAATAAGGTTTGTACCAAAAGTATTTCATATGTCTAAAATAGCCGTTATTTTGAAACTTATAATCATTATCAAAATCAAAACAATAATTAATTATGTGCTTTTTAAGGGTTTTACGTTTGTCTTTTCTTATAACATCTGCCGAAAGCAAACCTTTTTTCTTATATAAGTTCAAAATATAAAAATAATTATAGCCAAATACCTTTGCTACATTATATCCGCCCTTATTCACAACATATATAGTAGTAAAATAAGGATTATTTGAAACATACATTTTTTTGCCTGCTTCAAACAATCTTCCGGCAATATCGACCTGAGCAAAGTTCATATGTGAATATCTGTTTAAATTATCAAGAGTTTCAAGAAAATCCTTTCTATAACAATGTGAAGCAATCCACGTAATATAATATGAAACATTTGATATTAAATCATCAAAACAATTTGCTATACCTTCCTTTTTGGCAGCCGTATTTGCAAAAAAGCATCCGCAGCATCCTGCTTCATCAGCGTACTTTACATCATCAAGCATCTTATCAACGGAATTTTCCAAAACATAACAAGTGTCGTTATGCAATTTCACAAATTTACCTCTTGCCTGATTTATAACAAAAATAAAATTTTCGTCACCGCTTACATGCTCATCACGCTTTATATAACTAATCTTTGAAGGATATTTTTTTACAAATTCCATACAAACTTCTTCTGTAGCGTCATCAGAACAATTATCCGAAATTATAATTTCAATAAAATCAGTAAAAAGAAAACCTTTTTGAGTTGTAATACTGTTTAGCGTTCTCCACAGGTAACAAGCTCTGTTATATGTCGGAATGCAAATTGATAACAACGGTTGTGTCATAAATTAAACCTCTTCATATTCAATAACATATTTATAACATAAATATGGTTTACAATAATTAAAATATTTATTACAATAAAGCTGAAAGGGCAAATATGAGCTATATAATAATTTTGAGTAACACAAACAGTATGGATAGTGCAGAAACAATTGCAAATTTCCTAGTAAAAGAAAAACTTGCGGCATGCGTAAATATCGTTCCGAAAATTATTTCAATATACAGTTGGAAAAATCAAATAGAGAAAGAAGAGGAGTTCTTACTCTTAATAAAATCACGGAAAGAATTATTTGATCAAATTAAAGAAAAAATCACCATGCTTCACCCTTATGAAGTCCCTGAAATTATTTCTTTTGATATTGAAAACGGTTCCGAAAATTATCTAGACTGGATTAGAACCTGTACAATTTAATTAACTTCCGAAGTTTGTTTTTTAAACTGAGCATTATACAATATTGAGTAAGCTCCGTTTATATTTTTCAGTAATTCGTCGTGTTTACCGGTTTCTACAATTGTGCCTTCATTTATCACAACAATTTTATCGGCATTCCGAATAGTGCTTAATCTGTGCGCAATTACGAATACTGTTTTATCCTGCATTAAATTTTCTATTGCTTTTTGCACGACTGCTTCTGCCTTATTGTCAAGGGCGGAAGTTGCTTCATCCAATATAACAACCGGTGCATTTTTGAGAAAAGCTCTTGCTATGGCAACCCTTTGTTTCTGTCCGCCAGACAAAAGTATTCCCCTTTCGCCTATCTGCGTATCAAGTCCGCAGGATAAACCGGCAATAAATTCATCTAAATAAGCCATTTTTACAGCTTTTTCCAGATCTTCGCATGAAGCATTTTCATTTCCCAACATAATATTTTCTCTAATAGTTCCGGAAAACAAGAAATTATCCTGAAATACAACTGCAATATTTTGTCTCAAAGATTTTAACGTATAATCTCTTATATCAGTACCGTCAATCTGAATTGAGCCGGATTTTATATCATAAAACCTTGGAATAAGATTTACTATTGTTGTTTTCCCTCCGCCGGAGTTTCCGACAAAAGCAACAGTTTCTCCTGAATTAACGCTTAAATTTATATTTTTTAAGACCGGCTTATTGGGAATATATTCAAAACTTACATCTTTAAATTCTATTTTATTATGTATTCCGTTAAGCACAACTGCATTGGCTTTATCACGTATTTCCGGAATGGTATCCAGGACTTCAAAAATTTTTTCGATAGAGAAAAAGGAGAATTGTACAGCATTTAAATTATTACCAATATTTTTTACAGGTGTATACAAAAGAATTAATGCGGTAATAAACGAAACAAAATTTCCGCTTGTTATCTGATTTGACATAATTAAATGCGAACCGTATCCGATAGCTGCCGCTATTCCGACAGATACGATCACATGCATCATAGGTGAAAGCCATTGAGTTTTTTGAACCATTTTTATTCTTAGAGTAAAGATATTTTGTAAAATATTTAAAAATTTATTAGTTTCAGTTTTTTGAAGATTATAGGATGTAATAGTTTTATTGCCTGCAAAAACTTCATTATATTCCGTTATAATTGAAGCATCTGCAAAAACTGTTTTCTCCATCACACTCTTTATCCTTTTCTGAATTTTTGCGACAGGCACAAAAGCACAGCCCAAAATAACAACAGCAATTAATGCAAGCTGCCATGAGTTATAAAATAGCACACAGACAAGAGAAATCGAGGAGAATATTCTTTGCGTGAAAACACTCAGATTGTCAAGCAAACCGTTACATGCAATATCCGCCTGATTATTAAACTGAAATACAATATCACCTGAATTTCTTTTATCAAAAAATGAAGTAGGTAAAGTTAACAATTTTTTGAACATATCGAACTTTAAACCATTTGTAATTCGTCCCCCTACCCAGGTTGAAAGATATGAAGATAAATATTTTAAACTTCCCTGAATAGATGTAAATGCAACTATCCCCAACGGAATATACCATGGAGAAGCTATGGATTTTTCAACCATAACCAAATCCATATAAGGCTTTAATGCCAGAGCAATAACAGCATCCAGCGATCCTATAGGTATACAAATTAACATTGAACATAAGGCTCTAAACCATACGGGCTTTATATACGGCCACATACGACTATAATTTATATAAACACGATTTGTTTTTAGTTTATTATGAATATTTTTATAAAAACTCAAAGTTCAGCTCCTTATTTATTTTTTAATCAAAAACATTTGTCCGCTGTGTAAATATATCGGAAGAAACTCATCCGGATATTCCTCCAAAAATTCACCAACAGCTTTTTGAGCACCTATTAACGCAGGAGTATGCCCATAATCCTCTGCTATAATAATTCCGTTTTTCACAATTTTATCTTTTACTCTGTACAATGCTGATTTTACGGCGTCATATAAATCAACATCAATATTGGCAACACAAATATTTTCAATTTTTTGAGGTAATTCATCTTCTGTTATATTAGATTTGATAAGTTCAAAATTATCATAATTTGCTAAATACTCATGAACCCTATCCATCGATGTATCTGTATGAGTATTCTTCCACAACATATCTTCGGAATTTTGAGCTTCCTGATAAGTAAATCCCTCATAAGTATCAATAAAATAACATTTTCTTGACACGTTTGATTTCTTTAAATAATTTAAAGCAGCTCTTGCTGACGCACCTTGAAAAGTGCCGATTTCAACATAATCTCCATCTAATTCTCTGGTAATTTCAATAGCCTGAAAAATATTTTCAAAATCTCCGGGGCAAAAATGAGTAAGCGGTGAATTTTGCGCTTCCTCTAATAAAGTTTTATATGCCACTTCATTAGTATGGTAATATCTAGCCTGAGGAGTACCATATTGTTCAAGAGATAAATATTTTAAATCGTATTTTTGTAATTCTTTTATTGCTGAAATAGCATTGTAATCCTGATTATAAGCCAGTATAAATATTGTATTGCTTCTATCTTCAATATCAGCAATTTCATTGACAGAAATAACATTACAAAAATCAATATCTTCCTCTAAATCAGTCAATAAACAGATATTTTGCGGATATTTTTCTTTTATTTTCTCTATATTTTTGCTTATTGTATATTTATCAATTCTTTTTATATAAATATTATCCATTGAATAATATTCACCAACTGTAAATCTTTTATACATATCTCTATATAAAAATCTATAATATGGATCTTTATTCACAAATTTATTAAAAAGATAATTTTTCCCCTCATTTTCTTTTATATCAGAAGCAAACTTAACAACATCATCGTGCAATGGAATATAAGATATACCGATATCATTACAATTATAAAAAGATTTAAAAATAGGATACTCTATACAATTCTCTTTAAACTGCATAAAGGACAGCCAGCCGGCAGAAAAGAACGCTGTATCATGTAAAAATAGCAAATTATTTATAGAGTAAGCACAAATTTTGCACTCTTTCAATGTTGCTTTTATATAATTCATATACCAATCAAAATTTCGGGGCTTTATACCCTCAAACATTTTGAACCAATCCGGGTGAACAACGGATAATAAATAATCCAATTTTTTATTATTTATAATGTGAGTAACACCAAAAGACCAGTGATTAAATTTTCCCGCGCCTCTGGAATAATAAAAATCTAAAGAGAAGGCATCTATATTTTTTTCTTTTGCATAATTACTCACTTTTTCCAAACAAGAATAAGCTTTTTGCGGTTCAAGACAAATTAACGTATCATCAGCATCAATATTCCAAAAAGTTCTTATATTATTTTTTTGAGAATGATAAAATGTGGTTAAATGAGCACAAGCCGCATTATGCCAGCATCTATCCAATTTAGCTGTTTTTAAAAATCTCTTTAATTTATTGTTACGTACACTTTTAATAAAGTATACTTTCCTGTTTTTGAATATTATTTTATCAATAACTTTTTCTTGGATATTTTTATCGTCAACTATAACGAATATCTTAGAGTTTTCAGGGATAATATTTACCCAGTGCTGAAAAAAAGTCAGAGCATAACCGTTTGTCTTATTCAACTTCAGATAAAATATTTCTTCATGTTCTTTTTGGGTTATTTTATTGAATAACAAGAATTTCAAAAACTTTTGATTGTGTTCAATTCCATATTCAAAAATTGGAATTCCAAAAATAGATATTCGTCTTAATTTACCATTGCTGATTTTTATTCTTAATTTCATGTTTTCCCTCGTATTAATGGAATTTTATTCTTCTTGAACGAACTTCGCCTTTAATTTTTTCACCGGCACCACTGCAATTATTACAAGGTTTTGTGTTAAACCTGGTTTTATCATTCCATTTTAATTTTTGTCTGCTTTCCCACATTTGTTTTATGGTTTTATTTTTTATATTTCCGAAAATCGGTACAAGGTGCCAGTTAATACAGCAAGTAGTTAAATTCCCCAGAAAATCAAAATTTATAAGTCCGTGCGGATGAGGGCATTCTCTCATGGTTTCTTCATCATTGTATTCTTCTTTTACACCCGCAAACGAATGTTCTTGAGCATAATGAACTTCATCGACACCGATTTCTTTAAAAAATTCGGCAAATTCATCTATTTGTCCTCTGTTCAATTCGTTTTCGGTAAATCTGACAACTATAGCCGCAAGTGCACCGTTTTTCTTTTTATATTCAACACATTTTTTTATATTATTTATAACTTTATCTAAATCTCTGTGTCCGTGTATTTTTTCATATGTGTCAATATCTATGCTGTCAACAGAAATTGAAAATTCATTTATCGAGTTTAACAAAATACTCAAATCTTTTTTATCCAATACGTAACCGTTAGTATTGACTGAAATCCATTTAAAGTGTTTTTTAGAGTGGGCATATTCATAAAATTTTTCAATTTTCGAATTCAGCATCGGATCTCCCATAGGACCGCAGCATGTAAACCAGGTTATATGCTCATATTGGCAGGCGTCATCTATAATCTTTTTGAATATATCAAAAGACATTGTTTTATTTTTATATTTTGAATTCAATTCTTTCAAATAATCAGGGAAATTTTTCCGCCAGCAAAAACTGCAATTGTTATTACACAATAATGTAGTGTCAACAATTAGTCCGTAAGGTTCGTATTTTAAAGTTTTCTTTTTAGTTTTTCTTCTGAACTTTATTTTTATCCCGCAAATATTTATAACTTTGTGACGTTTATCTCTCGTATTTCTTACAGAAAATATATCCATATAAATTATTTCTCCTTAATTTAATTATTATGTTTACTAAAATATTCATCCCTTAAGCGCAATAAATAATCCATTGCTTCTTCGATTTCACATCCGGATTTTTTATCGGGATTTACATAATGCGAGTACATTATGTAAGCAATATAAAATAATTCCTCTACAGATCGCTTGTTAGTCCTTCTTTCGCAATCCTGATAATCAATTGTTAACCCCCAGCCGCTGTAAAATGGTATTCCGAAAGTATGAACTTCTTTACCGCATATTAAAGCTTCCATTCCAAGCTGCGTAGTACAAACATAAACTTTATCGCAATATTTAACAAGCGAAATCGGGTTTATAGGCTCAGTCATTGTATAAACATTATCATGCGATTTAAGACTGGTATAATAACCGCCTCTTGTCCCTGACATAGTATCAGGGTGAGTTTTAACGATAATATCAGCGTCCGGATTTTCTTTTATAGCTTTTTCAAGCATAATTTTAAAAATTTCTTCACTTCCGCCGCCCTTTAAAATACTCCAGTCTCCGAATGATTGATCAACAACCAGAACTTTAGGAACACCCTGTCTCCCTATTTCGGGTTCAAATATCGGTTGATTATTATATTTTGAAAGATGTGTTTCCAATATTTTATCCATACATTTTCTTGCACGCTGTTTCTGTTCATCGGATATAATTAAATTCTTATCGTTAAGCATTAACTCCAGACGTGAAGCCGTTGAGCAATCAACATAATGGGTTATATCATCAATCGTAAAGCCTATAGATTTATGATACTTATCCTCAACTCTGTCTTTATAAACATAAGAAAAAATACTTCTTAGAAAACAATCTTCCATAATATAAGCTTTTTCGTTGTGTTTCATAGCCTCTGAAATTATGTGAGTAGCCCAAAGGCTCGTACTTATACCGCATGTGTAAAAGAAATCGGGATTTTGTTCAAGAGGTCTGTCGTTTCTAAACGTTCCTTTTAAATTCGGAAATAAATACTCAATGTAACTTATATTGGAATCAAGAAAAGCCATATTAAAAGGTCTTGTTTTGGTATTAAATATTTTTTCCGGGGCAAATGTATCAGGAGCTGTAAGCGAATTAATTTTAATATTCATATTCATGAAAGTATTATCAATATCTTCACCTTTGTTAAATCTTTTCCAATCATCCTGAGGTATCAAATCTTTTCTTAATTGCATAATTGCATCCGAGATTTTTACAGTCCTTGCAACTTTAAATTTGATAAAGAAAAAAGTTATTTCCTTATATAAATCATATTTTTTCACGGAAAAAATCTTATCTGATATTTTCATTTTACCTCCCGCCTTAATCTTACAGTTTTTTTCCTGACATACACATTCAGTTAAAATCGGCTTATTTTTTTCATAACTCAATTTGACATTTTTATCGTAATTATCTCTTACAGCTTCTATTCTTTTATCAAAACCAAACAAAATTTCATTCATAAATTTTCGGCTTGACTGTTCATCCACACCGGCATCAAGATTTATTACATCATCAAAAACCGGAATTCCGGACTTTTCACTATCAACTGAAGAATAAAAAGGATAATACATAATATTATCACCTTTTGTTATTTGAACAGATCTGAGCAAAAATTGAATAAAACAATTTCCCCAGTGTATAAAATAAAGATTATTAATATTAAAAGTACCCAGATTTAGTATTTGTTTATCCTTCAAATATGTGAAATAGGCATCTAAATTAGATTCCCATTTATTTATAGGAAGATTTAAAACATTATGATGATATTCAATCTGCCAATCTTTGTTTTGTGCATTGTTAACAATTGTCTTTTCTATATCTATATTCATACGTGTAAAAGTTATGCCGAATGTCCATTGCAGTCCTCTGAATGCACTTCTGTGCATATCTAATGAAAAAGAATGATAATTGTTATTTCTTGCGTAATTTTCAACTTTTTCCAAAACTTTTGCAACAGCTGCAGGAGTTTCAAAAAATATTGTATCATCCGCATCTATATTCCAAATTTCTTTTATACCATACTTTTTAGCATGAATATATGTAGTTAAATGAGCATACCCTGCCTTTTCCCAGTTTGGAGTACAGGTGTTTTTTATGACCTTTTTAAAAAGTTTTCTATCACTGTTTATAAACTTTATATTTTCGTTACAGAATGATATACGCTTCAGAATTTCATATTCCAGTTTTTTATCATCGCATAATATGTAATAATCAGCTTTCATGGCATTCACGATATACAACCAGTGTGCCAGAGAAAATATTGAATAATTATAACTCTTACTGTTAACTTTTAAATAAAAAACAGGCTTATCTGTTTTAGGCTTTCTAAGCAATGGAAATGTGATTTTCTTAAGCTTATGATTTGGAGTTTGTTCATATTGAATTAAAGGGTAATCTAAAAAACGTATTTGCGTTAAATAGCCTTTGGAATAATTAATTTTTACTTTTTTAAATAACATGCTGTGACCTCAATTTATATTAATAAAAACTTTAACTTAATTTAATCCGTAAACCACATATTTTTAGCAGGTTCGGGTATTGCAGCCAAAAAGCTCAAATATCTGTTTATATAATCAAAACATTTATCTTCACTCTCAATGGTGTCAATTTTTATACTGCACTTTGATACAGGTATTTCTGATAAATCAGAATTATTAAATACATATTTCAATATTGGATAATGCACTTTTCCTTTTTTCCAATGACTTATATGCCAGGATATAGGATTTAACATAAAATCACCCGAATGCATAAAATGAAGATTTTCAATGTAAAATGTTTTTGCATTTAAATTTTTAAAATCTCTTAAATATGTGAAAAACCAATCAAGATTAAACTCATAGTCATATTTTCCAAAGTAATTCCCCATCCAATCAGTATTTTTGTTATTATTTAATATACTGAACCAATCT
Source organism: Fusobacterium sp. CAG:439 (assembly GCA_000438175.1). Taxonomy (GTDB): domain Bacteria; phylum Cyanobacteriota; class Vampirovibrionia; order Gastranaerophilales; family Gastranaerophilaceae; genus Stercorousia; species Stercorousia faecigallinarum. The sequence continues at coordinate 5,880 of FR900490.1, read as the reverse complement.
TTCGCTGGTCTTATATAAGTAATCCCGAATGACCAATGCTTCCCGTGAGTACGAGAAGTATGCATATCCATCGAAAAAGCATCCAGATTATTTTTATCAGCATACTCTGCAGCTTTTCTTATAATTTCGGCTGCTCTGGGAGCTTCTACCAAAAACATAGTATCATCGGCATCAATATCCCAAAAATTTTGGATTTTATGTTTTTTAGCATGCAAAAAAGCTGTTAAATGTGCATAAGTGGCTTTTGACCAAAACGGAGTAGAAATATTCTTAACAATATTAGTTAACGGTTTATACGCACTTTTAATAAATTTAATATTTTTATTATTAAAACGTATACGATTATAAATCATATTTTCCAAAATATCATTGTCACAGATAATATAGAAATCAGCTTTAAGCCATCCTATAATATTTATCCAATGCTGAATACACTGAAAAGAAGTATTATTGATATTATTTACTTTTAAATAAAATGTGTGTTTATTGACAGGGTTTTCGAAATAACTTCTGTCTTTTTTAAAAAACGGTAAAATAGAATAATGAAGTTTCTTACTTTGGAGATTTCTTATATATACTTCAAGAACAGGCACATTAAAAATTCTGTATTCAAGAACAGGCACATTAAAAATTTTTTTTTTTTTCCCCGCCTCTCTTTCCGTGTTAAATTCTATTTTTTTATATAACCACATAAATTAACCCCTCAACTTTAAATCAGATAGTATATTATTTAATATTTCCGGCAGAATATCAGGTTTCTCCATATTATATTCAAATATATTGCTTTCCACGGCATTAGGAAGTTTTTTAAGAGAAAAACCTTTTTTGATTATGTCTGAAGGCATAGAGTGTAAAAGCCCCCTATCCTTAAAATCAGTATATAAACAAACCACAGGCATGTTATTTATGGACGTCAAAGGTTCCATAAAGCCGCTTCGCAAACCTATTATTCCTTTACTCAGTGATGCGAGGTAATAAGCTTCTTCGAAATTAAGAAAACAAGTTTTACCTATTCCGTAAGCAGCATTAAGCTCTAATGCATTTATAAATACATCGTAATTATTAGAATATAATATTTCTGTTATATTGTTCCAAAAAGCAGCGGAAAGTTTTTTATTTGAATGAGATTCAGGACATATAAATATAAATTTACTTAAGTTTAAACCTATTATATGTGCTTTTTTTATTGCCGATCTTTTTACAGCTTCAGAAATAAAGGGCATTCCTGCTTTTTTAGAATAATTTACACCCATAGTTTTACAAATTTCCTCGCAATAATGAAGATTAATACCGCGGCGCAAGTCATTTTCCAGTTTTATAAAATGTTTGAACGGAAGAATATTATAAAAAGTTCTGCCTTTATATGTTTCTTTATATATATTATCAATCCCTCGCAACGGCAATATATCAGGGATATAAACGCACTCAATTTCAGGATGCATCATGTGCACCAAATCAATATGATATTTTTTTGTCGCTATAAATAAGCACTTGCTGCCTGGATTTAAATAACTTAAAAATAAATAAGTTTCACCGCTGCAATTAAAATTTATATAAATATCAGTATAATTTTCATCAATCTTATTTAAAATTGCGTTATATAACTTGTGTCTTGTGTTTTGTATAAAAATAGGAATCCCAAAAAGATAAAATTTTTCATATCCCTTATTAATTTTTGTTTTGAAAATTACAATACCGCAAAACCGAACTTCATAATTTAATTTTCTGGTAAAATATTTAGTTTTTAAAACACCAAATAAAAAACTTTTTTTTACAGTATCATTTTCCGTTTTAACATTATATATTTTTTTCAATAAGTCACTCATAATCCGCACTCACAACAGTTTTATGTACAATTTTTTCAATCAGTTGTTCCCAATCGGAACAATCATAAGCGTATTCTGCAATATTACCAAATCCTAAATCCGGAAGTTTCTCAAGCATAAATCCGGACATTATTTGCCGGACTGTCATATCATTAAAACATCTTCTGTTTTTAAATTTATTATATAAAACATCTATAGGAATCCCGGTTTCCAATAGAAGTTCACAAAGTCCGCTTCTTAGTGAAACTATTTTTTTTGCTGAGCCGGCTAATGAAAAAGCCTCGGGATATGACAGATAACAAGTTTTATAGCTGCCTTCTTTCAAATTTAAACTTTTATCATTCAAATTTACAAATACATCAATTCCTAATTTTGTGTATTCCTCAATCAGTTTTTCCCAAAAATAATTATCAATAAGCATACAAGAACGCGCCTCTGGAGCAATATATACAAAATTTTTTAAATTTAACCCCAGAGCTTCTGCTTTAGCAAAAGCAGATTTTGCACATTCTGTTGAAACCAGAATTTTATTGGGAATTAATTCTGAAGGCGTTAAATTAAAATGTTGAAGCATAGAGTTAAAATAATGCACTTGCCCCGGAGGATTATCTTTAATTTTAGTTTCTATTTTTATAAAATACTCATTAGGGAAAATCTGAAAAAATTTTTGCTTCTCTATTTCAAAAAAATCTCCTTTGACATTAACATCCAACGATTTTATATATACGGAAGGAATTTTCGGACAAATCATATTTATCATTTCAAGATGATATTCTTTTGTTGCAACAAGAAGAGGATTTTTACTGCCGTTTTTCTTTAACAGACTGTTTAAAACATAGGTTAAAAAGAGAAATATTTCGCCGCTGTTAGCATTCAAAATATAAATATGGTCATATTTTTTATCAAAATGTCTAAAATATCTTGTTTTAAACGCATCAATCGATGATATCTTTCTTATTCTTTTATTAAAGGCGTACCAGTATATATTATTACCGTCCTCAATACGTTTAAAGATAATTTTGCCCAAAATTTTTATTTCTTTTTCAATGTGATAATCATATATATCTTTAACCTTATAAGTAGTTATAATTCCATTAAGAAAATACTGATACCTCTTTGTAGTCATATAATTAAATATCTGTTCAAAAATTGTTATTCCAAACAATTTTGAAGTTTTACGATATTTCTTTTTCACATAGTCATATATTTTCACTATGCGACCCCTTGGTTCAATAAATCGTGAATATGAACAACACCTACAGGCTTATTATTTTCAACTACAAATATATTTGTAATTTTCTTATCATTCATTATTTTCAGAACTTCGGAAGCCATTATTTCTTTTGCAACCGTTTTTGGGTTTCTTGTCATAAGTTCAAAGGCTTTACGGTTAAAAATATCTGCAGACATACATCTGCGCAAGTCACCGTCTGTAAGCATGCCTGTCAGACGTCCGTCGGAATTTATAAAACCGACACAGCCAAGACGTTTTGAAGTCATTTCCAATAAAACGTGCTGCATATCGGAATTTTCCTCGAGCAGAGGAATATCAGCACCTGTATGCATTAAATCCGAAACTCTTTGTAATATGGAACCCAATTTACCGCCAGGGTGTCTTGCGTTAAAGTCAGATTTTGTAAATCCTTTTCTTTCAATTAAACAAGCTGTCAAAATATCCCCGAGAACAAGTGTAGCAGTGGTTGAGCTTGTAGGTGCCAAACCTAACGGACAAGCCTCACCGTTATCAGGCAGCTTTAATACAATGTCACCGGCTTTGCCTAAAGAACTAAATGCATTTTTGGTAATACTAATCAATTTAATACCAAATCTTTTGCAATAGTTTAGAATATCTATCAGTTCACGGGATTCTCCGCTGTTAGATATAGCAATAACAACATCCGTATCTGCTATCATACCTAAATCACCATGGCTCGCTTCTGCCGGGTGAACAAAAAAAGCAGGAGTGCCCGTCGAAGCTAAAGAGGCTGCAATCTTTTTACCGATATGCCCGGATTTTCCCATTCCCGTAATTACAATTCGACCTTTAGCATTCTGTATAATATCTAAAGCATCAGTTAATGAAGCATCAAGATTTTCACGAAGTTTTAATATAGTATCAAGCTCCATATTAATTGTTCTTACAGCACAGTTTTTATCAGCTGTTTCCTGTATATTTTGTTTATTTTCAAGTAAACTCTGCATTAAATTTCCTCATTAATTCTATAGTCAATACTGAACTTATAATCCCTGTTTTTGTTTACGGCGTAAGCTGTATTTAACCCGCTTGGTTTTCTGTCATTAATAAGTATTCTTTCGCCGAAAGGCATATCACTTATTAAATAATCATAACGAATATTGTTACATTTTAAAAACTCTTTAAGATTATCAAGGTACTCTCCTTTTCTCGCCGTTAACAAAATAACTTTATCATCCTCCGGCAAATCGGAAAAAAATTCTTTTACCCCCTCAAGTAAGGTGTCATAGCCGTCAATCTTGTACCCGTTATGCTTTACAATTGTACCGTCAATGTCAAGGATCCATGTCTTCGCCAAAGGTGAAAATTCAAACACTTAAAGAACCTCCCCTAATTTTACAACTCCGTTATAAAAAGCTCCGCATACAGAGTCATAATCTTCCCAGGCATAAGTAGTTAATGAAAGCCAAATTACGGCATGAAGTAATTTAATTTTTTGTTTATCGACAGAAGGAAGAGAATCAAAGAAAAATTCTTCCATATCAGCCCAATTATTCGGCTTTATAGCAAACTCAACATCTTTATCTCTTATGTCAAGCGTAAATTTCTTTTTGTTAAACTGGTCATACTCTCCTTTAATAGAATAATACAGCTTTGCCCAATCATAATCTTCATCACCGTAAAGTTTTGTTTTGCCAAAATATCCTCTGGGATCAATTAATATAGGTTTCATACTGAATGTATCAAACATCAAGTTTGAAAATGTACAATCGCCATGAATTAATGAAAAATGTTTTGGATATATATTTTTAACTGCATTAATCAACTCATCCTTATTAAAAAACACGTTCTTATAATATTGACCGTTAATCTTAATAAACTCTTTATCGGCAAACGGTATAAGTTTTTCAATCTTTGATAATCTGTCAAAAGTTTTATTTACGTAATTATCTTCTACATCCTGAACATTAACAGGCTTATCTGTTTCAAGCGAATGAAGTTCTTTTAAAGCAGAAATTAATCTGCGAAGAACTGCTCTTTTTTGTGTTTTAGTCAAACAGTCATACTCATAAATATTTTTACCCTGAACTCGTTTCATAGTAAGAGGTTCATATTCATAAATTTGTGGTATATACTCAAACCCGAGCTGTTTAACATGTTTATACCAGGCAATTTCATCAGCGGCAATTCTTTTTCCCTGTTCATTTATTCCGCGTTTAATTACAATATCATCTTTGAATTCTATAGAATTAAACGGTCTGCATCTTGGAGTAGAATCATTATTGTCGGAATAAGAAATTAATGTCCCGATTTCTTTAGATCCGTATAGACTTAACTCTTTAAATTTTATATCCTGGTTCTGAAGCCAGCCGACCAAAGCACCTTCCTCGGGCAAGCCATTCAAGAAAGATTTATTCGCAAAAATAAAAAGCCCTGCAACACCATTATCTTTAGAAGGTATTTTTTCAAACTTATTATCAATATATGACCAACGGCATTCAAAATCTTTTGATATACCGATATAATTGGCACAAAGTTCAGGGATTTTAAAATTATTGGAAAGAATAAGATCGCACCACATTATCATAAACGGTTCATCATCTGCAAACGTTTCAATTGCTTCTTTTATTCCGGATGCAGTGCCCTTTTTCTCTGCTTTTATTATCCTAAAGTTATATTCTGAAGCAAAAACATTTAAGTATTTTTCTAATACATCGGTCTTATAATCCGCAATAATAATAAATTCAGCATCTCTGAATTTTTGAAAGGCATAAAAAATTATAGGTAAATTATTAACAGGCACAAGACACTTTGGCTTATTTCTTGTCAAGCCTTCTAATCTTGTTCCTTTACCGCCAG
>FR900489.1 GCA_000438175.1 Fusobacterium sp. CAG:439 | reverse complement strand
TGCCGTTATCGTATAATGGCAAAAAATATTAAATTTATCAGAAATTTCATGTAATCTTTCTAAAATTGGTCTGTAATTTTTAGAACATAAAACAACACAATCAACCAAATCAGAAGAGAGAATATACTTATTAATAACATTTGGCGAAAACGGATTTCTTGAGTAAACAAAACCTTCCTGAAACCTTTTCAAAAGCCATTCACTGTAATAATTTACAATATCAGTTCTTCCGCCTGCGTTTATTATCATACCTAAATTTATAACATATAAAAAAGAGCCTTTAAAGGCTCTTTCAAAATGGAGGAGGAGGTGGGATTCGAACCCACGGTACGCGTGAACGTACGACAGTTTTCAAGACTGCTCCAATCAACCGCTCTGGCACTCCTCCATACAGTTGTTTGGATGTATTTTTATTGTATTAAATAAATTTTTATTGTCAAGTATAAGCTCTTAAGCAATTTTATATACACGTTTCAATAAAATGTTTTTCCGAATTATTCCAATATTTTTTATACACAAATTTTAATGATTTATCAAAATTCATCTGGTACATTCTAAATGTAACAGGTATATCTTAGGCTGCCATTGTTCCATATAGGAATACTGATAGACCATCCCCAAACGTTTCATTACATTTCCGCTTCGAAAATTATTTTTATCGTGAGTCGCCGTAATATACGGAATGCCATCTTTTTTTGCCTGTAGTATAATAGCAGAACAAGCTTCAAAGACTATTCCGTTATGCCAGAACTCCTTTTTAAGACCGTAGCCTAAATCATAACTGTCATCTGTACTTATTTTCGCGTACCCGATCGGGATATTATCAGTCTTTAAGCATATTGCATAATTATAACCTCTTTTTTGCTTATATACTTCGGCATATCGGTCTTGAAAAAACGCTTTTGTTTCATCTAACGATTTTAAAGGAAACCACGGCAGATAACAGTTTACATCTTCATCACTCAAAATGGAAAATAATGCAGAAATATCATTTTCCGTAAACTTTCTGAGTATCAATCTGTCTGTTTCAATAAGAGGTGTGTTATACAAAATAATATTCCTTCAAATATGTGCTTTTATACATTTACATTGTACCACAGCAAAAAAAAGCTATGTACTTAGAAGTGCATAGCTGTTGATTAGGGATATGTGTATCTTAGTTCTCTAAGGAGTATGGTTATATATTAGCAAACCAAATCTTAAATGAAATCATAAAAATGTATGATGTTTTTAATTTGTAAAATAATGTAAAAATTTTACTATAAAAGTAGCATAAATTAATATTGTTCGACTTATAATGCATGAAAAAAGTAATTATTAAAGGAAGCATTATGCGTATTCAATCAGTAACTCCCGCAAACTTTAAAAAACATTTTATTAATAACACAAAATCAATATTACAAAACAATGCAGATAACATTTCACAGCCATTATCCGATAAAATTAATTTCGGCGTCGGCGACGATTACGGTTTCGATTTAAATGCACCTGAAAATCCTGATCCGAGTAATAAACCGGGATTTAAAAAAGGGCTTTTGGGTATTGTTACTGTTTTGACTTTCCCAATATCTGTTCCTGCAATGATGCTTTACGAAAGTTACAAAGAAAAACACAAAGATGATGTAAAAACCGATATGAACTATGATAATATTGAAGATTAGTTCATGATATAATTTAAATATGTTTGACAGTTTAAGTGAAAAATTACAGGAAATAATAAGCAAAACAAGAGGGAAAGAGCTTACACAGGACAATATGCAGGAAGCTTTGCGCGAAATAAGACGTGCCCTGCTTGATGCAGATGTTAATCTGCGTGTTGTTAAAGCTTTTATTTCTTCAATTAAGGATAAAGCGGAAGGGGAAAAGGTTCTGGAAGGCGTTGATCCGTCGCAGCAATTAATCAAGATTGTACATGATGAACTTGTTAATCTGCTCGGAACTGAACTAAAACCGCTTGACTTTTCGGGAAATCCAAATTTAATTATGATGCTGGGGCTTCAAGGGTCGGGGAAAACCACATCTTCCGCAAAACTTGCGGTTAAGCTGAAAAAAGAAGGAAGAAAACCGCTTCTTGTGGCTTGTGACGTATACAGACCGGCTGCAATTTCACAACTGCAAACATTAGGTCAAGAAATTGATAATGAAGTTTTTACAATTCCGGATTGCAAAGATGTTCAGCATATTGTACGCAGTGCAATTGATTATGCAAACCAGAACGGATTTAATACACTTATTTTAGATACTGCAGGTCGATTACAAATCGATACTGACATGATGGCAGAACTTCTTTTAATAGACAGAATTTTCCACCCTGCCGAAAAACTTCTTGTAATTGATGCGATGACAGGTCAGGAAGCCGTTAATGTTGCAGAAAACTTTGATGCACAATTAGGGCTTACAGGTCTTGTATTAACAAAACTCGACGGTGACAGCCGCGGGGGGGCTGCATTAAGCGTTGTATACTGTACAGACAAACCTATTAAATTGACGGGTACAGGCGAAAAACTTAACGCTTTAGAAGATTTTTACCCTGAACGAATGGCAACACGTATCTTAGGAATGGGTGATATCGTATCACTTGTGGAACGTGCTCAAGAAGTTTTTGATGAAAAACAAGCTCGTGAACTTGAAGAAAAAATGAGTAAGAACAATTTTTCTTACAATGATTTTTTAAAAATGCAGAAACAAATGCAAGCTTTCGGATCTATGGGTAATTTACTGGGCATGCTGGGACTTAACATAGGCAAAGATGACAGAGACAAAATTTCTCATGAAGGCGAAAAGCAATTCAAGAAAATGGAAGTATTCATATCAAGCATGACGCCTGAAGAACGTTCAAATCCCGATTTAATAAATACAAGCCGCAAAAAACGTATTGCAAAAGGCTGCGGAATGGATTTGGCGGAAATTAATACATACATAAAACAGTTTGAGCAAATGCGCATGATGATGAAGGGTATGTCAGATATGAAAAACATGTTCGGTAAAATGGGCGGGATGCCAAATCCTAATGCGCTTGGCGGTAAAATGGGCAAACATGCAATTAACAAAGCAATGAAAATGATGCGCCGTTTTAAATAAAACGTAACGTTTTAAGTTTCAAAGAGGGTTGGTATATGAAAAAATTTATATGTTACATGTTATTTTTACTAATGGGCATTAATTGTGTTTCTGCAGACAATTTTGACGTAAATAAATTTGTTGATGAATATGGTCAGGAAGTTCAAAGCATTATAAAAAGCAATTTGAATTATAAAGGGACTGAAAATGCAACTTCTTCAGTCAGCTATACAATTCATCCGGATGGAAGTGTTACTGACATAAAACTTGAGCAGAAAAGCGGGACAGGGCTTGACAAAGCCGTAGTTGAAGCTGTTGAAAAATCAGCTCCGTTCAAACCTTTCCCCAAAGAAGCAAACCTTGCAAATATTGTAATGACAAGCGGATTTCAGCACAAAGTAGAAAAGTTCCAATCTGCAAGAATGTCAATTATGCCGGTTGAGCCTCCTGCAGAAGTTCAAGAGGCTTATAAAAAATATATTGACAGAGTCAGCAAATATATGTTTGATAGAATTCCGACAATTTACAGCTATATTCCTCAAGAACCTGTTATTAAATGCACAATTCTTAAAGACGGCACAATAAAAAATGTTGAAGTTACAAAATCATCAGGGATTGAAGAATATGATAAAAAAATCATAGAAACATATGCAGGAATGAAAGTTTCACCATTTCCTGAAGAATTAAAAATGTATGAAGAATTACCTTATTCTGCAACAGTATTAAGACAATTTAGAAAAAGCCCGACATTAGGAGCTCCGGGGGGATATATGTTCAGGTAAATGTATAATCTTTATTCTTTGTTATTTTTTACAATTATCAGATTAAGGTATTCCAGGCGGCTTCTGATATCTGTAATACACTCATAATTTGTTTCATAAAGGTTATCAATAGTTTGCTTAATGACATCGAGGCTTCCCAAAATTTCTTTCTCCAGTGTTTTGTTATCCATAATTTCTCTCTTACGCTTTGACTAATAGTTATATTAATACATATAATAAGGTAATTAAATTTTACTGTCAAGTCATATATTTTAACATTATGAACTTTGAGCAGTTTAAAAAACGAATTGGATTGAAAATAAAGTATTATAGGAAACTAAAAGATTTAACACAAGAAAGTTTATCTGAGAAAATTTCGTGTACTGAAAATTATTTAAGTTTAATCGAAAACGGACATAAAAATATAAGTTTAAAAATGGTGCACAAAATAGCAGAAGCTTTGAATGTAAACGCTGCAAAACTTTTTGATGTTGAAGATTAATAATATTAAAACTTTTTCAGTTTAGCGTAAGCCGCATCCATTGCTTTTATACCCTGACGCCCGAAGTCAATCGTATACATCATGCTGTCGCCGATTTGCGTAACCTCTTTTATATGACCGATGCCGAGCTTGTCATGGAAAACTCTTTCTCCTTCATTAAATACGTATTCAATCGGAGCTGTTGTTTCCATTTTCTTCTGGCGCTCGGCTTCTGCTTCCTGCTGCATGCGTTCTTTTTGCTTCTTTTCTTCAAGCATACGCTTTATGGCATTATCTTTGAAAAATTCTTTAACTTTTTCTTCATCACGCTGTTTATTCTCTTTTGATTTAACAAGAATTGTACGACTTGGAGTTCTTTGAGGTTTATTATAATATGAAGAATTTTGTTTTTGTCTGTCACTTTGAGAATTGCCCGTTGCAAGTCCTTTTGTCGGAGCAACAAAGCCTTTACCAAACCCTGATGATGGTTTTACATATCCATAGCTATCTGATTGAGCAGCAGAATATGAAAAATCAGATTTTCCGGTACGAGCTTTAGATACGGCATTCTGGAATGTGGATGTACCGCTGGTTGAACCTTCAAATCCGATAGAATTCAGCAATTGACGGGGAATTTCATCAATAAATCTTGAAGGATTGTAATATTTGTATTCACCCCACATTTGACGTCGTTTTGCGGATGACAAATACAATTTTTCTTCTGCACGCGTAACACCTACATACATCAAACGGCGTTCTTCTTCCATTTCAGAAGGAACATTAAATGTTCTTTGATGAGGAAATACACCCTCGTCGCAGCCTGCAAGGAATACTACAGGGAATTCAAGACCTTTTGCGGAGTGCAGTGTCATTAAAGTAACGTTATTTGTAATATCATCCATTCCGTCAAGATCTGATACTAAAGCAACTTGCTGCAAAAATTCACCAAGCGCGTTATCAGGTTCTTCCGCAACAAATTCACCCGCAACGTTTACAAGTTCCTGTAAGTTTTCAATATCCGCTTCGCTTTCGGGAGTATTCTGCGCCTGTAATTCTGCCAGATAACCTGTTTTTTCTATGACAAGGGTTACAAATTCCTGCAAAGAATATGAAGTTACGGCATCTTTGAATTTCAAAATAAGCTGTGAAAAATCTCTTAATTTTGCTCTTGTTCTCGGCGGAATTTCAATTGCTTCTTCAATTCTCTGACATGCTTGAAATAAGCTTATGTCCTCTTTATCAGCAAAATCAGATAAATTTTTGATTGTTGTATCGCCGATTGAGCGCTTTGGTACATTGACAATTCTTCTGAAACTTTGAGAATCATCAGGATTGTAGATTAATTTAAGATACGCGATAATATCTTTAATTTCTTTACGGTCGTAGAATTTCAGACCGCCGTAAATTCTGTAGGGAATACCCGCTGCCATACATGCTTCTTCAAGAGCACGGGACTGTGAATTTGTACGGTAAAGAATTGCAAAACGGTTATAATCGCCTCCGCTGTCCTGCTTTATACGGCTTGCAATAAAGTTGGCTTCGTCAGCTTCATCCTGAGCTTCAAAATAATCAATAAGTTCACCGTCGCCTTTATTCGAATACAGAACTTTATCAACACGCTCGGTATTATTTTCGATAATCGCGTTTGCAACGTTCAAAATATTTGCGGTTGAACGGTAGTTTTGCTCAAGCTTAATTAATTTTGTCTTTTTAAAGTCTTTTTGAAAATTCAAAATAATAGTGTAATCGGCACCGCGCCAGCTGTAAATTGATTGGTCAACATCACCTACAACGCAAAGCGAACGTTCTTCGGGGATTTCAGCTTCGTTGTTGGTGTATAACATATTAATAAGCTTGTATTGAGCCATGTTTGTATCTTGAAACTCGTCAACGAGAATATGTTGAAATCTGTCATAATACAATTGACGAACTTCTTTGCACTGTTCAAGAAGTTTTACGGTCAACAGCAGCATATCATCAAAATCAATTGCATTATTGTTATTTAAAGCATTTTCATATTCTTCGTATATTGCCGCAATCTTCTGTGATTTAAAATCTCTTGCAAAAGTCGCAAACGTATATGCATCCTGCATTTTGTTTTTTGCATTGGATATAATTGTTTTCACAAGTTTAGGGGCATAAACTTTGTCATCTAGATTTAATTTTTTAACAGCCTGTTTAATCACAGCGTTACTGTCCGTTTCATCATAAATCGAGAAATTTTTATCGAGCTTTTTACCTGATTGAAAACTGTAATTTTCAATATTTTCTCTTAAAATTCTTCCGCAGATTCCGTGGAAAGTTCCGACCCACATGTATTTAACAACATCCTGTCCCAAAATATTTCCGAGACGCTCTTTCATTTCCTTAGCGGCTTTGTTGGTAAATGTTACGGCAAGAATATTTCTCGGTTTTACGCCGTTCTGTATTAAATATGCAATTCTTGAGGTAAGTAATTTTGTTTTGCCGCTCCCTGCACCCGCTAAAACAAGCAAAGGTCCCTGAACGGTCTGAACTGCTTCTCTCTGTTCTTTGTTAAGATTATCCAGTATATTTTCCATATCCCTATTCCCAAAATCAAATTTTTGTGATATAATCAGCATAAACTAAAAACGTAAAGATTGCAATTAGAAAGTAGGAAAAATGGTGAAAACTGACATGATGAATATATTTATGGGTTCTGAAGATGATGCAAAAGAAAATTCAATTATGGTGCCGATTGATGATATGGACACCGTGGCGTCAGATTCACCTGATACCGTTGACGAACTTGCAATGGAATTAGCTACTATTCAGCAATCTGCAAAAAGAATTGCAATTATCGGAAGCCGCAATCTTCCGATTACTCATCAGCAGATGATTGAAACACTTGCAACGGCTCTTGTAATGCAGGGAAATACAATTATTACATCGGGCGGTTCTTCGGGAACAAACGCGGCAGCTATCCGCGGTGCTATGAAAGCTAATCCCGATAAATTAAAAGTTATTTTGCCGCAGACTATCGGCCAGCAGCCATCAGACGTCCAAAATCAGCTTATCGGTGTTCCCAATATTGTTGAGCATCCTGACAGAGCAATGATGACTTTAGCAGATGCATCACGTGTTTGCAATAGAGAAATTATCGATGACTGCAACCAGTTGATTTGTTTCTTATCACATACAAGTAAAACTTTACATAATGCCGTTCAATATGCTGAAGAGGGTCATAAAGTTATTACTGTATTCTATCTGGATTAAAAACTTATTATTATGTCTGAAAATTTAAAAAAACTTACGGGCAAAAATAAAAATGACTATGAAACCGCCGCACGGGATTTAGTCAATAATGCCGATACAAAACTGTTCAAAGAACTTGTTGACAGTGACAGTTTTTTGTTTGACTTCGTTAAAAATAACGTTGCGCAGAGGATTGCAAACGAGATTAACGAAACTAACTACAAAAACTTAATTGAATTTTTAAAATACTACTCTCCATACTATGAAGATGTAATTGTTTCTTCACTCGTAAAATACGCTGATGAAGATTTGACAGACTTAATGCTGGAGAGGTTCGAAAATGGAACAGTTGAAGAAAAAATTTATGCAGCAAAATATTTTGCGAAAATTCAGGATCCGCTTGCGCATGAATTTTTAAAAGCGAACGCATACTCGGACAATGAATATCTCGCGCAAAATTGCGCATCAGCTCTTGCACAATGGAATGATGAAGAAGCTTATCACATTGCTGTCACAAAATTAAACAATGGTGATGACTTTGACAAACTTGCAGCCGTAAAATTTCTGGTCGCATACGGAAATAAAAATGCTGTCCCTGCAATTTTCGACACTATGAAAAATTCCACAATGCCCGAAAATATTGCCGGTGAAATTCCGTATCTTGAAAACCTGTTTGATTTGCTCGACAAATACTATGAAAATACGCTTCTCGCCATAAACTATATTATAAACGGGCTCGGAGAAATTTTACCTCTTTCCTGTGTATTTGACTTTGAGCTGTTTGAAGTATTTGAACGGCTTGTTAATAACCATAACGACAGCAAAGCGGCTATTGTAATCCTTAATGCGCAGGAAAAATTTGATATTCTGACGGAAAACGATGAATACACTTTTGACGAAAGCAAAGAAACAAAAAACGAAATTCAGGATATTAAAAGGCTTTTGAAAAATGCCGATAAAAAAGAACTTGAAAAATATATTAATGACGAGTTGAAAGAGGACAGTCCTCTAGTATTTACGGCATTGGATTTTGCGACGGACGTGCTTGCAATCCGCGAACTTTTGAAATCAAATAACCAGACATTAATTTTGAAAACAGCCGAAGTATTAAAAAATCTCGGGAATTTTGACGAAACCGCACGAACCGTTGCATTACTGAAAGTTACGGATATAAACATAAAAGCAATAATCCGTGCTTTATAAAATTTTTCATGCTAATATTCACATATGGAATTCATGGAAAAAACTATTAATTCAGAGCTTATTTTTGACGGCAGAGTTGTTAAGCTTTACAAAGACAGCGTAGAGCTTTCAACAGGTCAGAAAACTTTCAGGGAAGTTGTCAAGCATTCAGGCGGAGTTGTTATTTTAGCTTTTAAGGGAGACAAAATTCTTCTTGTAAAACAGTTCAGGTATCCCATGAAAGAAGTTATGCTTGAACTTCCCGCAGGAAAACTTGAGCAGGGTGAAGATCCGTTTGAAGCCGCTAAACGTGAACTGGAAGAAGAGACGGGATACTGCGCAAATAAATGGACTGATTTAGGTTATGTTTACACATCACCCGGTTACAGCGATGAAAAACTTTATCTTTACAAAGCGGAAGATTTGGAATTCACTCACTGCCACCCTGACGAAGGTGAAATTATTCAGGCATTTGAGTACAAATATGATGATGTGTTAAAGATGATTGATAACGGGCAAATTAATGACGCAAAGACGCTTTGTGCATTGCTCAGGGGGAAAAGATAATGATTAAAATGGTTGCGACAGACATTGACGGGACAATTCTGAAATGGGATTTCGGCTTTACTCCCGAGGTTAAAGACTGTATCAGAAAACTTACCGAACGCGGGGTTAAAGTAGTTCTCGTAACAGGCAGAATGCATAAGGCCGCAACATTTCTTGCCGATGAACTTGGTCTGGATACGCCAATTGTTTCATATCAGGGCGGAATGATTAAGGATAATTGCGATAACGGAAAAGTTCATTACAGAAAAGATTTAGACCCCGAACATGCAAAAGAAATTATAAAATGGGCGAAAGAAAATAATATTCATATTAATCTATATATGGATGACGTTTTGTATGTGGAAAAAGATGATGAAACAATCAGAAAATACACTGATGCAAGATATATAGAATACACTGTGTGCCCGTTTGAAAGCTTGGAAATCAAAAACGTAAATAAAATTCTTGCAATTAAATACGGCGATGCGGATACTGTTACCGAATGGGTTAACTATCTTGAAAAAAATTACCCCGAACTGTACATAGTTAAATCAACTCCTTATTTTTGCGAAATTTCTAACAAAGACGCAAGAAAATCTTGTGCCGTAGAATATTTGTGCAAAGAATGGGGAATTAAAAAAGACGAAGTTCTTACAATAGGCGACCAGAATAACGACATCGAACTTTTGAAAGCAGGCGGAATAAAAGTTGCAATGGGAAACGGCACAGCCGAATTAAAAGAATGTGCCGATTTCATAACAGATACCGTTGAAAATAACGGTTTTGTAAAAGCTATCAATATGTATATGAGGTAAACAATGTATAGAATAGGTTTAGGCTACGATATCCACAAACTCACCGAAGGAAGAGATTTAATTATCGGCGGGGTTAAAATTACGCATGAAAAAGGACTTTTGGGGCATTCGGATGCAGACGTCCTTATTCACGCAATAATTGATGCAATGTTGGGTGCGCTTGCACTTTCCGATATAGGAACTCTTTTCCCCGATACTGATGAACTGTACAAAGACGCTGACAGTACTGTTTTGTTGAAAGATGTTTACAAGCTTATAAAAGCAAAAAAATACGCAATAGAAAACATTGACAGTAACATTATTGCCCAGCAGCCGAAAATGATGCCTTATATTCCAAAAATGAAAGAGGTTTTATGCCAAATCCTCTCGATTGAACCAGAACGAATTTCAATAAAGGCTAAAACAAATGAAAAAATGGACGCGGTAGGACAGGAACTTGCAATAGAAGCTCACGCCGCTGTTCTTTTGAAAAAAGTATAGTTAATAAGGATGCCTCCCCCTAAGCTTGCTCATTCATCTATTAAAGTAAAATCGTCACCCATTTTTTCTTCTAACATTTTAACAATATCAGAACATCTTATACCAATAGCTTCTGAAATCTTCCAAAGATTTACAAACTGACATTTTTGCTTGCCTCTTTCTATTTTGCTTAATGTACCTATAGGAATATCATACTCATAAGCTAATTTTTCAAGAGTTAACTCTGACCTATTTTTGCGTAATTCTTTTAAAATTTCACCTAATTTTAGCGATAATTGTAAAAGTTTTTCATTTTGTTGCTGCATATTTTTATCATCACTGATATGATTTAATTATAAGCTTCGTAAACGAAAATAAATTACATTATATATTCTTAAAGGTACTATAAAAAAACTAGTTCATTTATCAATTAAAGTGTTAGTATTTTTAAATAATTATATATAATAGTAAACTTTTCCGGATTTTGTTTAATTAGCTCAATGCGCTTATTAAAATCCTCGTTTACAACTTCCGGGTCATAAAGAGCATTAACATATAATAATTCATAAGGCACTTTTAATGCTTGTGCGATTTTAGCTAAATTTTCAGGCTTTGGATATGTTAAACCACGTTCAATATCACTCAATGCAGAAGTATTCATGTTAATAACTTCACTTAAATCATCTTGAGTAAGTCCGCGTAATTCCCTAATTCTTTTTATATTAGACCCTACAATGGTTTTGATGTAACTGCTATTACGACTCATTTTATTATATTAAAGTTTATTATTATTTTTTAAAATAGTATATTAGACGATAACTTATTGCATCATACTTTGTTTTATGATATACTTTTAATTATCAAATAGTTCTTTGATATTTTTATGTAAAGCCTTAGCTATATCAAACAAAGTATCAACAGGTCGTTTACTTCTGCACGCTCAATCATACCAATATAGTTCCTGCTTCTGTTTATCATTTCAGCCAGTTTTTCTTGCGATAAACCCTTAGCTTTTCGCAAAAATTTGATATTTTTACCAAGCTTTTTTAAATCAGATTTAGCCATAAATTAATTATGGATTTTTTTATTAACATTTTCTACCAAGTGTGATTTATCAAAAAATCCCTAAACACATTATTATAAGCATTTTTACAATTTAAAAAATTACCAAATGAGATTGGTCAAAAGGAGAACATTATGCAAAAAGTAAAATTCAAAAAAACACCTTACATCATAAGGTTAATGCACGAAGCTTCCACCATAGGTACATATAGAGTAAGCAAAGAAATTTTCTTTCTGTTACAAAAAAACTCAAACCCTGCCAGTCGTTTAGACAAGAACCTAAAAAAATAAGATGTGTTGAAACAGGGGAAATTTTTAAAAACGCAAAAGAAGTCAACGAATTGTTAATTCAGCAGGGTAAATCCACCAGTTACAGCGCATTTAGCAGAATTAAAGATGTTTGCAACAAAAAAAGAGAAAAAGCATACGGATACCACCGGGAATTCATCGATGATTAAAAAGAAAAAGTTATTTCCTGACGGCTTTTATGTTAAAATCCGGTTATGGATATAAAACTACAAATTCTTGAAAAAGCAGAAAATGATTACAAAGAATTTTTTTCCTCACTTATTCCAAACATTAATAACGTTCTCGGGGTAAGACTGCCTGTTCTGCGAAAAATCGCAAAAGAAATTCATAAAAGCGGAGAATGGGAAGATTTTATAAAACAGACTGACTGCCAATATATGGAAGAAATTATGCTTCAGGGAATGGTTATCGGACTTATTAAAAAAAGCCCCGAAGAAATTCTTGAACTTGTAAAGGATTTTGTCCCGAAAATTAATAACTGGGCAGTCTGTGACACCTTCTGTGTCGGTCTGAAATTTACAAATAACAATAAAGAACTTGTATGGAATTTTATTCAACCTTATTTTACATCAAAAGAAGAATACGATATCCGCTTCGGTTACGTCATGCTTCTTTCATACTTTATAGATAATGATTACATTGACAGGGTTTTAGACTTAATCGACAATTTCAGAGATGAAAGGTATTATTCAAGAATGGCTGTTGCCTGGGCGCTTTCAATATGCTATGTAAAACAGCCCGAAAAAACTCTGGAATACTTAAAAACATCAAAACTTGACAATTGGACGTTTAACAAAAGTATCCAAAAAATCTGCGAGTCGTTAAGGGTTGATAAAAGCACCAAAAATATGCTAAAATGTTTGAAACGAAAATGAATATTATAACAGAAAAAAAATTGGCAGCGGGTCTTTCAATAACTTCCAACGCCGTAATAATCATTTTAAAATTTGTTGCAGGTGTAATCTCTGGTTCTATAAGTATCATTTCTGAAGCCATACACTCGCTGAGCGATTTTCTTGCATCTGTGCTTACTTTTTTTGCCGTAATGAAATCTTCCGAACCGGCTGACGAAACACACCCTTTCGGACACGGAAAATATGAGGACATGTCAGGATTTATCGAAGGCGGATTGATAATTTTTGCAGCCTTTTATATTATTTACGAAGCCTGTAAGAAATTGTTTTTGCATCATACATTTGAAGTTGACACAACTCTCGGTATCGGTGTAATGCTTTTCGCAGTTATCGCAAACTTTTTCGTAAGCAGATATCTTTTTAAAGTTGCAAAAAAATCAAACTCCATATCTCTCTTTGCAGACGGTGAACACTTAAGAACAGATATATATTCATCACTCGGCGTAATGGCAGGGTTAATTTTAATCAAAATAACAGGAATTGAGATATTAGACCCGATAATCGCAATACTGGTCGCATTATTTATTTTAAAAGCAGGTTTTTCTATTTCAAAAGAAACCTTAAATAATTTACTTGACGGGTCTTTACCCTCCGAAGAATTAAAATTAATAGAAGAAATAATCAGTTCATATGATAATGAATGCGTTAAGGGTTACAAAAATCTTAAAGCCCGCCGCTGCGGTCCGTCAAAAGACATTGAAATAACAATGCTTTTCCCTGATGATATGACTATCAATGAATGCCATAAAATCTGTGATAAAATCGAAAATTTAATTGAAGAAAAGCTCGGACACGTAACAATTATGATACATGCCGAGCCTGAAAATTGTAATAAACAACATTTAAGCTGCTGAACGCAAGTTCTGTATTATTGTAAAAATTTCGTGTGCAAGTTCTTTATCCGGATTTTTGTCGGGATGAAATTTAAGTATTAAAGATCGAAATTCACTTTTAGGCATTTTTGCAATTGTTTCTATAGGCACGCCGATAATTTGATCGAGTTGTGCTTTTTCAGCAGTTGTAAGATTTGAAATCTTACTGCTGCTGCCTAATTTTGAGGCTATATTTTTAACAAAATTTAAGTTTACATTACCGGCAGCAGATGCTGTTTCAGATGCTGCACCGGTTACTTTTGCCCCGTTTTCTCCGGCTCTTGCCCCTGCCGAACCTGCATTAGAAGTTTTAGAAGATACAGTTCTTACAACAAGACCTGAATTTCCGGCAGGAGCCTTAGGAATAGGCGCCGGAGTTCCGCCTGTTGTTTTAGAGGCTGTTTTAGATATTGTTTTTCCGGCTAATCCGCCTGCGCCTTTTACTATACCGGCAGTTGCGGCTGTAATTGTTCCTTCAACCATAGCTTGTTTTGCAATATTATCCAGATTCTGAGCATTAACATCTCCGTCAATATTGTTTGTAGCAAGGTCTGTAACTTCAACAGCCGCTCTTGCTGCCATAGTTGAAGCACCTGCAACAGCTGCAGTTGCTGCCAGAGACGCTCCGCCCGTAGCTGCAGCAGCCGCTGCGGAAGCTGCGACCACTACTGTTGTTTTGACAGCAGAAGCACCTTGCTGCTGAGATTTATTGTAATCCATTACACGCTTGTGGATATCATTTTTTGTTCCGTAAGCTTTTTTGTAATTTTCATCTGTAGGATTTGCTTCGTACTCTGCTATTTTTGCGGGATCATAGTCTACTCCGTAAATTTCTTTAAATTTAGAACTAAATTCTGCTGCCCCTTTAGATTGAGCCGTTTGTAATTCTTTTATCTGATTTTCATAAGTCTTTAAATCTTCTTCAACCTTAACCGCTCTGTTATCGGAATTCCATAAAACACTCACGGCGTCGGCTGTTTTACCTGCCCAGCCATCTCGGTCAAGCTGTTGTTGAAAAGCAGCTCTTGCATTTTTAACTGTTTCTTTTTGCGAGTTAACAGCAGTGTACTCCGTTTCACGCTGTTCATAGTATTCTTTTTTAATCGGGGTACCGTCTGCCGCAAAATACCATGTTTCTCCGTTCTCTGCAGTATAAGAGTATCTGCCCGAAGCGTTTTCAGACATTTTTCGTTTATCGGGTGATGCTTCTACAGCCTCGTAATAACTCTGTTTTAATTCCGTACCGTCAGCGGCATAATATTTCGTCCCGCCATTCTGAGTAATGGTATATCTGCCTGTTTCACTTGTTGTCTTAAATCCCCAGTGGGATTGATCAACCGCCGCCTCAATATCTGACATTTTAACTTCTGTACCGTCTTTCAATATTATATTATCAGGCAAAGTAATTTCCTCAGGCATATTTGCTGCTTTAGGATTAACATTATTTTGTGCTTTTAACAACCTTACGATTTCCATTGTCTGCTTATGGTCTTTAATACCATATTTTGCCTGAACAATGCCGTACCATGTGTCTTTATAATTAACTTTATATTGATGATTAATATTCTCAGGTTTTTCTGCATGTTCGGGTTGTTCCTGTTCTTGTACCTCATCAGCAGTGACAGTTACATGTTCCTCAACAGGATTTTCAACCTGCTCCTGTGCAGATGGTATTTCTTCTGCCTGAACAGGAGCAGTAGCCGGTTTTTCATCAGGCAGATTGTTTGCAGCCATCTGCTGGGAATACATGTCATTCAATGCCGCATAAAAATTATTTACGTCAGATTTTTTTGTACCGAATTGCTTTATGCCTTTCACTTCTCTTTTTGATAATATACCGTCATCACCCGCACGGTTTAACAAAAATGCCTTTAATGCTTTGACTTCTTTTTCATCAAGTTTGCCATCATTATTAAAGTCAAATTTTTCAAAAATAGATTTATTTACATCATTCTTAGCAATACCTTTACCGTTAAATATGCCTAAATTAATTTGACTGCCTTTTTTCCCGAGTTTTAATAAATCGCCGCCGCTGCCTTCAATATTACTCATAAATTACTCCTTTCTAATAGTACAAGCTACGGCAAAACCTGAAAAAACTTGATACAAGGGCATCGCATCCTATCCTATCCTATCCTATGAGGGATTATAAGCGGGTTTCAGGCAATTTAAAATTTATCTTTACATTATGTAACATGTGAAGGCAGACTTCTTGATTACAAATTGTAAACATACACTTTTCAACAAAATGTTTTTTGGTTATGCTGGGCGTGTGTGTATGAAAAGGAGATTTATATCATGCCAAAATTCAATTTAATGTCGTACATTATGCCTCCTGAAGATAAGATGTTTTTTACATACTTTCAGGAAAGTGCGGAAATTTGCCTTAAAACCGCTAAACTTTATGACGAAATTATGCATAACCATTTAAACGATGAATATAAGGAGAAAGCTCTTAAATATAAAAGGAAAGGTAAACTTTCGTATAAAGCCTGTTTAAAACAGCTGAACAAAAGTTTCATAACCCCTATTGAGAGGGAAGATATTCAAACCATAGCGGTTCAGCTTANNAGATATTCAAACCATATCGGTTCAGCTTAACAAAATAACAAAAAAAATCGTAAAGGCCTGTTTGAATTTGGAAGTGTACAGATTAGACAACTACACGGACGAAATGAAAGAACAGGCTTTAACTTTGGTTCAGGCAACGGAAAAACTCGGTGAAATTATAAAACAGTTCAAAAAAGTTTCCGACGTTGAGGAAATTACCGAACTTAATATCGAAATGAAAGAAATTGAATCTCACGGAGATGAAATTCACCGCCGTGCCATGGGTAATTTGTTTTCAGGACAGTATGAAGCTCTTGATGTTATTAAATTAAGAGATATGTATAAAGAAATTGAAAATGCTTTTGATGCTTGTTTCTTCGTATCGGATACAATTCTGAATGTAGTATTGAAACAAAGTTAGGCAAGGGAAAAAATGAGTATAACGATTTTACTTTTAATAGCTGTAGTACTTGTAGCTCTGGCATTTGAATTCATAAACGGTTTTCATGATTGTGCAAACGCAATTGCAACGGTTGTATCGACAAAAGTTCTTTCACCCAAGCAGGCTGTACTTTTCGGAGCGAGTTTGGAGTTTGTGGGAGCCTTAACCGGAACACACGTTGCAAAAACAATCGGTTCGGGGATTGTAAACGCTGATATGATTACACTTACGGTAATATTCTGCGCGCTTCTTGCGGCTGTCATCTGGAATTTATTTACGTGGTGGCTCGGGCTTCCGTCAAGTTCTTCACATGCACTTATAGGCGGTCTTTTAGGAGCGTCAATTGTTAAAGCGGGTATAGATGTTGTTCATTTTCATACACTTTTAGACAAAGTAATCGTACCCATGTTTACATCACCGGTTCTTGGATTTTGCGTCGGCTTTACATTAATGCTTTTAATAGCTTGGGTAATCATTATCTTGAGAGAAAGCCCGCAGACAGTTAACAAGCAGTTCAGAAAATTACAGCTAATCTCATCGGGTTTAATGGCATTGAGCCACGGCTCAAACGATGCTCAAAAAACAATGGGGATAATTACTCTTGCGCTTCTGGCAGGCGGAGTTCTGCATAAAAGTCCGACAGGAGATTTTGAAATTCCGATATACGTAATAATCGCATGCGCGCTTACTATGGCGGCAGGTACGATGAACGGCGGATGGAAAATAATTAAAACAATGGGGCATAAAATAATTAAGCTTAAACCAATCCACGGTTTTGCGGCAGAAACATCGGCGGCAGGCTTAATCTTAACTGCTTCGCATTTCGGTATACCTCTGAGCACAACGCATGTAATTTCAACGGCAATTATGGGGGTTGGTTCAACTTTCCATGCACATGCGGTTAAGTGGCGCGTTGTCGGAAATATCGTTATAGCATGGGTTCTTACAATTCCTGCATGTATGATTATTTCCTCAATAATTTATTACCTGATTTATAAATTTATATAGCCCTTTATACTAATGAAGATTTGGCATCTGTGTGATTTCATTATAAAAAAGGGAGGAATAATTTATGTCCGAAAATAATAATGAAGAAATTTTTGAGGCGGAAGTCTGCGAAATATGTGAAATAGAAAAACCAAAAAAAATTTTAATGGTTGTAACACAGGCAGACCATTTTGACGAAAAACACAAAACAGGTTTGTGGTTTGAAGAATTTGCAGTACCTTATCTTGCCTTTATCGAACAGGGTTATACAGTAATCGTTGCGACACCCGCGGGCGGAGCCGCCCCGCTTGATCCTGACAGTGAAAATCTTTTAGACGATATCAGGTGGAATAAAGCAAAAGAGGCACTAGGCGATACGGAACAGCTAAACACGGTTGATTTTACATCCTGTGATGCAATTGTATTGCCGGGCGGTCACGGTCCGATGTTTGATCTTTACAAAAACGAAACTTTAGGGGAAATTATTAATGACTTTTCCGAAAGAAAAAAACTTATCGCTGCAGTTTGCCACGGTCCTGCAGGACTTCTTGCCGCAAAAAAAGACGGAATACCTTTTGTAAACGGCAGAAAACTCACCTGCTTTACAAATGAAGAAGAATATTATTATAAAAAAGAAAATCTTACTCCTTTCTTTTTGGAAGATGCACTTAAAGATGCGGGCGCCGAATTTGTAGAAGGCGGCATCGGAGAAGTTAACATCGTAGAGGACGGAAACCTTATAACAGGTCAAAACTTCCAATCAAGTAAGGCATTTGCACATGCAATAATTAATTATTTAGACCGCTGATTGCGGTCTAAATTTTTGACTTTATTATGATAATCTGCTAGTATTAATTTGTTATTTAATTACCAAAAGATACTAAAGGAGAATTTATGGAATTAAAGGAGCTTCCAAAGTGTCCTGTCGAAACGACACTAAAGCTTATCGGGGAAAAATGGAAAATTTTAATAATAAGGGATTTATTAAACGGTACGAAACGTTTCGGGGAATTAAAGAAAGCCTGCAGCGGAATATCTCAAAAAGTTTTAACGACAAATCTCCGCTCTATGGAAGATGACGGACTTGTAAAAAGAGAAGTGTTTGCACAAATTCCGCCTCGTGTCGAATACACACTCACAGACGTCGGCTACAGCCTTGCACCTGTATTAAATGCAATGGCAAGCTGGGGGACGGATTACAAAACTTTTTTGAAACTTCTTGCAAAAAGAGGTTAATATATTGTTGTAATATGCCGTGTCGGGTAATATTTTACGAATTTTAATTATGTATAATACTTTACATAAAAAAGTAATCATGTATTATATATGTAGGAGAATTAATTATGAAATTATTGACTGCAATTCAAAAGGTCCTTCCTGTAGAGAAAGACAGCTCTCATTTGCAGCTTCTTTACTCAAATATGCATCCTGAAACAAGAGAAGAAGTGGTTTATCGCAAAAACGGAAAGTCTGTTGATAAAATTATTGAATTTGATGTTACTACCGGTTCAAAAGTAAAAACAACACATTATGATTATTTCAACGATAAAAAAATACGCTCTGTTGACGAATACGACCGCAAAACAGGTAAGAAGCTAAGAACAATTAATTATGTTCTGTATAAATCAGTTGATGAATACGACCCTGAAACAGGTAAAAAACTCCGTACAATAAACTTTAATGTTAAAGACGAAACAAAAATTTCCTCGATACAGGAATACGATTCGG
The DNA here is from genome assembly GCA_000438175.1 of Fusobacterium sp. CAG:439. GTDB lineage: Bacteria > Cyanobacteriota > Vampirovibrionia > Gastranaerophilales > Gastranaerophilaceae > Stercorousia > Stercorousia faecigallinarum. The sequence goes on along the minus strand of FR900489.1, from coordinate 11,443 downwards.
AAACAGGAAAAATTATAACAATTTCAATATACAAACGCGACGGAAAAACAGTGAGCATAATAAAAAAGATTGACCCTGTAACGGAAAAAGTTACAAGCTGGGTTAACAATAAAAACTATGAATACAAACCCGTTGAACCCGCTAAAGTTATGACACGATGCTATGACAACATCAAAGTTATGGACAAAAAAGACAAAGAAAATATTGCACAGTTAATAGATAATTTGTATTCAAATAAAGTTAAATTTGAAAACATTTAAAAAAAAAGGAAAATTATGATTTATAACGAGAGCAAAACTTTAAACAACGGAGTTGAAATCCCTGTTCTGGGCTTAGGTGTTTATAACAGCGGAGATGAAACCGCCGAAGCAGTCAAAACTGCCCTTAACCTTGGTTACAGACATATTGATACTGCTAAATTTTATTTTAATGAAGCAGATGTTGCAAAAGGAATTAAACATAGCGGTATTGACCGTAAAGAAATTTTTATAACAACAAAAATTTGGAACGATGATATGCGCGCACATAAACAGCGTGAAGTTATTGAAGAAAGTCTTAAAAATCTTGATACAGATTACATTGATTTGTTTTTAATTCACTGGCCTGTCAAAGATGTCTTTGTCGAAACATGGAAAATTATGGAAGAATACTATAAAAAAGGAGTATTCAGAGCAATAGGCGTCAGCAACTTTCACCCCCAGCACATGAAAGAACTTTTGAATTCGGCAGAAATTATCCCCGCAGTAAACCAGATTGAAGTTCATCCTTACCTTACACAGGAAGAACTTGTTAAATATAATGAGGATAAAGGTATTGCAGTTGAATGCTGGAGCCCTGTCGCAAGAGGAAAAGTTTTTAAAGATAAATTTTTACAATCACTTGCCGATAAATACTGTAAATCTGTTTCTCAAATTGTGCTGAGATGGGAAGTTCAAAGAGGCTTGATAGTTCTCCCGAAATCCGTTCATGAAGAAAGGCTTAAAGAAAATGCGGGAATATTTGATTTCAAGCTTACCGATGACGATATGGCGGCAATATCAAATCTTAACAGAAACGAACGTGTAAATGAGGAGTCAAATCCCGATACATTTACTTTTTAGTCCTTAAACTTGACAAAACCACCGAAATAGTAAATAATTAAAAAGATAAAAAGGAGGCTGAAATGATGAATTTAAAAGCGTTAAGAATTGCCCCCCCCCGCAAAACTAACTTATAGCAACGGGTTAAAGGGGTTTACACTTGCAGAAGTTTTAATTACTTTGGGGATTATTGGTGTGGTTGCTGCAATGACCATGCCTGTATTGATTGCAAATAAGCAGAGAAAAGAATTGCAGACAGGATTAAAAGAAGCTTATTCCGTTTTGCAGCAGGCTTTGACACGTGCAAGTTATGAGCAGGGTGAAACAGTTACTTCACAAAATGCAGCGAACAGGAAGTTAAAATCTATAATCATGCCTTATTTCGATTCTCCGGTTGACTGCAGCTGGGGCGGAGTCCATGGTACAAATGCAAGTACTGTAATTTGTGCGGGAGGAACAACGGAAAACTCGGTGCAAAGTATAGATATTTACAATAATTATTCGAAAAAGTCAGGTAAAATTAAAGCAAATCCGTTAGATGACGGGCAATTTGTAATTAAAAACGGAATGTTGATAATGATTGAAAATATCGAAAATACTTATATATCTGTTGATGTTAACGGTAACGGAAAAAAACCGAATGCATGGGGGCATGATTTATTTACGTTTCAGCTGATGGACGACGGCAAATTACTTCCGATGGGAGCACCCGGAACGGTTTACTATAATCAGGAGTGTTCAAAAACATCAACTTCTCTTACAAACGGCATAGGATGCACTTATAAAGCATTTACGGATCAAAATTACTGGAAAACTCTTCCGTGACTTTACACGGGAGAGCTGCTTTCTTCTTCCATTGCTTCATGGACAAAACGCGCGGGATTGTCAATTATATACTGCAATTCCTCAGGCGCTTTAATATAACCGTAATCAAATCTTTCTGATTTATGGGAAAATGATACCATTCCATAGTCAAGCATTCTGCCCATTGCAGTCTGAGAAACTTCAAGCATATCAAGCTTTTTCAGAGGAATATCAATTTCTTCGGGGTTTAAAACTCCGAGTTTAATATGTGCATACTTTGTTGTAATAATAATTTTATCGGAATTATATCTTAAAACAGGGTAAATAATCGGCAATAAAAGCAGCAAAACTATTACCCAGCTGAAAAAACTGTGTGTGTTTAAAAATACTGTCCAAAAATAAATGAAAAATACAGGAGTTAAAATAACAGGCCAGAAAAGTGCCATCCAGTGTTTTTTCACATCATATAAAACAAATTCTTCCGCGTCATCCGCAGGAAGTTTATATTCTTCTTTGTCCGTATGCTCTTGAGTTTCTGCATGCCGTACAGGTTCAGAAATTTGTACTTCATTTCTGAGATCAGTGCCGCAGTATCTGCAAAAATTATCGTAATCTTTAATTTGTTTACCGCAATTCGGACAAAACATTATATACTCCTTTGTGAGCCAATTCTATCACAGGATTTGACTTTAGTCAATTAAGGATATATGATTGGTTTAAGATGGAAAAGAGTGAACTTTTAAGATTATACAACTTAGATTTAGATGAACTTTTAAAAATTTCATCAAAATATATTAAAAATGACGTGGAATTTTGTTCACTGATTAACGCACGCAACGGAAAATGCTCTCAAAATTGCAAATACTGCGCGCAAAGTTCCCATTACCGCACTAATATTGAGGCATATCCGCTTGTAGAACTTGAAGAAGTCAGAAAAACAGCACTTGAGGCAAAATCTCATAAAGCATCGAGATTTGCAATCGTTACGTCGGGCAAAACTCCTGATGAGAGCGATTTTGACACAATCCTGAAAATGATTGAGGAAGTTAATAAAATTGAAGGTCTTAAAAGCTGCGCATCAATAGGAATTTTAAACGAGGAACAGGCAAAAAAGCTTGCTCAAACAGGATTAAGAAGATTTCACCACAATATAAATACTTCAAAGTCTTATTATCCCGAAGTTTGCACGACACACAGCTGGGATGACAGGCTTAATACTTGCAAACTTGTAAAAAAATACGGAATGGAGCTATGCTGCGGTATAATTCTCGGAATGGGTGAAACCGTTGAACAGAGAATTGAAATGGCTCTTGAACTTGCGGAAATTCAACCTGATTCAATCCCGATAAATATATTAATGCCAATTCCCGAAACACCTTTTGAAAATTACCTTGATAAAATTGATGAAGAAAATGTTTTAAGAACTCTCGCAATATTCAAAATAGCAAACCCGAATTCAATCCTTCGTTTTTGCGGAGGAAGAATGCGCCTGTCCGATGAAAATCAGCGAAAAGCTTTAAACAGCTGCGTAGAAGGTATTATGGTCGGCAACTATCTGACAACCGTCGGAAAAGCACCCGAAGATGACATTAAAACAGTTACGGAACTCGGAAAAACAATAAAAGTGTAACAAGTTTTAATATTCTCTAAAGTTTTTTAACCATTCTGACGTAAATATATTTCGTAAGAAAGGTTAAGTTGCATGAGTGATGACAAAAAATTACAGGGTATAAGCCCTTTACGCCCAAATTCCGTAAAATTACCCGACTTTAAATTAGAACTTCCGATTTTTAAACCTGTTTTTAATTTTAAAAAAGAAGCAGAACGCGTAAAAGAAAAAAACATAAGTCAGGAACTTCATGACAGCTGGTCAAATGTTGTTCCGAAACTTTCACAAAAATTTTTTAACGAACTCACTGCAATGTCAAAAAGATTAAACTGCAATCCTGAAGATCTCGCAGCTCTTATGTTCAGAGAATCACGTTTCGATCCGAAAGCTAACGGCGGCAATTACTATGGTTTAATTCAGATGGATGAGGCATCTTTAAACGCTGCAGTACAACATGATTTTAAGACAGAAGGTGAAAACTGCAAACTTGATAAAAACATAACAATGGAAAAATATATTAATCTTCCGCGTGAAGAACAGCTAAAGTACGCAGAAGCATATCTTAAATTCAGAATTGATGAGAAGCATCTCACAGGGAAAAAATTAAGCGGAGGACAGCTCTGGACTTTGATTAAAAGACCTGCAAGCATAAACAATCCGAAATTTGTTAAAAAAATTCAGCAAAAAATTGACAGCATCAAAGAAATACCGCTTAAATATGAAACTCCTTTCAGTATAAGGCGCGTTGATTAATTGTTTAAATAAGCAAGAACTTCATCAACATGCCCGTTCACTTTTACCTTTCTCCATTCGTGAACAATACTGCCGTTTTCATCGAGAATAAATGTTGAGCGTTCAATACCCATATATTTTTTTCCGTACATTGATTTTTCTTTCCAAACACCGAATGCTTCAGACAAAATATGTTCGGTATCTGCAAGAAGTATGAAATTCAAATCCTGTTTTTCTTTAAATTTTTTGTGGCTTTTAATATCATTCGGGCTGACACCGATAACAACCGCAGAAGAAGTAATTCTGTTCATATTATCCCTAAAATCGCATGCTTCCTGTGTACAGCCTGATGTGTTGTCTTTTGGATAAAAATATAAAACTACTTTTTGTCCCTTAAAATCAGCTAAAGTATATTCATTTTCATTACCGTCTTTATCAAGACCCTGTAATTTTAGTTCCAAATAATTCATTGTTACCCTCCTTTGCTAAGTTTTTTCTATCAAATTTATCTGCAAGAAACGTTGATATCAACGGTATTGCAATATAGTAAATTCCGCCGAGAATTAGGGCAGGTTTCACAACCTTGATACCCTCTATATACTTTTCAAGCTTCGGCGAATTTTTGTTTACTTCCGAAAACTTCTTAATAAACTTTTCTGTCGGGTTTTTAAGCAGGGTATTCAAAGCATATCCGCCTGCAATACATAAACCCGTTGAAATACCTGCGTTATACATTAAAGCTTTCTTTCGTTTTTCCTCAATACCCTTGCTCTTTGCCGTCTGATGAATGAAAGCTCCCGTTGCCACTATATCTGTTAAAGAAATTATGTGTTGTTCAAAATTTGTATTATGAAATTTTTCCGCCATTTTTTTAACGGGATTTGTGTCAATTATTTTACCAAAACTCTTTGCCATGCGCTCCGCTGCAGAGTTATATAACCCTGTAAATGCAATCTCTTTTTTCTGTTTTTTATTATCTTTTTTTGAAAACAAACTTGACATGACAGAAGGTATTAAAGCACATGTCATAATTGATTTCGGCACAGCTATAACAAAGCCCAGCCCGAGTTTAAAAAGCTGGGTTGCAAATCCGTAACGTTTAGATTTTGCAAGGCTTTTTTCACCCGCTTTTAATGCCTCAATCGTTTCAGATTTAAGATATTTTGAAGGATTTTTATCTATTTTTTTTATCGCCTTTGATACAGGCATAGAAGCACCAAGCATTAACAAATACCCGACAGCACTTGATGCAAGCGATTTTGCACAGGCATATTTTTTATTTTCTTTGTCAGTATCAGGCGTCCCCATAATTACGATAGGACGCGCAATGGTTGAAAGCGCAAGAGACGCTGTTGCAACGAATAAAGAACCGTTATCCGCCGCAAATTCCAATCCCTTTTTCAGTATTTTGCTATTGTAAACAGCTTGTACTTTCATCTCAATTCATTATACAATGCTGATAATGAAAATCACAGAATTTATAAAAAAAGAATTACAGGGTTGGAAAAGCATTGAAATAGCGGGATTATTTATCGCTTTTACAATAATTTTCGTTAATGCCGTAATTTTAAAGGACAGTCCTGCAGCCGTTATAAATGCTGTATGCGGAATTTTGTATACGATTATTGCGGGAAAAGGAAAAGTATCCTGCTATTTTTTCGGACTTTTAGGTTCATCCTGTTATATTTGGCTTTCATTTAAAAACGCTTTATGGGGGAATATGCTGCTTTACCTGTGTTATTACATTCCGATGCAGACACTCGGAATTTTTAAATGGAAACAGCATCTTAAAGAAAAAACAAAAGAAATTATAAAAATAAAACTCAGTAATACTGAACGTTTAAAAATAGCTTTTGCAGGAATTGCAGGGTCTATAATTACAATTGTAATCTTAAATTATTTCAACGATAAAAGTCCTGTTATTGACGGTATAACGACATTTTTATCAATACTCGGGATGTATTTGACGGTAAAACGCGCTATTGAACAATATATTTTGTGGATGATTGCAAACGGACTTTCATTGATAATGTGGCTTAATCTTGTTATGCACGGAACAAAAGCATATTCGACAGTGCTTATGTGGGCGGTTTATCTTATACTTGCCATTTATTTTTACATTGCGTGGAAAATGGAGCTGGATAGCCAAAAATGAAAAAACTTCAAAGAATATGTAAGGCAATGGGGACATTACGTTAATCTTATATCAATAAATGATAAGTTCATAGAGATTATTGATCCGTATAACCAAAATTCATATATAGACAAACTTCAATACCAAGCATCAAAAGATATTAAATTAATAAATAAGAAAGATAATGAGAAATATATTAAAACTGACAAATATTATATTATAAAAACTCCGTTAAATTATCTCCAAAAAAAACGAAACAGCAATTATTAACGGAGTTATTACAATAAAACTTAACTAAAACCTGTAAGGATAATTTTTCGGAATTTTCCATCCGTTATGCTGGATTATAGCAGTACAGTAAAAATTATTTGCATCCTCATTGCAGGCGTAATCTGATCCGGTGTATAAACTTGTTTCATCACCGTCCCAGTGAGCCATATATGGTTCTACACCCCTATCTTTATGGTATTTGAATGTCGGGTTACTTTCGTTAGGCCAAAAAGCAAATACAAATTGTTTCCTGCCCCATACTTTTCTATCAGAACCATTTTGGCAATCTTTCGATTGAGGACAGAAAATAAAATGACCTCCGTTTGTTTTGTAAGTCTGATTTCCGTCAGCATCCCATGTGCCGTAAATATCAAATAAAAATGCACTGCCGTCAGCAAGATAGACAAGCCTATAATCATTTCCCGTGCCGACACGTTTATTATCATACTTTATAAATGACAAATAATTTTTAAGATATCTGTTAAAAAAATCGTCAGTATCTGAAGAAACCCAATCAGCTTTATCTCCATTATAGACCTCAGACATGGTAATTGCCTGATTTATTGTCGAATAAAATTTTTGCAATCGTGCTTCAACTACCTGTTTACGCTGACTTTGAATTAACGCCGGCATTGTTAGCGAAGCAACTACACCGATTATGCCCAGAGTTATAAGCACCTCGGCAAGTGTAAACGCCAAGCGTGCCGCTTGACCCGATACAAAGGGATTGCACAAAAATTTAAAAAATTTAGCAGGAGCGCCTAGAACTGCCCCCCCCCCGACATTACGGATTTAATACATTTGTTTATTTTCATTTTCTGCTCCTTAATTATAAATACTACTCTATTAATATTAACATATATTCATGCAGTTTTCAATGTTAAAAAATAAACAGCTCTCATTTAATGCGAGCTGTTGTTTCCTTTCCAAATATCGTTACTAAGTTTAGTGTGTGTGTAAATTAGTTAGTCTTTGTTTGATTTGTACTTGTAGCTCAGCAAGCTGTACGTGTCGGAAGATGCCGAACTGTCACCGTAAAATACTGACATATCCGTTGCACGGCGGTTATTAAAATTATCTTCAACTTCCATTTTTGCGCAGTTTACATCATAAGCTGAAATTTCAGCACTGGTAATTCTTCCGTCATGGTTTGTGTCCATTTCATCAAAGTGTTCTAAAATTTTTGACATTGTGCTTTCCGACAGTCCGCTTGCACCTGAAGCGTAAAGCTGTGTCAGTTCTGCTTTTGTCAGTCCCTGCATTGATATGCGGTTAGAAAGCGTATTCATCTCATCTGCAGTAATAATTCCGTCGCCGTCTTTATCAATAGTGCCGAAATTATTTTGAAGATATGACGCAAATGTCTGATTCAAAACACCTGCATTAGTTGTTTTTGTTCTTGCTTCGGTCAGATTTTCAAGCGTAAGTCCGTTAGGATACTGCGACGCAAGATATGAATATGTATTTGTCAAACCGGCATATACACCGGAAAGTATTCCGTTATTATTAGCCATACTACAACCTCGGTTACTAACTTCTCAAACACATGTTAATGATATTTATGCAAAAGTCAAACCTCTAAACAGATGATATTGTAAAAATATGTAACAATCTTATTCAAAACTTTAAAGTTTTACAGCCCCATATCCGATAAAGATTTTGTTGATAGATTTTATAAGGAGTGTGTGCTCATGAATGAAGAAAAAAAAGTTATGGATATGGAAGATTTAATGCTTGATTACGGTGAAATGACAAGTTTTGATTTTGATTCACTGGATTATAAGCAGGTTAGAGAGCTTCAAAAAGTAACAGACAGCGAATATTCAAATCAGCCTTATCCGTTTAAATACGGCAACTTTGATTTAGTGGATATGATTCACGCATTTATCACGCAGTATCAAAAGAAAGAAACTACATAAAAGTTTTACGGGGTGTGGTGTTATGAACAACAAAGAACTTTTTGAAAACAATTGTTTTCCGCTTTTCTGGCTGGAAGACGAAGAACATTTCGAACAGACGGTTCCGCAGAGAAAGGATTTGCAAACCCTGCTCGCTGAACTTGAAGATATTAAAAACAAAATAGATGACATAAGTGCAAGAGAATGGCATCTTGCCAAACTTGTGAAATTTCACAAAGAGGGGCCTAGAACTGCCCCCCCCCCGACATTACGGATTTAATACATCTGTTTATTCTCATTTTCTGCTCCTTAATTAGAAATACTACTTTATAAGTTTAACATATTTTTTTAAGGTTCGCAATATGAGGCTGCTATTTCAAAAGCTTATCTAAAACTCCTGCTATTTCAGACATTTTTTCTTCTTTATCCTTATCGCTTCCGTTTTCAAAAGCCTCCCTGATGCAATGTGTAAAATGTCCTTTTAGAATTTCCAGATTAATCTTTTTTAGTATAGACTGACTGGCAAGTATCTGTGTACTTATATCTATACAATAGCGGTCTTCTTCAATCATTTTTATAAGTCCGTCTATTTGCCCCTTTACAGTCTTTAAAAGCCTTATAATTTTTGTTTTATCCGTCTGCATTTAACACCTTTGTATTATGAATTTTTCCCCTCTTTAAAGAGGGGAAAAGTTTATTTAAACTACTTACTATTACAATCACATTTGTTTCTTCTGAATAATTTGAATTTTTTTGATTTGCAATCACATTTTTGTTTTTCGCAATTACATTTTGGCGCATCGGTTTTTACACAATCACAATCTTTTGCGCAATTGCATTCCTCATCCTTCTTGCAACCGCATGTACAATCTTTAGGACAAGTACATTCTTCACCTTGTTGACATCCGCAGGTGCAGTTTTCATCACAAGGTTTTTGGCAGCCGCAATCACAATTTTTCGGACATTCACAGTTAACCTTATTTGCAGTTTCGTTTGTGCAGTTATCGCAGGCAAAAACATTATTTGCCGCAAAAACTAAAGCACCGAGTACAAATAAACCTGTCAATAATTTTTTCATATAAATTCTCCTTTTTAGTTGTAATACCCCCACGGGGTATAGGTATATACTAAACTAAAACAAATTTTTTGTCAATAAGACATTCAGACATGATTATTAATAAAATTTATCCATCATTTCCTGAAGCTCAATAAAAAATCTTGAAAGATGATAACCGTCTGCTGCCGCATGATGAATATTAAATGACAATGGAATTAAAATTCTTTCATTATTTTGGGAAAATTTACCCCAGGTTACAACAGGAGCAAGGTATTTACCATCATCAAATACGTGTATATCAAAACTTTTGTAATGTACCCATGGCAGGCAAGAAACATTAAATGTATTTGCAGGTACATCTTTAAAATCAAATGCCCTGTAATCTTTATATTTTTTAAGTACACTTACAAAATTTTTATGAAATATCTCTAAATCATCATTGTATTCAGCAACCAGTAAAACACACTGTTCATCTTCCTTATAAAAATGGGCAAAATATGGATGAATTACTTCATATACAACAACTTGATTTTTATCATTCCATCCCAGTTTGAATTCATCATGTGCATTAATTATATTGCTCACTGCCCACATAAAACAAGGATAAAATCTGTACCCTTTATTTTTAGCATAATTTAAAAAGCCAGTTATATCAATGTCACAGGTCATACTTATAACATTACGCAAATTATTGATATAATACCAAAATAAATTATATCGTTTCCAATTAGTATCTTTTATTTCAAATTTCATTTTAACCTCCTTAAATATTAGTAAATTAAATATTTAAAGAGGCAGCTTCAATGCAGAATTTTGACGATTTTTGAGTTTTCATAAACCTATTATAACATAAGATGCAAGCTTAATAAAGATAGGATAAAAAATCCCTAACATAATGTAAAGAAACACATTAAATGATTATTTGTAACGGTAATAATGAGTATTTGATTTTATATAAATTAATATTGTTTATACTCGTTTGTTGTATTACTAATAAAAATAAAATATGCTTCTAAATATTCTTTATAATTTTTGCGGGATTTCCTGCAACAATAACATTATCAGGAACATCTTTTGTCACAACTGAACCTGCTCCTACAACAGAATTTTCACCAATTGTTACCCCTCTTAAAATTGTTGTTCCTGCCCCAATCCAACAATTTTTTTTGATATGAATAGGTAAACACGTTATTATTGTACGTTCATCTAAATCATGATTATTTGAAATTAATTGAACATTAGCAGCTAACATTGTGTTATCTTCAATCGTAATTCCGCCTGAAGCCATCATTAATGAACCATTCATTACAACGACATTGTTTCCGATTTTTACCTTGCTTAAATTTACACCTGTTATAGGTGTTCTAATGTCAACATTATCGCCTTTATTTGGAATTAAAATATTCAAAAGTTTATTATATTCATCTGTATAAGGCATTGTATTATTTAATTTCCATACATTTTGGATTTCAGTTTTATAAAATTCTTTTTGCTCATCGTTTAATTTACTCATATCAATTCTTAATTCAATCATAATTTATTCCTTTTTATTCAAAATTTTTGTATTTTTATTATTTACAAATATGTGTAAAATAGCAAATGCTTATATTAAATAATAGCCAATGCCTAAAAGCATAAACTACTTGTTAATTTTTTATATTTGGCATATAAGACTCATCTCTTAAAATATTATCAAAAATCTTTATTAACTTTTATATGGGTGTAAATCAAATAAATATAAAACATTAGATTTAAATACTAATTTCAAAGAATTGAGAAAGCAACTTAATATAATTGTAAACAATTATTTTAAACTCGGTCAAAATATTAAATGATAATTTATCGCTTGAACTATCACTA
>FR900488.1:12420-39423 GCA_000438175.1 Fusobacterium sp. CAG:439 | reverse complement strand
AAGCTCCTACTTACAAGTCTTATGACCAGTACAAGACCTTTTTTATTACCCGTCAAAGAAACTTTGCTTTCACATTGGCTGAAGTTTTAATTACTTTGGGTATTATAGGAATTGTTGCTGCACTTACAATGCCGTCAGTTATTAGTAATTACAAAGAAAAAGAAACGATTGCTAAGTTAAAAAAAACATATTCTCTTTTGTCACAAGCGTATATAACAGCATTTAATAAGTATGGTTCTCCTGACGAATGGGTTTGGAGCCCACAAACATATCCTATTCCTCAAACATTGGCAGGTTATCTAATTGAAAATTTAAAAGTGGCTAAAGTGTGTGATGACGGTACATGTTTTCCTGATGTAATATATAAGCGTTTAAACGGTACAAATCATACTAATTACCATAATTTTGGTTCTCAAGCGGCTTCATTTGTATTAAGCGACGGAACTGTAATTTTATTCTGGAGCAGTGGCAGCTGTTCGGCAATAAACAAAACATGCGGTTTTATATATACAGATATAAACGGTAAAAATCCGCCAAATCAATGGGGCAGGGATATGTTTGGTTTTATCCTTTCTCCAACTAATATTGTACCTTTCGGGGTTGAAGGTTACGAGTATACTTTCCAAGAGGCCTGCAACAAAAGCCGTAATTCATATTTGAACGGGCTTGGATGTACAGCATGGGTTATATACAACGAAAATATGGAATACCTTCGTTGTAATGATTTAGATTGGGGTAAAAAAATAAAATGCAAATAAACTATTTTGTCACAATTGCAAAAACTTCTGCAAGTTTACCTGATTTATTATTTTTAAACTTAATTTCCTTTTTTGTTTCTTCAGGGGTAAACTCGGATTTCTGGTAATTAATCAGATACTTCATGAATTCAGGACTAAACATCTTACTCCTTTGCTACACTAAAAATTTCCCTACACACTTGTATATATATAAAACCACAAAATTATTTTTTATTGTCAGAAATTTACAAATTATTTACAATAGTTAATGAGATGTTATAATTCGTATATATAAGGATATTAAATATGCGTCAGTCTTCAATTATAGATATAATTTCTCCTGTAATGGCAGGTCCGTCAAGCTCACATACTGCGGGTGCCGTAAGATTAGGGCTGCTTGCACGTAATGTATATAACGCTAAACCTGATAAGATTACTTTTAAACTTTATAATTCTTATGCCCTCACAGGTAAAGGTCATGGAACCGATAAGGGGCTGTTGGCAGGAATTTTGGGATTTTCTGTAGATGATGTCAGAATTAAGAATGTTTTTGAAACGGAAAAAGCGAAAAATCTTAATTATCAATTTGAATTTTTACAGGATTTTAACAGACATCCGAATGCGGTGGATTTTATATTTGAAGGCGGATTAAACCTGACGGTTTCAGGTGATTCTATAGGCGCAGGTGAAATTGTTCTGACAAAAATCAATAATTTTTCGGTTAATCTTGACGGCAAATATAATACTTTGCTTGTTGTATACGAAGATGTTCCCGGTGTTATTTCTGCAGTAACACGTATTATTCAGGAAGATAACGTAAATATTGCATCACTTCACTGTGATAGAAGCGGTAAAGGAAAAGATGCCTCAATGTGTATTTGTCTTGACGGAGAACTTTCAAAACGCTGTCTGCATGCGGTCAGCGAATTAAAAAATATGTACATTGTCAGATATATAAAAAAATTGGAAAGTTAATATATGGAACATGCAATAACTACATTCAGGCAATTATATTTTGCCTGTAAAGAGGCGAATAAAAAAATTTATGAAACAGCTCTGGATTACGAAGCATCCAGGGGTGAATATTCAGAGTATAATGTCAGATTACAGGCAAAGAAAAGTCTTGATGCAATGAAGGAAGCAATAAAGACAGGGCTTAATTCTACAGAACCTTCTCCGAGCGGAATGAGCGGTGATGATTGTAATAAACTTCAGAAAAAATATAAAAATTCGGCATCTGTTCTGGGTGCTGCAGCGCAGAAAATTATGACTTATGCTCTTGCAACAAGTGAACAAAATCTAAGAATGGGTACGATTGTTGCTTGCCCGACAGCAGGATCATGCGGGATTGTTCCGGCTGTTCTTATAGCTTATGCGGAAGATAATAATATATCCGAATGCGAACAGATAAATGCTTTGATTACTGCAGGCGAAGTCGGAAGGCTTGTTTCAAATAAAATGGCTCTGGCAGGTGCAGTCGGAGGTTGTCAGGCGGAATGCGGCGTTGCTGCAGCAATGGCATCGGCAGCGTTAACCCAGATGCGCGGCGGCAGCGTTAAACAAATAATAAATGCCGTAGCCCTTGCTTTGAAAAATATTCTGGGGCTGACCTGTGATCCTGTGTGCGGTCTGGTAGAAATTCCATGTGTAAAACGCAATCCCTTTTTGGCAATTCATGCAGTAACAGCATCTGAACTTGCTATGGCTGACATAATTTCAAAAATCCCTATTGACGAAGTTGTTGATGCAATGGAACAGACAGGAAAACTTATGTCGCCGCTTTTAAAAGAAAGCTCTCAGGGCGGTTTGGCTAAAACTAAAACTGCTATAGCCTTAGAAAAGAATATTTTAAAATAAAATATTAACTTATGTAACGAATTTGGTATAAAAAAGCAATTTTGTGGAAATTATATCCTTAGTATATATATAAGAGATATGAGTATAATTACTAAGGAGATATAATTATGACATTTGGACGTGTTGATGCAATCGGGTTTGATGATAAAGCTAACAAAACGGAATATGCAACTCAGGTTAAGAAGAAAAATCCCTGGGAAAATATCGGTGCGTTAATGAATGGCTTTGGCTCATACATAAACAATTTGCCCGATAATTTTAACAGTGCTTTTACTGTTGGTAAACAGGGCGGAGCTGATGAGGTCGGTGCATTTAAAGCTTAAGCTTTTGCAAAAAGTTTTTCTTTGTAATAAACTAATCTTCGAAAGAGGATTAGTTTATTTATGTTATTAACAGCCGATATAGGGAATACAAGTATAACATTAGGGCTATTTGAGGAAGATGCCCTTGTTGAAGAATACAGACTGGCATCAGATAAAGATTTATCTTTGGAAGAATATGAAGTTCTTTTAAAGACTTTATTTAAAGATTTTAAAGTTGACGGGTGTATTATATCTTCTGTTGTAGAAGAGCTTACTAAAAAGTTAAAAACAGCGGTAGATAATGTCTTTAAGATTAATTCAATTGTTTTATCAACTCAAATTAATACAGGTGTGAAGATTTGTCTTGATAACCCTGAAGAAGCAGGTGCCGACAGAATTGCAAATGCCGCAGGAGCTTATGTTTTGTACAGCCATCCCGTGATTGTAGTTGATTTTGGAACAGCAACTACATTTGATATTGTAAACGGCAGCGGTGAATTTGTAGGAGGTATAATTGCTCCGGGGTTAAACTTACAATTGAAAGCTCTTAATAAATTTACATCTAAGCTTCCGAGAATTGAAGTTGCGCTTTCTAATACGGCAATAGGGCATAATACAACCGATGCAATTCTTTCCGGTGTATTAAGAGGTTCTGCTTCAATGATAGACGGGCTTATTGAACAATGCGAAAAAGAATTGGGGGAAAAAGCCGTTGTCGTTGCAACGGGCGGTTATTCTGGATTAATCGCAAACTATTTAAAGCGTCCGTTTGACTTTATAAATCCGACTTTAACACTTGAAGGGTTAAGACATCTATATCAAATAAACAAGTTAGATGTCATAAGTAAATTGGAGAAAGTTACCCATTAAATTTTCGTTCCATACCTGCACTTCGTCGGGGACGGAAAGCACTACGGGGGTAAAATTCCAAATATATTTTATGTTTGCTTTTACAAGAAAGTCGGCAGTTGTCTGGGCAAACTGTCTTGGAACGGTTAAAATTGCGATGTCCGCTTCTTCTTTTCTGGCAATGTCAGGTAATCCCGCAATATTCTGTATTTTCATTCCGTTAACGATTTTCCCGATTTTTGCAGGATCATTGTCGAACAAAGACAGAATTGTCAGACCGTAATCCGTAAAGTTTCCGTAATTTGCAATTGCAGAGCCTAAATTCCCCGCGCCTATAATAAAAGCCCTTTTTGTTTTTTTAAAGCCGAGAGTTTTTTCAATTGAAATTTTTAATTCTTTTACAATATACCCCACTCTGCTTTTTCCGGAATTTTTAAGCAGATTAATATCTTTCCTAACCTGAGAATCGTCAATATGCAGCAGTTGTGCTATCTGCTTGCTGGAAATAAATTCAATATCATTGTTAATATAATCGGATAAAATACAATGATAGAGGGTAAGTCTGTTTATAACTTTATCGGATATTTTGTTATTCATAATAAAATTATAACACGATAAAAGTGCGCAGCACAAAAAAAATGACGGGGTTGTGATTTTTCTCCGTCAAGCTTATGAATTATATATGTATTGTTAGTTCCAGCTGCTCTCAACGTGATTTTTTCTCTATATTATATATATGCCCTCGAACTAATTCTTTTTAACTATATGTAAAGAAATATTACTAATTCTTTAGAATTAGTAGAGATAAATCGCATTCAAAAGAATTAGTTATTTGTGCGTTTTTCTTCTTCCTGCAAAAATTTTGCAAGCTGCTCAAGATGCTTGTCTTCTATTGCATCAATCAGTTCTTTAACAGATTTAATTTTTCCAAGCGCAAAGCTTGTTTCTGCAATAAGGACACAATCGTTGCACAGTCTGTAACCTTCATATTCTATAGAACCAGCAAGACATTTGTTTTCTCCGCAGCAATCGCAGTCGAAGTACTCGTCTATAATATCAGGATTATCCTCAATATCATCCAGTCTCATTTGTTCTACGACCTGTGACATTTCTTCTATAATTTCTTTTTCAGGTTTCATTTTATTAAATCCCTCATTTTACTTACTGCTTCAGGCAAGCCTGTAAATACTGCTCTTGAAATAATACTGTGACCGATATTTAATTCGTGAAGCCCTTCTATTTCATGCATTCTGTGAACATTTTCATAGTTAAGACCGTGTCCTGCATTAACCTGTAAACCTAAACTTTGTGCAAGTTCAGCCGCTTTTTTAAGTTTTTGAAATTCCTGTTCTTCTTCTTCATATCCGAAGCATTCAGAGTAAGTTCCCGTATGCATTTCAATAAATTGCGCGCCTGTTTTTGCGGATGCCCTGACCTGTTCTTCATCAGGGTCAATAAATAAGCTTACAATAATACCGGCATCAAGCAGAGGTTTTATAAATTCGGTAACTTTATCAAGCTGTCCTGCAACATCAAGACCGCCTTCTGTTGTTACTTCCTGCCTTTTTTCAGGAACAAGGCATATTGAATACGGTTTAATATCAAGTGCAATTTGCTGAATATCTTCAGCCATTGCCATTTCAAGGTTAAGTCTTGTTTTTAAAGAATTTATGAGAGTATAAACATCTTCATCTTTAATGTGTCTTCTGTCCTCTCTCAAATGTGTTGTAATTGATGAAGCACCGTTTTCTTCAGCAATTTCCGCCGCTTTTTCAACACCCGGTTCTACACCGCCTCTTGCATTTCTTAATGTTGCCACGTGGTCTATATTTACACCTAATAACATAATTTTACCTCTTTTCTATTTTTAATAAAGCGGTATATGATGGTAAAATCGTTGTTTTACCTGCCATAGTTGCTTTATCTATTGCTTTTTTCAAATTTGGTTCTACAATAATTCTTTCCTGCGGTATTCCTGCATATTTTAATCTTGCTGCCATATCATATGCTCGTGTTCCTGATGTTATAACAAGTTTTTCCGCATTTTTCAATTGCTCGAAATCGCTGTCCCAAAGCCATGAGATGTCGCGGCCGTCTGCATAATTATCGTTAATCGCTATAACAATATTTGATTTCAAATCGACTGTTTTTAGAACTTCGCTTGCTCCCGTAGGGTTTTTAATAAGCTGAATTATTGCGGGATTACCGTTTATAATCCTTTTTTCAGTACGCCCGAAAATTGCGTGGTATGTATCAAGAGCTTTTTGAATTTCTTCCTGATTTAATCCCGTTTCAAATCCGAATGCGATTGCGGCAAGAGCATTATAAGCATTATAAAGTCCTGCAAGGTTAACTTTAAACTCAAAAGAAAGTTCCCTGCTTTGTACGGTAATTATTGAATAATCATTATAAACTTTTACATCTGCCGGATAATCGCATTTATGCCGTTTATAGCCGCATTTAGGACAGTAATAGTGCCCCTGCTGTGCAAAAAACTGCTTTGAATATTTTAGTTCCTGCCCGCAGTTACAGTTAAAATTTTCAGAGGGGGCGTTTGACTTATGTTCGTAGCTGCAATCGTATTCAACGTTTTCAAATCCGTAGAAAACAGCATATTTTGTTCTGTTAAATGTAGCTACAATAGGATCATCAGCATTTAAAATAAGTTTTAAATCCGGATTTTTATCTATTGCATTTTTTATAAATCCCGCTGTAGTATTCAATTCGCCGTATCTGTCAAGCTGGTCGCGGAAGAGATTTGTAACTACAAGATAATCGGATTTCATATAATCATACAGTTTAGTCAAATAAGCTTCATCGGATTCTATAACGGCGTAATCAAAACGCTTAAAAGGCTCTACTGACAGCGCAAAAACATTTGCAACCCCCGTAAGCATATTTGCACCTTTTAAGTTATGAACAACTTTTTGATTAGCTGTTTCCAGAATATGTGCTATAAGCCCTGATGTCGTAGATTTCCCGTTCGTTCCCGTAATTGTTACTATACGCTTTTTTATGTATTTTGAACAGTGTTTTAGAAAATCAGGACATATTTTCAAGACAACCATTCCTACAAATGATGTGCCTGATGACTTATTCAGCAGCTTAATCCCCAGATAAGCGCATCTTGCAATTATTAAAGACAGGTAAAATTTCAGTTTCCTAATCATAAATAGTCCTTTAGACGTATTCTCTTTCCCTCGATATTATTCTATACTTCTTTAATATAATACAAAAGTAAGAATAATAACAATGTATTTATTTATTGCAATAATTTTTATAGCAGAATTAATAATTGCTTGTACTGTAATAAATTTTATAGTGAAAGCAGACAGAAAGGTGCGCAGATATAATGCCTGTGTAGAAACATTTAACCCTCTGGCTCAAACTTGTCTGCAATATTCAAGATGTCTTATTTCGACATTTAACCGTTCATTTGAAAACTTTTTTGTGTTTATAAAGAAAAAACAGGAACAAATTGTATTTAAGACTATAGTAATAATAGCTATTTATTCTATGTTATTTTTGTTTAAAATAAAAGCCGATAAAGCATCAAAATTTTATAAGCTTGCAGGTGTAATCCGTGATATAGTAACCGATTTCGCCGTTTAGCTTGTAATCTTGGAAAAAATATGCTAAAATAAATTACGAAAGATGAGGTTATGTTATGAGTAAAAACAAATCATTTATGTTTGGTATGGGCTTGCTGGCAGGTGTTGTCGGCGGACTTATCGCAGGTGTTCTTTATGCGCCGAAACCGGGTGAAGAAGCAAGACGCGAGCTTAAAGAAGCAGCTTGCGAACTTTATGAAAAAAATTCTCCGGCTATTAAAGAAGCAAAAAAACAGGCTCTTGAAAATATTGATTTGATGAAATATAAGCTGGAAAGACAATTAAGAAAATTTAATAATATGATAAAATCAAAGAAACTTCTTAAAGCTAAAGAGCTTGAAGAAATGGATGATGAATACAATTATGATAACTAATAAGTAAAGGTAAAGTAAATGGAGATGTCACAAATTGCGTTAAATCAAGGATTAACCTTTCTGGCCTGGGCAACAGGTTTTGTAGTAATTATTGTTGCCGGCTTTCTGGTTAAGCTTTTGATTGACCTTTCGGTTCTCGCAAAGAACCTGAACCAAACTTCAATTATTGTTAACACGGAATTGAAACCGACACTTAAAGAATTAAATGAAACATTGAGCTCAATAAATGAAATTGTTAAAAATACGGATAAGGGCGTCGGTGATTTTAAATCTGCTGTAGGCAAACTTGTTGATAAAACAAAATTGGTATCGGGAACTTTGTTCGGCGGACTTATTAAAGGTTTTACAACAGCGTACAATCTTTTTAAAAAATAGTAGTTTCCGGTGATTAATTATCAAATCGGAACTGTTAGAATGTAGACGAAACAGTAAAGGAGTAATAAATTATGTCAGCAACTAAATTTTTAGCAGGTTTCATTGTAGGCGGTGCAATAGGTGCTATCGCAGGTGTTCTTCTTGCACCGAAATCAGGTGAAGAAACACGTGCCATGATTGCAGACGGCGCTAAAGATGCTATGAGAAGAGCAGATGAAACTGTTAAAGAAATTCAATCAAAAGCAGATGATGTTGTTTCTGATATGCAGAAAAAAGGTGATGAGATTAAAGAAAAACTTCAAAATCTTATTAATCAGCAGAAAGAAGCTAAACAGGAAGCTTAAAAATTAACAAAAAAGACCCGAATTAATTCGGGTCTTTTTTTATTTGTTATTATTAAGTGCATCGTCTAAGGCTTTTTCAAGGACTGTAATTTTATTTTCTAAAACCTGAATTTTTGCTTCAGCTGATGTATTTGATATAGATCCCTTTTCAAGCTCGCGTTTGTATGCATTAAACTTTTCTTTTAAAGAAGTATAAAGCGGTCCGAAAAAGAATATTGCAGATAGCTCTCCAAGAACAAATATCAGCAATGTATAAATTGCCATATTCATGTTTATTGAGTATGGAGGTATATTGATTATTTGTGCTATCTTACTGCTTAAAAGTGTTATTCCGGCAGTGTCCTGATAATTCATAAGAATTAAAAAACATAAAATCAGTATGGTAATTATTGATAAAATTTGCATAAATCTAGCTCCTTAGATATTTTAATACTTTTTGTATTTTTTCATCAGGTTTAATCTGCAGTTCTATTATTTCATTTCCAAAAGGTTTTGTAAACCTCAAAAAGTATGACTGTAAAACCTGTTCTTCTGTTTTCACTTTACCCTGACCTGCGCCGTATAGAGTATCATTGTATACAGGGTGGTTAATGCTTTTCATATGAACTCTTATTTGATGAGTTCTTCCCGTAATCAATGTTAATTCTATATAAGTATGTTCCTTAAATCGTTCAAGCACTTTGACAATGGTTTTGCTTGGTTTTCCATCATCTCTGATTATCATTTTATGCGGTTGATTAGGATTTCTGCCGATTGGGCTGTTTATTTCAAACTCATCTTCTTTTATTATTCCTTTTACAATTGCACGATATTTTTTTGTAACAGCATGATTTTTAATTTGTTCGGCAAGGAATTCATGTGCTTTGTTATTTTTTGCAATCATTAATAATCCTGATGTGTTTCTGTCAAGCCTGTGCAAAATCCCCCGTCTGAATTCTCCGTTAATGTCTGAAAGATTATTACCGTATTTATATAAAAGAGCATTGACAAGAGTATTTTCCCGTTCTAAGACAGTCGGGTGCGTGAGCATTCCTGAAGGCTTGTTGGCAACAAGCATATTTTCATCCTCATACACAATATCAAGCGGAATATTTTGCGGCTTAATTTCCAATTCTTCCTGACTATCAGGAATTTCAAAATCAATTTTGTCGTTTTCTTTCAAAATATATGACGGCTTTTTTAAAGCGTCATTAATTTTAATACATCCTTTTTTAATAAAGTTTTGAATTTTGGAACGCGAAATATCAGGGGTTATTTCTGATAAGAAACTGTCTAGTCTTTTATTTTCGTCGTTTTCATCAATATAAATAATCATTTATTTTTTCTTTATAAGTATTAAAATTATTAAAGCGATTACACCGATATTAATGAATATATCAGAAATATTAAAAACAGGGAAGTTGACAAAATTCAACTGAAAATAATCTCTTACAAAGCCGTATGCAATTCTTTCATGGAGATTTCCGGCAATTCCTGCAGATAAAATTGAGATGAAAAAACAGGTCTTAAGTGAAATTGATTTTAAATGTTTAATAACATATAAAGCCAGAAGCACCAGTGCAACGACTGAAAGTATAATCAGCAGTTCTCTGGAATCCTGTAAAATACTGAAGGCTGCTCCGGTATTTTTTATATAATTGAGGGAAAAAACAGGGTTAGAGAGTTTATACCCTTCAGTAAGTTTTTCAACCATAATATTTGAAAGATATAAATCCGTAAATATAAAAAATACATAACAGATTACGAAATATATGAACTTACTTGTTTTTTCCATTTTTATTATTACCCGTGTTATTGTCAACCTTAATATACTTATTTTCGGGAACAACATTTATTCTTGTCATAATAAATGCAAGCCCGCCCATATAAACTCTGATTTGATTATCTGAGTAATTTTCCGCTCTTGTTATTCCGACGGAAGCTACAGCATATTCATTTACGTTATTTTTATTTGAAAGAAAAACTCTTTCCAGAATATTATCATCCGGCATTTTTCTGAATGCATCATCAGATTTTGTTTGCGGATAAACAATATTTTCTTTATTGATGGAACCTATAACCACACTGTCTTTGGGCGCATCAACTTTTAATGTCACCGTGTAATATTTATTTGCACCTATTTGCTTTGGAGCATTCAGTTCAATATTTGTATACCTTGCATCTCCGTATTTTAAAGTTGATGTTTCTTCAATAATTTTTTCGGAATTTATCAGCCACTTAGCCCCCTGTTTTTCGAGGTGATATACACATTGCGAAGTTGAATACAGTTCTCCAATCGCTGTAAAATCGCCAATTTCTTCTTTAGAGGTGGCAACGGCAGTTTCATTAACAAAAACTGTTGCATAATTGTCGCTGAATTCTATATTTTTAATATCAGTTTTATAAACAATATCGGGATAAATATCCCAGGTTTCTTCAATAAGTTTGAAATAAACATCTTTGTTAAAACCGTCCGAATTTACGAAATCATCGGCATAAAGTGTAGCTAGACCTTTTAAATCATATTTATTTGTATAAGCGGATTGTTGGTCAATAACTTTTTTTATGTCATTGTATGTGGTTTTATTCAGCCTGTTTTGTTCAATCCTGGCTTTCTGTACGGAAAATATATTTGCCTGTGACGGCAAAGAACATGCAGAACAAAACAATAAAGCTGTCATAATTAAAACGGATAACTTTTTCATATTTTTAATTATACTGTAAAAACCGAATAATGTAAAATATTAATTTTCAAGCATAATTTGTCCCCATGGATAATCCTCTTTAATTTCCCAGCCGTCCATTTGAATAAGTCTTGCGCAATAATGCCGTCTTCCTTTTGAACTTACATCAGGGTCATCGGTATTACCGTATTTACATGCATTCAAAACCTCTTCTCTGTTGTTATTTCCCATGCCGTACGGACCGAATTGACCGTTTGATAACATAAACACAAAAGTGCGCTTTCCGTCAAAAGATTCAGGAGCACAATATTTATATTCAGTGCAGTAGAAAAAGTAAACGGTGTCTGCTGTTGAAATATAAGCATTAAATCCTGATCCGTCATTAAACGCAACATCCAGGTAACTGCCGTCCTGTTCTTTTTTTACGGTTTGAATATATTTCCCTATTGAAGTATTATACCAGTTTGCCAGAGCGGCTCCGCTTTTATCACTGAATTTATAATCTTCTGCTATCAATCCTTCATCTTCCTGCCATCGCAATACCGCTTGGCTCATAATAGAATAAAATTTTGACAGCTTTACTCCAACCTGCTTTTTCTGATGGTTAGCAATTAATGTCGGCATTGTCATAGCCGCAACCACGCCTATAATACCTAAAGTTACCAAAACCTCTGCTAACGTAAATCCCCTAAGGCCCTTTATACCCGTGTGTCTTGCGGGGGGGGGGCAATTCTGAGCTCTTGAATATCAACCATTCCTGCCTCCTGTCTTTTTTTCATTATTTAGCATGAATTGTATTTTGTCAAGCTGTATATTTGCCATTAAATTTTATTCGTGCTAAACTTTTTTGTAGCGGGAGTGAGCGCTTAATGAAATTTCATTTAATTTTAAATTTGAGTGAAAAGCGAAACGACTGACATTAAATTAAATATTCTGTGAAAATAGACAGAGATGGCGTAAAAAGGAGAGAAAAAGATGAAAGACGCATATTTTCCGCAGGAAATAGAGAAAAAATGGCAGAAAATCTGGGAAGAAAAAGGTACGTTTAAAACCCCCGACACAAGTGATAAACCTAAATATTACGCTTTATCAATGTTCCCGTATCCGTCAGGTAAACTTCACATGGGACATGTCAGAAATTATACGATTACCGATGTAATTGCACGTTTTAAAAAGATGAATGGCTTTAATGTTCTTCATCCGATGGGTTGGGACAGCTTCGGGCTTCCTGCCGAAAATGCGGCAATGAAACACGGTGCAAACCCTGAAAGCTGGACTGATGAAAATATTGCATATATGACCAAACAGTTAAAAATGCTTGGGCTTTCTTACGACTGGGACAGAGAAGTTACAACTTGCAAACCCGATTATTATAAATGGACTCAATGGCTGTTTTTACAGTTGTACAAAAAGGGTCTTGCCTATAAGAAAGAAGCAGCGGTTAACTGGTGTGAAGAATGCGGAACAGTTCTTGCAAATGAACAGGTTATCGACGGCAAATGCTGGAGATGCGACCATGTTGTCGAGAAAAAATATTTATCTCAATGGTTCTTGAAAATTACTGATTATGCGGAAGTTCTCCTGGAGGATTTGGATAAGTTACCCGGTTGGGGAGACAACGTTAAAACAATGCAGGCTAACTGGATTGGAAAATCTCAGGGTGCAATTTTAAAATTCAAAGTTGTTGAAAAAGATATGGAAGTCCCTGTTTATACGACACGTCCCGATACAGTGCATGGTATAACATACCTTGTGGTAGCTCCGGAATATAAAGATATTGATGAATTAACAACTCCCGAAAATAAAGAAGCCGTTGAAGCTTATAGAGCAAATGCACGTAAGATGACGGAAATCGAAAGATTATCCACAGACAGGGTTAAAACAGGCGTTCCGCTCGGTACTCATTGTATTAATCCGTTCACGGGTGAAAAATTCCCGCTCTGGACTGCAGATTATGCCCTTGTAGAATACGGAACGGGTGCTGTTATGGCTGTTCCCGCTCATGATACACGCGACTTTGATTTTGCGAAGAAATACAATCTTCCGATGAAAGTTGTAATTCAAAATCCTGAAAATCCTTCGGATTGCAAAGATGAAGCCTACACCGAACCGGGTGTTCTTGTTAATTCAAACGAATTTGATGGAATGGGCAATGAAGAAGCTAAAAAAGCAATTACACAAAAAGCTGTGGATGAAGGTTTTGGTGAATTCAAAACTCAATACAGATTACGTGACTGGTTAGTATCAAGACAAAGATACTGGGGTGCTCCAATTCCTGTTGTGTATTGTGAAAAGTGCGGCATTCAGCCGGTTCCTGAAGATCAGCTTCCGGTTTTGCTTCCGAAAGATGTTGATTTCAGTGTTGTCGGCAAATCTCCGATTACAACGTCAAAAACATTTGTTAATACAACCTGTCCTTGCTGCGGCGGTCCTGCTAAACGCGAAACCGATACGATGGCGGTCCTGCTAAACGCGAAACCGATACGATGGACACGTTTGTTTGCTCAAGCTGGTATTATTTAAGATATTCAGATGCAAAAAATGATAAAATGCCGTTTGCAAAAGACAAGGTAAATAAATGGCTGCCTGTTGATCAATATGTTGGTGGTATTGAACACGCTATTTTGCACCTGTTATATTCAAGATTTTTCACAAAAGCTCTTAGAGATATGGGATTGCTGGATTTTGATGAACCGTTCAAAAATCTTTTAACTCAAGGTATGGTTTTGAAAGATGGTTCTAAAATGTCAAAATCTAAAGGTAATACTGTAGATCCTGATGAAATATTTGAAAACTATGGTGCAGATACTGCAAGATTATTTATTTTATCAGATTCACCGCCGGCTCGTGATTTTGATTGGTCAGACGCAGGTGTGGAAGGATGCTATAAATTCCTTAACAGAGTTTGGAGATTGATTTCTTCAAATGCTGATAATATTTCTTTAAATTATCCCGAACTTAAAGCTGGATCTTTGAAGAAAAGAGAAAATGATGATTTGCTTCGTGTAATTCATATGGCAATCAAAGGAATTACAAATGATATTTCTAATGACTTCCAGTTTAATACGGTAATATCAAAATACCGTGAACTTGTTAATGCGATTTATGACTGGAGAGGCAAGAAATCTGAACTTGATGAAGAAGATAAAAATATTTTGAGTTTTGCGATTGTTTCTTTAATTAAGTTAATGTCACCTGTAGCAGTTCACCTGACAGAAGAGGCATGGCATGACCTGGGTGCAGAAGGTTCCGTTCATGATGTTGAATGGCCGCATTGGGATGAAAATCTTGCAAAAGCAAGTTCAATTACTCTTGTTGTTCAGATTAACGGTAAAGTTAAAGATAAAATCGAGGCTGATGAAGCATTGTCGGAGGACGAACTTAAAGCATTGGCTTTGAACAGCGACAAAGTAAAAGAACTTACAGAAGGCAAAACAATTGTTAAAACAATTGTTGTACCCAAAAAACTTGTAAACATTGTTGTTAAATAAAATGTTTAAATAATTTTTTTATAACTTGCGGCAGTTTCGGCATATTTAGCCGGAACTGTTTCTTTTTAACAGGCAGGTACATAAGCAAATCTTCCGTATATTTAGCATTAAGTTCCTGACCTGTTTCTATGGCTTTATCAATTGCCCTGTTAATATTTGATTTTACTGATGTAAATCCCTGTTTTCTGTAAAAAATATGACTGGGGTGTTCATTATCATATATTGTGCTTGCACAGGTAAATACTCTGCCTTCACAGTTATTTTTTCTGCTTTCGGCTTGAGCGAATTTTATAAATTTATTTCCGTATCCTTTTCTTCGTTCTGGAGGAGCTATGTTTAAGTAATTTATTTCAAATACATCGCACTTAAACATTTCAGGGTAAATTTCCGTACAATCAGCATTTTTAAATACCCGTCCGTACATTTCGCCAATGCATTTATCTTTTTCGATATCGAACATTCTGTAAATATTTAATTTGTATCTTTTTTTACTTTCAAGTCCGTATACAGGTACATCATACCGCGGATAAACCAATTCTTTCGGCAAGTTTCCGGGTGCTTTGTAACTTAATAAGTTATGTGTTTTAAAATTATTTACATTATTCATATCTGTTTTTCCTTAAAAAATATTAATTATTTAAATAATTTTATAAGTTTTTTTATTAATGACATACCTTTTTTAGGAGCCTGCTGTTTATTAATTTTTTTCGGGATGTAATACATAGGAATATCTTCAAGTTCAAGTTCAAGTTTTGAAACGGATAATTTCCCTTTTATGCATCGGTCAATCTTTTTTATTGTTAGGTCATACAGCGAGTCCAAACCGTATTTCCTGTAAAAAATATGAGCCGGCTTTTGCGGATTAAAGTCAGATGTGGCGATTAAATGAAATCTCCCTCCCCCGCCATTTTTCCTGCTTACATTTTGAACAAAGTCAAGAAGTTTACTCCCAAAATTATGCTGATGAGATTCTAAATAATATACATAAAAGGATTTAAAGCTTTTTAAGTCCGGGAAAAAGGGACTGCCGATAAGCGGGTTTATCGTTTGCATCTCCCCGTCAATCAGACCTATAATTTTACCGTTTTGGTTAAAAGCTGTATAGTGCCTGTACGGTGTTCCATTAGCATCTGCTCTGATTGATTTATATATAAGGACTTCCGGTATATTTCTCTTTTTTATAGGACCTGTTATCATGGTTTTTGTAAAACATGTGAAGACTTAAAATTGCTAAAATTTGTATATTTATTTTTTATGCTTAATCTTTAAACTTTTTTTGTATTATAATTAGATAGTAATATAAGATTAATTTAGGGATAGAACTTTGGAAAAACATAAATATTATTTTATCGCTATAGGCGGTGTGGGGATGAGCGGGCTTGCTAAGTATTTGTTGGAAAACGGATGCGAAGTTTCAGGCTCTGATATAGTTGACAGTAAATATATTGATAAATTAAGAGCTTTGGGTGCAAAAATTTATATCGGTCAAAAAGCCGAAAACGTGCCTTCTGATGCTATAGTTGTTGCAAGCACGGCTATTCGTGAAGATAATCCGGAAATGGTAAGAGCAAGGGAATTAGGTTTAAAAGTTTATCATCGCTCTGATATTCTTGCCGAAATCTCAAAATGGGGTAAATTTTTTCTCGGCTATTCCGGAACTCACGGCAAAACTACAACCAGCGGACTTTGCTCTTACGTGTTGGAAAAAGCTGGCTTAAAACCTTCTTATGTTGTCGGCGGCATAATTCCGGAAATCGGATGTAATGCCCATTCGCAGGACGGTAAATTTTTTGCTGCGGAACTGGATGAAAGCGACGGGACTATTGTTAAATATTGTCCAAATATTTGTGTAATTAATAACCTTGAAGCGGATCATCTTGATTTTTATAAAGACGGTTTAAAATCTATTTTGGAAACATTTGAAAATTTTATATCGAATATTCCGGAAACTTCAATTGTGCTTGTAAATAAAGATTGCAAGGCTGCAATGAGCCTTCACAGTCATAAAACTTTGACTTTTGGTCTCGAAAATGCCGATTATACGGCTAAAAATATTCAATTTAAGCCCGACTGTACGACATTCGATATTTATTATAAAGATGAGTTTTTAACTGACTTAAAAATAATTTTGCGTGGAAAACATAATGTTTATAATGCTTTGTCTGTTCTTGCAAGTTTGCATCAGGCAGGTGTTGATCTTGATATTGTTAAACCTCATTTTGCAGCTTTTTCGGGAATGGGCAGAAGATTTCAAAAAGCTGCCGAGTTTAATGGTGTAACTGTTTTTGATGACTATGCTCATCATCCTACTGAAATTAAAGCAACTCTTTCTTCTGCAGAAGGAATGGAAGGGAAACAGATTATTGCAGTATTTCAACCGCACAGATTTACAAGGCTTAAAAATTTGTGGAATGAATTTCTTGATGCTTTTTCGGGTGTTGATAAAGTCGTTGTTACTGATGTTTATGCGGCTTCCGAGGATGAAATTCAAGGTGTTAATTCTGAAAATTTTGCAAGGGATTTGTCAGCACATATTAATATTCCCTGTGAGTATATTAAAGGCTCAATTGCCGATGTTGCAAGGAAATTATATCCGCAGCTTAAAAAAAATGATGTTGTGATAGGTCTGGGGGCCGGTACAATTACCAATTTAAGCAAAGAACTTTTAAATCTTAATAAAGAGGTGGTGCAGGTTGGAGATTAACTTTGATATAAAAAAATCAACGTCTTTTAAAATTGGCGGGCAGATTGCAAGAATGTATTTCCCGACGTCTGTTGAAGAATTTGTTGACATAAAGACTAAAGAACCGGATGCATTTGTTGCTGGAAATTTGTCAAATATTCTTGTTTCATCAGACGGTTACGACGGTGCTGTAATCTGTACAAAAAAAATGGACAGCATAAAGTTTGATGGAAATACTGTTTTTGCGGGTGCAGGAGTTAGAGGTACAAAACTTTCTAAACTTGCTTTGGAAAAAGGATTAAGCGGATTAGAATTTATGGTTGCTTTCCCCGGTTCTGTCGGCGGTGAAGTTTTTATGAACGCAGGTGCCCATGGACAGATGATTGCCGATGTTTTGAAATCCGCAAAAGTATATTGCCCTGAAAAAGGTGTTATAAAGCTGGCAAATGCTGATATGGAATTCAGTTACAGAACATCGGTCTGCCAGAAGATGCCTTATTCTGTGTTAGAGGCGGAATTTGAGCTTACTCCGTCTACAACGGATAAAATTCAGGAAAAAATGAATGAAAATCTGTCTTTCAGACAAAATAAGCAGCCGTCTTTAACTTTGCCGAACTGTGGAAGTACTTTTAGAAATCCTGACGGAGATTCTGCCGGAAGGCTTCTTGATGCGGCAGGCGTTAAGGGGCTTGTATCGGGCGGGGTGCATGTTTGGGAAAATCATGCAAACTTTATAATTAATGACGGTGAAGGAACATCTTTAGATGTTTTAAGACTTATGGACGAAATGTATTCACGCGTTAAAGAAAAATTTGATATAGAATTAAAACCCGAGGTCAGATACCTTGGCGGAAATAATAAAGAAGAGGTTGAAATATGCAGGAAATTAAAAATGTTATAGATAAAAATGCTAAAATTGCGGTTTTATGCGGCGGCTTGTCTACAGAAGCAGAAATTTCGATGCGTTCCGGCAAAGGCTGTTATGAAGCTTTAAAAAGACTTGGTTTTAATAATGCCGAAATGGTTATTGTTGATAAAGATATTGCCTTAAAACTTAAAGAAGGTAATTATGACTGTGCTTTTAATGCTTTGCACGGCAAATACGGCGAAGACGGATGTATTCAGGGGATTTTGGAAATTCTGAAAATTCCTTATACAGGATGCGGAGTTATGGCCAGTTCATTATGTATGAATAAAGAGTTCACAAAGAGAATTCTATCAACAAATCCTGATATTATTATGGCAAAATCAGCGTTTGTAAGAAAAGGTGATGATTTATTCGAAAAAACAAAAAATTTAACATATCCGTTGTTTGTAAAACCTGTATGTGAAGGTTCAAGCTTCGGGATGACCAAAGTTGAGAGAAAAGAAGATTTGCAGGCTGCATACGATACTGCCGTAAAGTATAATGATGATGTTTTAATTGAAGAATTTATTGACGGATTTTTTGTTACGGTTGGAGTTTTAGAATGTTGCGGCGAGCCTTTTGCTACTGAGATATTAGAGATAAGACCGAAAACAGAATGGTATGATTTTGAGGCAAAATATACTGACGGAATGTCTGAATTTATTTGTCCTGCAAGATTGTCCGATGAAGTTACAAAACGTGTAAAAGATATTGCTGTAAAAGCTTTTGAAACTGCAGGCTGCAGAGGTGTTTCAAGAATTGATTTTATGATGAAAGATGATATTCCTTATCTTCTTGAAATTAATACTAGCCCCGGAATGACTGCAGTGAGTGATTTGCCGGCTCAATCCGCAGCTATGGATATAAATTATGACAATTTGGTGCTATTAATCTTAAACAGTGCAGGTTTAAACAAATAAATGCTTGATGATGTAAATCAAAATGAAAATAATGAATATACGGAGTATCATGAGTTCTCGGAAAACGTTGAAACGGCAGAAGATACTCCTATTCCCGATGGAAAACATCTTGTAAAAAAGAAACGCCGTGAACGTCTTGTTCGTAAAGGCAGAATGAAGCAGGAACGATTTCGTGCTTTTGTAAGATTTTTTCTTTCATTATTTTTTATATTCGGGCTTGGTTATGCATTGAGATGCCATGGCTGGTATATGGACAAAAACGCTTTTAACTATGTCGGCGGAAGATCTGTTGAAATTATAAATAATAAAATTGTTCCTTCGCATAAAATTCTTGTTCTTTTAAAAAACAGCAACGTTCCTAATGTTCCTGTTTATATGGCAAGAACCGATGCAATAAAAAAAGAATTGATGAAGCTTCCGCCGGTTGAGAATGTGTATATAAGACGTTATGCATTTCCTGCAAGAATTCAAATTATAGTGAGGGAGAGAATTCCTGTTATAACTATTTCCCCTGATGTAAAAGTTCAGCCCGTAGCATTTTTTACAACTGACGGGAAACTTATAGGCAGAGAATTTCTTCCTCTGGATAAATCCTTTAAAACAATTCTTGTTCTTTCATACGGAAATAAAGGCGATGACTACCGCAAGTGGGATTTGAAGCAAATTCATGAAATTGAAAAGATTGCAAAATATATCGAAACATATTCCGGCGAACCCGTTGAATATATTGACCTTAGAAAACCCGATGATGTTTTTGTCAAAATTAAGACTGTTAATATAAGGTTAGGTAAGCTCGATGAAAATGTTTATAAAAGAATTGAAAGAATTCCTTCTCTGTTACCGCAGGTGAAATTAATTGATTCCAAAATAAAATATCTTGATTTAAAATGGGATAAAGTAAACTACTTAAAATTAGAATAAGAGGATTAAATGAAAACTGTTCTTGCTCAGATAAAATTAAAAACTGCTGATTTTAAATTTAATGCAGAAAATATTATAAATAATGCTGCAAAATGCGATTGTGATTTGATAATCTTTCCTCAGTCCGATATTGAGGATTTGGGCGGAAAAGATTTAGTTCTTGATGAAACCTGCAGAAAAAGGCAGTACGAATTTTATCAGGAGATTGCAGACAGGAACTTTAAACAAAATATCTTAATCGGAGATATATTAATCAGAAATGGTGAAATAGAAGTTTCCCATAACGGTTTTTTTGATGTAAACGGTAAAAAAGTTTTTGTTTCTGACACTTATCTTGAAGATGTCGAATGTGATTTGTATGTTCTTGCAAAAAACAGATATTTTGCAAAAAATACCTATATGGATTTTGTTGACAGTATTCAAACGGATTGTAATTTGATTTATGTAAATGCAATAGGAATTGCCGATGAAAATATTTTTGCAGGAGGAAGCTTTGCAAAAAATGCAAATAACGAGTTAGTTCTTCAAATGCCTGTGTGTAAGGAAGATATCGAAACCGTTGATTTTTCCCGTGTAATTGAGTTTTTTGATGAAGCAGAAGAAGCTCAAATTCTGGATGTCGTAACTTTTGCCTTAAAAGAATATTGTGAAAATACAGGATTTAAAAAAGTTGTTCTGGGGTTATCAGGAGGTATTGACAGCGCTTTAACCGCAGCTATTGCCGTAAAAGCTTTAGGCGCGGATAGTGTGACGGGCATTATGATGCCGAGTATGTATTCTTCAGAAGGCAGCGTGACAGACAGTATAAAATTAGCGGAAAATCTCGGTATTAAAACGATTACCGAACCCATTACACCGCTTTTCAACGCTTTTATGCAGGGGCGTGAAAGTTTGCGTGATCTGGCAGAAGAAAATCTACAGGCTCGTTTAAGAGGTTTAATTTTAATGTTTTATTCGAACAGAGAAAATATGCTTCTTCTGTCAACAGGTAACAAATCAGAAAGTGCAATGGGATTTGGCACTCTTTACGGTGATATGGCGGGCGGTTACAATGTAATTTGCGACCTGACAAAAACCAATGTATACAAGCTATCAAATTATATTAATAAAGATGGAGAAATTATTCCTCAGGCTATTATTGACAAAGCTCCGTCAGCAGAGCTTCATCCGGGACAGAAAGATCAAGACAGACTTCCTGAGTATGCAGTCTTGGATGATATAATTGAATTGTATGTAGAAAAGAATATTCCTCTTGATAAAATATACGAAAAATTTGATAAACAGCTTGTTAACGAGGTGATACGGAAAATTTGCAGAATGCAGTTTAAACGCTATCAGAGCTGTTTAGGTGCACGTCTTACCGAACGTTCATTTGCCAATGGTGTTAATTTGCCTGTGGTACAAAAATTTTATTAATATTATCTTGGGAGCTTTTTAAAATAATCAGGTTCTGTTAGGGCTTTATATGTACATCCTATACCGTTAAGGTTATTTGAAGAAGTTGTAGAACAGTAAGTTTTATCATCAGTGTATGCTGTCCCTACAGCACCCATAGGCATTAATTTCCCCGTCTTAGTAAGTTCAAAGGTAAATAAATCTTGTCCCCAAACATTTGGAGCTTTAGCAGCACCATTTACATCAACAGATATTAATACCTGTTCAAACTCCGGGTTGCTGTTTTCAATCAGTAGTAAACTGCCGTCAATTAGAAGCAGCTGTCCGTCATCAAGCATACTATAACTTACATTTTTTGATTTATTATAAGTCTTATAGGTGTTTTTAGCATCTTTGTTACTTTCATATCCGGTATTAGGTACACAAGATGCAAATTCGGTGCCATAACCGCAGTCTTTTAGAACATTTAAATAAGGTTTGATTTTATTTTTTAATTCTCGAGATGCCAAATTTTGAGGTGACGGTTCAATTCCGTCATTCAGCATTACCATAGAAATGGTTTGCTGCAGTACAGAAGCATTTTTCTTTAATGCTGTTTCAAGTTCTTTTGCGCGTTTGTCTGCAATTAATACAGGCAGAGTAATCGCTGCAATTACTCCAATAATCCCAATAGTAATCAGTATTTCTGCAAGTGTAAATCCGTTTTGTTTCATGTTTATCCTCCGTTAATAAAATAATTATACCCTGTTTTACGTATTGATAGTACGTATAATTTACAAAAATTTACGTATAAACTGTACGTATGAATTATGATTTCTATAAATTATTAGGGAAGAATATAAAAGACAGGCGAAAAAAATTAGGATTTACTCAACAGCAACTGGCTGATAAAATGAATATAAGTTTGAATTTTATGGGTAAAATTGAAGTGGCTTTTTCAAAACCTTCTCTCGATACATTAATAGAATTAGCAGATGCGCTGGAAACAACGGTTTCAGAGTTGACTAAATTTAATTAATAAGGAATTATTGCAATTTTTTAAAAATATTGTTATAATATGAATATATATGTCGAGGATTTAATGGATTTAACAGTACTGGTTGACAATAATTGTAAAACAAATTATTACCTTCTGGGTGAACCCGGACTATCTTTTCTGCTTGAAAATGACTATCAAAAGGCATTGTTTGACTGCGGCTACAGCGATGTATTTATCAAAAATGCTTATAAACTCGGTCTGGATTTAACGGATGTAACCGATATTATATTGTCTCATGGGCATAATGACCACACTGGAGGGCTTCTCAGACTTGAAGATTTGTATAGAAAAATGCTGAAAGCCGGTATAAGCTTGAATTTGAAGACAGTTCTTGCTCATCCTGATGTTTTTGAAACTAAGCTAAATGAGAGGAATGAAAATGTAGGTTTCCCAGGAGAACCATCCAAATTGTGTGATATATTTGAAATTGAATATTCAAGAGAACCTAAATGGCTTACTCCTAAACTGCTTTTCTTAGGTGAAATTCCTAAATATTTTAATACTGACTACAGATATAAAGATGAAACCGCACTGGTATATAAATCTTTTGACGGTCTGGTAATAATAGCAGGATGCTCCCATGTCAGCCTGCCTAATATTATCGAATATGCTAAAAAAGTAGCTGATGATCCACGAATTAATACGTTTATCGGCGGTGTGCACCTTGTTAATAAAACAGAATACAAAATCAGAGAACTGGGAATATATTTAAGAGATTTGAATATTAAAAATTTCTATCCATGCCACTGTTGTGACTTAAACTCTAAAGTTGTTCTTTCAGAATATGTTAAAATTAAAGAAGTTTATTCCGGTCTAAAACTTACGTTTGATTAACTTTTGTTATTATGTGCTTGCAAATCAATTTTTTGCATAATATAATTGTTATGCAAAAGTTTTATGGCTTTGGTATGCCAAAAACTTTATCAGAAACTTAACCGTGCAATGCACAGAAAGAGGACGAAATGCCAAAAATGAAAACACACAAGTCTGCTGCAAAACGCTATAAAGTTACTGCAACAGGCAAAATCGTTAGAAGACAGGCTGGTATAGGTCACTTACTTCAACACAAATCTGCTTCCAGAAAACGCAGAATTTTCAAAATGATTTCAATTTCCGAATCACACTTCAAATTGATTTCAAAAGAGTTACCGTACAGGAAATATTCTAGATAGGAGGCAGGAAAATGAGAGTAAAACGTGGTAATGTATTACGCAAAAGACATAAAAAAATATTAAAATTAGCTAAAGGCTTTATAGGTGCAAGAAGCAGAATTTTTAAAGTAGCTAATATTGCTGTTATGAAAGCATTGAAATACGCTTACAGAGACAGACGTACTACAAAACGCAATATGCGTCGTTTGTGGATTGTAAGAATTAATGCTGCTGTCAGAGAACGCGGTATGAGCTATTCAAGATTTGTAAATGCTTGTAAAAAAGCAAATATTGCAGTGAACAGAAAAATGCTTGCAGATATGGCTGTTAGAGATCCTGAAGCTTTTTCAGTAGTGTTTGAAGCTGCCCAAGCTGCAAAATAAATATAATAAGTCTATTTAACGATTAAAAACAGCTCTGTTTCATACAGAGCTGTTTTACATTTCTTAATATAATAGTAAATTTTTTTTGTGAAAATTACTTTATATAAATATAAAAGGTTAGGTTAATAATTTTGGAGAAATCGTTATGATAGGCGGTGATTTAAATACTCCTGTAATGCATCAGGATTTGGCAAACAGTGCAATGGGACCGATGTATATGCCTTTTGGAGGTGTTATCGGCGGCTATAATACTTCCTATCTGGGCGGTGTTCAAATGCAAAGGCAGCTTGATCAAGACAAAATCTCTTTAATGAACAGCAAAGAAAATCAGGATAGTTCAACAATGAAAAAAGCACTTGGTGCTTTAGTTGTGATTTTGGGACTTGGTGCTATAGCTCCGTTGCGCAAAAGCATTAAAAAAGCAGGAGGCATAGGTAAATATTTGAGTAATCAATGGAAAGCAATTGTTAATGCTTTTAAAGGTAATAAACCTATAAAAAACAGTAAACCTGCAACAACGAATAATGGTCAAAAAGTTAACTGGTGGCAAAAGTTAAAAAATGTTTTTAAAAAATCCCCAAAAGCTTAACAGGCATAATATATACAACCCCAAAAATAAATTAAGTGCAAGGTATTTTATCTTGCACTTTTCTATGCTATAATTTATAGAAATCGGGTTAATATATAAAATAAAGGAAAGAGGGTAAAAATGGCTAAAGATTGCAGTTTTGATGTTGTTTCTGAATTTGACAGACAGGAGCTTGTTAATGCCGTAGATCAGGTAAAGCGCGATGTTGCTTCACGTTTTGACTTGAAAGATTCCGGTTCTTCTGTTGAACTTGAAGCTGATAAAACTATTACAATTACAACAAGTGATGATATGAAATTACGCAATATTTATGATATTTTGCAATCTAAGCTTGTAAAACGGAATTTAAGTGTAAGGATTTTAGATCCGCAGCCTGTTGAAAATGCTTTGGGCGGTAAAGTCAGACAGGTATATAAATTGAGAAAAGGACTTAGTCAGGAACTTGCTAAAAAAATTGTTGCAGATATAAAAGATTCCAAAAAGAAAGTTCAAGCATCAATTCAAGGCGATCAAGTCAGAGTTTCAGGCAAGGATAAAGATGATTTGCAGGAAATAATCAGACTGCTTCGTTCAAATGAAGAAAAATATGATTATCCGCTGCAGTTTACAAATTACAGATAATTTTTCTAAGAAAAACTCCCGCTTTTATTTAAACGGGAGAAGGAATGAAAGTATGTGTGCGTTGAGCACACTTACTTCAGTATGAAATTTTATTTTACTTTTGCTTCAAGCCTTTCTATACGGGCTTTGAGCTCCTGATTTTCTTTTTCTAATGCAGTCATGCGGGTATCCAGTTCTTTGATTGCATTTACCATTGCAAAAAACATGTCTTCAAAACGGATTGTCAAAAAGCCGTCTGTGCCTTTTTTTACTGCATCCGGAAAGACTTTTTGCAAATCCTGTGCAATTACACCAACATGAGGTGTTTTATTTTCATCTTTTTTAAAGGTATAGTTAAATACTTTTAACTGTTTTATTTTTTCAAGACCGTTTGTACTTTCTTTTCCGACATATTTCAAACGGCGGTCAGAGGAAAAGAAGTTGTCACTGGGATCACCTATATTATCAAATTCTATCTGGTTATCAATGTATTTTGTTCTCATACCGCCGTAACGCGCATCACGACCGCCTGATTTTTTCCGTGGCATAGTTATTAAATCCCCGCGGATAACAAAATCGGCGTTGACAACAGCTAAAGCATAATTGCCTCGTTTATGAAGTTCCATTATAGAATTAACTGTTGAATTGTATCTTCCGTCTTTACGTGCAAAGCTCCCGGCAGAGCCGAAATATAAACTTTCCGTTGACGAATCTGTACGCTGTACAGGATCTGAAGGACCAGAATTAGCACCTATACAGGTTTTGTTAGTACCTGTAACGTATTGGCAAGCATTAGCACCTATCGCAATATTATAATTATTAACGGCCTTAGCATTATTTCCGATAGCAACAGCACTATGACCGCTTGCATCGGCAGAATACCCTAAGGCTGCTGAATAATTTCCGCCATTTACTTTACTGTATTGACCGATTGCGACACTTGATGCTCCAGAAGTTTGTGATTGTACTCCTATAGCTATAGTATCAGTATTTGAAGCTATTGCATTATTTCCAATTGCTATATTTCTTGTACCTAATGACTCTGTTGTTACCCCAAGAGCTATTGAATACTCGCCTGTTGCATAAGCACCATCTCCAATTGCTAAGGCTTTATCTGCAAGAGCCTGAGTTGTATGCGTAACCTCATTACTACCTATGGCTATTGCACTTTCTCCATCGGCTGTAACACCATTACCTATTGCTATAGCATCTGTATCATTTGCATTAGATAAATTGCCTAATGCTATTGCAGTTTCGCCGCTTGCGTTTGTTCTATTGCCTATTGCAATTGAATCGGTATTAGAAGCTGTAGAACTAACGCCTAAGGATACTGAATTGTTGCCGCTTGCATATGATGAAAAACCAACGGCGGTTGTATTGGTAAAAGTCGTTAAGCTTTGATTTTTATAATTTGAATTAGCTCCGATTGCCACATTACCGTCACCACTGCCGTACCATAAAGAGTTTGTTCCGACGGCGACGTTATTACTGCCGCTGCCTTCAGACATGGCATCACCGCCGATTATCGTGTTGCTGCCGCCGGTGCCCAGTTGATAAGCATTATGACCTACTGCAGTATTCCAACTGCTGTTAGCTTTCGTTAAAGAATCATCTCCTACAGCTACATTATAACTACCATCTACATTAGATGCTAGTGCTGTGCCAATACCGATATTATTATTACCGCTGGTTGTTGATAACATTGCATTATCGCCAATCGCAATGTTACTGCTGCCGCTCGTGACCTGAGTTAAATTATTGGGTCCGATACTGATATTATTACTGCCGCCGGTTGTTAAATGATCCATACTG
>FR900488.1:0-12397 GCA_000438175.1 Fusobacterium sp. CAG:439 | reverse complement strand
ACTGCCGCTGCCTAAGACAAGGTTTGTATCTACAAACTGAAGGCGGCCTACTGTGGTATTATCACGTTTAAAGGACAAATGAATAGGCAAAGAACTGCTAGTAGTTAAAATTAAACGCGCAGCATCATCCGTTTCAAGTTTATTGGGCTGACCGATCATGGCGATCTGGCTTTCCCCTGCACCAAAATAGGCGTCGGATAAGTTCTCGGGTGAATAACGCCATGGAGAGGAACTGTCTGCTTTGTTTCGTGTTGTCATTACGGGTGCCATGGCGGCTAAAATTATGCTCATTATGAGCATTACTACCATCATTTCTGCTAATGTAAATCCATGCTTAATTTTAAACATTAAAATACTCCCATAAACTTAATGTAATTATTTATATTATATCGTATTAAGCTTTAATAGTCAATATTAAATATAAGGTTATATATTATGTTTTACTTCTGATATTTATAAAATAATTTAATAGGAGTGTGTAATGTCAGATTTTAAGAAACTTTTGGGTAAAAAAATTCAAAGCATAAGAAAAGCTAAAGGTTTAACTCAGGAAAGGTTGGCAGAGTTAATAGATATTGAAACTCCAAGTCTTAGCTATTTGGAAACAGGTAAATATGCTCCTTCTGTTGAAACTTTACAGAAGTTAAGTAAGGTATTGAATGTTAAACCATGGGAATTTTATTTTTTTACAGAGCTTTCTGATGAGGATAAAAAGAATGAATTAAAAAAAGCTCTGGATGAAAATCCAAAGCTTATTAAAATGCTTTATAATTTTTATAAATCAATTAATTGTTAATTATTTTATTATTGTCATCTACAATAACAATTGCAGGCTTGTAATTTCCCATTTCTTCGGGGTTATAAAGACCATACGCTATAATTATAACTTTATCGCCCGGCTGAACTTTTCTGGCTGCTGCTCCGTTTAGACAAATCATTCCCGAATCAGCTTTCCCTTTTATAACATATGTATGAAATCTTTCACCGTTATTAATATTTAAAATATCAACCTTTTGCCATTCTTTTATTTTGGCTTCTTTCATTAATGTTTCATCAATAGTGATAGAACCGACATAATTTAAGTTTGCATCCGTCACGGTTGCTCTGTGTATTTTTGAACTAATGAATTCTTGTAACATATTTTTATCCTTTTTGATAATTTTGTATAAACTTTTTTATCCGGTTAAAAGTTTTTATATCTTGCCCGAATATTTTAACCCAAACAATAAAAAAAATCAAAAAAAGATGCAGCTATTAAAAGAATAGTTACATCTTTGCTTTGTTTATTTAATGTGCCTTCTTATTTATAAATTTTGTTTGTAAATTTTGTCGCAGAAGTTTTCGATATTAGGGGTATCTATTTCAAATACATGAACTCTTGCGGGACCCAAATCTACGCATAATTCATTGTCCTTTGCCTGCAATACGCTTTCTTTTCCGTAAGAAGGAAGAAGATTATTTAATTCCTGATCAGCTTTTAAAGTCGGAACTTTTATTTTACAGGCAACAGAACGGTTAACGTTTTTATTTGCAACAACGAGCAGTGTTTTTCCGTTAAAATGTCTTGCGTAGGTAATAATTTGGTCATTTTTATCATTTTCTTTATCTAATTGAATAAATGTCCCTTTAGTTATAACGTCAAGATATTTGTCACGCATTTCAAAAGCGTTTTTCATAAAATTCCCGATTTCAGGCTGAGTTCCGCCCGGTTTTCTTGAAAGATTAAATATATCCAGTCTGCCTCTGTGAACAGTCATTTCATGGTTATCGGTTTGAGTTTCCGGATTGTATTTATTTGCGAAAGAATACAGATAATCATCACCGGTTTGGTAACCGTCAACTATATAAGGGTTTAGCATAGGCAGCGTTGCCTGTAAGCCCATTGTAAGGTTACAATATTCAGCACCGCCATGGAACATTGGTGATATATCATCATGTGTTGCGAACGAGCCGATTAATGATTTGCCTTTAGGTAATTTGTAAGACATATCAAGCTGTTCTTTTACATAATTCATAAAAGTTTCAGCATCCGGCCATTCATGAAAAATATGGTATTGACCGTAAATTAAGTCAAATCCTGCTCTTAAAGAATCTTCCGGTCTGTCATGCGGCATATTAGCCTGCGGGGAAGCATCTTCATAAGTATAAGTTTCTGCAAGCCATCCGAATTCCGGATCGCGCATATGTGAATAAGGAATGATTATATCCCAGAATTCAGCGGGTTTAGTTCTTGCAACATCCGCTCTTATTCCGTCAATTCCTAAATCAATGCACATATCAACAAATTTTTTATGATATTCAAGAAGTTTAGGGTTTAATGTTCTTTTACCTTCATCTTCCCAGGGCTGAAGCATTCTTATATCATTCCATCCCTGCGGAGTTTTTGCCAACCCGTCTTTTTCTACAGCCATAAGTTCGGGCATATTTAAAAACATTTCGTAAGATGCACAACTAGGTAAGTCAAGCATTACACGGATACCGCGTTTGTGGCATTCGTCAATAAACGCTTTAAACTGTTCTTTGTCACTTCTCGGATCATTTTTATCAATCAAAGTCGGATCAATTTCAAGCATGTCTTTCGGTGCATATACCGAACCTGCTGTTCCCATTGCTTTAATTTTCCCGGGTGTGCTTATCGGAAGAACGTGCAGAGTATTAAATCCTGAAGCTTTTACTTCATCAAGCCTTTCAATTGCATTTAAAAATGTACCATGCTGTTCGTTTCCGTCGATATAATCATTTCCGTTTAAGTCTTTGGCATTAAATGTTCTTGGAACTATTGCAAGAATTTTTGCCTGATTATTTTGGAATAAAGTTTTTAAATCATTGTGATAATTAACAGGAGCTGTTGTTTCTGTCTTTGTTACGGCAGGTGTATTAATCATTGCCAAATTATTCAAGTATGCATTTAACAAACCTGAATTTACCGCTTTTTGCTCTTGAGGAGCAGTTGCAGACTGAGTGTTTGCGGGCGCGGATTGCTTTATTTGTTGTATTTTTAATGCAAGTAAGTTTGTTGAATTAATCATTTTTGACTGCCTTTTTGTTCATTTGATTTCATTTTTCCGAAGAAGAACTGAGCAAGAACAGTAACACCGAGTGTTGCGGCTCCTATAGTTCCAAAGAGTTTCAGCCATTTATTTGTATTATAAGCCTGCTGACCTGCTTTAAAGAACAGTTCATCTGTAGCAATTCCTGTTAAAAGGAATTTAAGCTCTGAACCTGCATCACTTACAGGTCTTATTCTGTGGCGCGGTTTTGCAAAATTATTTTCGCCGCCGATTTTTTCAAGAATAAGTTTTCTGTAGTTCATAAATTCTTCTTTAATAAGATGTTTGTCAGAAATGGCTTCGGTATCTTCATCCAAACCTGTTTCGAAAAGCATTCTCATTACATCCTGATAGAAGTATTTATCATTAGGTATATCAACAAGTCCTTTTGTTTTTCCGAAGTATTCGTTGATAACTTTACCGTTTTCTACTTTTAGCGGAGATCTGTCAGGAGAAGGATGAGGATTTCTATGCATATAGAATTTATTTGCAAAATCTGATGAGTGACCGCTTATTGTAAACTGTTTGCCGAATTCTATAATTTCTTCTTTTTCTTCTCTGGTGTATTTGCTTAATGCTTCTAAATCATTCGCATTTCCCGCAATTTGTCTGTAGTAGAAAATAGTGTTATATAATCTGAGGAATGAGCTTTTTATTCCCAAAAGCCTGTCAGATACATAAGCTTTTTGTATATTTTTAAGCGTTCCGACATTATCAGAACCGTTTATACCGACAACAGCCCTTTCCGTTTTATGGAAGCCTGCATCATGAAGAGCACTTGCAAATTCATTAAATACGGTATCAACCTTAATTTCGTAATTTGATTTAAGTGCGAGTTTTTGTGCGTCATCAAGATTTTCCGTATTTTTCAGTATAGGCACGGAAATATCGCTCGGTTTAATTAAGGTATCTAATTCTGCAATTTTTTCTGCCAGTTTATTCATTAAGGTATTGTATGATTCTTTATTCGAAACAATATTTTCTATCTTATCTCTGACAAGTTCACCCATAAGATTTCTGTCAAATCTTACCTTATTGATATCTTTTCGAGTAATACCAAGCATATCCAAAAGGGATTTTGATGTATTATTCCAGTAATTTGCTGCAACTGTTTCAGGAGCTTCACCGACTTTTTTCAATGCATATTCATCAAGTGCATTATTTTTCGCTCTGAAATCATCCATAATATCTGCAACCTTCCTTAATTTAGCCTGTAGCGTTGAGTCAAGTACATTGCCATGAATTTTGTCAAGAACACTTCTCACCGGATGATTTTGTTTTTTGTTACTTGCAACCAATTTTTTAATATAAGTCAGGTCTAGCTGTTTATCTGCCGGCATGTCTTTATTATATTCATTAACATTATTAATGATTGTAAGCATTACTTTGTCGGTAATCTTTTTAAATTCCGAGTGTTCAACATTTCTGTTTAAGAAGCCGTTATCCTTCAATAATTTAAGCATAGTATCGTCATCCGGCAGAATTTTTGCCATAACTTCTTCATCGAAATGTTTATTTTTAAATCTTTCTTTAAGTTTTTTAGATATATTTTTTGCTGTGGTATCATTTATGAGATAAGTATCATCAAAAAGCGTCGAATTAAGATCTGCCTTAAAGCTTTCTGCAGTTACCAAATCCATACCGTCAGTAAATGTATTTGTTAAAAGTTTTTGTAATTCATTATCAACAGGTTTATCTTTATACAGTTCAATGATTTTTTCGAGATTGTTCTTAAATGTATGTTTTTTATTTTTCTCTGCGTATTTATCAAACTCGGCAAGTATTTTGTCAGCTTTTTTATTTTGAATATTATTCAAATATTTTGCAAGATAAGGCTCTGCCTGATTACAGATAAGAGCACTCATTACAGGAGTTGCAAAACCTGCTGTCAGCATCCATAAAGTATTATTCTGGATTGCGATTTTTTTCATTTTTTCCTGAATAGCATCGCGTCTGTTAGGAATATTTTTATCAATACCTAATCTGTTGCCTATTTTCTGAATTTCTTCATCTGTATATAAATCCCACGGGATAAATTGGGGATCCTGATAGAAAGGTTTCTTTCTGCCGAAGCTGTCTTCGTATTGTTTTTGAACGTTAACACCATGGATTAAATATGCGGGAAGCTGGATTGTAATTTTGGGCCATATAGCCATAGAAGCCAAAAATGAACCTAAACCTACAAATTCCATTCCTTTTGTAAGCGGTGTCTGTTTTCTTGTAAACAAATAACCTGCAATTGCAAGTCCGCCGAGTTTTAAACCTACATCGTTAAGTTTTCCGAGTTCATGGTCGTTAGCTTCTCCGTGAATGGCATGTTTTAAAGCTTTCGCATCATATATAGCATCTTTCACCATTATTGCAGGTGCGTTAAATATATTACCTTTGATTAATCTGCCTTTACCCTTCAGCGGTTTGATAAAAGTTCTGTTATCAAGTTCATGCTGAATATCAAAATGAGGCATGGGTTTTGGCGGCGTCTGCTGAACAACTGCCTGTTTCTTTACTGTTTGATTAGCCTGATATCCGCCTGCCGGTTTGTTTGCTATGTAATTTTGGATTAAGTTTGTTGTCATATTAGTTTACCACGTACCTGTCGTCTTTCTTAATTACATCAGCCGCATCCACTTTAGACGGTTTTTGTGAACTTGACATTGCGTTGATTACTCCAAGAATTGATGAAAGTAATGCTGTGCCGATAAGAATTTTTCCGGCATGTTTATTAATTCCTGAACCTTCGCCTTTATAAAGAGCTTTAGCACTTTTTACGAAATTTTTGCCGAATGATTTCATGGATTTTGTGAATTCTTTACCCTTCCAGAATTTGAAAGTCATAACATTAAAGAAGTTTTCCCAGGGTTGTTGGAAAGCCAGTGCTACGCCGGTTGCAGCCCATAAATAAGATGATATGTTTTTAGCAAGGTTTGTCTTAATAATAATTTCTTTAATTCTGGGTTTTACTTCCTGGTCAGAATCGGACAGATTATTTCCCATTCCTAATTTTTTTGCAATTCTGTCATATCTGTAATTTCTTTTTTCCCCCTTTGCTTCATCTCCGTAAAGCAAATCCCAGCGCGGGAACTCAACGCTTTCAAACACTTTGTGATACTCAATACTAGTAATATCGGTATCATTAACATCATCGGGAAGTTCATAAATTACTTTTGCGTAAGGTCGTTCCGTATCTATGCCCGTCAGCATTCTTACAGGAGTGCTGACAAAGGATTTTGAAATATTTTTGGCAAGTCCGTAAAACAATACGCCCAGAGCCATTTTTTTGCCCAGTGCAGAAGCTTTAGTTTTTGCAAACGGTGCAAAATATTTATTAGCGGCATTAAACACTCCCATAAGCATGCCGCTTCCGATAAGATAAGGCACGGTACCCATAGTTAAAAATTCATAAAAATT
Source organism: Fusobacterium sp. CAG:439 (assembly GCA_000438175.1). GTDB lineage: Bacteria > Cyanobacteriota > Vampirovibrionia > Gastranaerophilales > Gastranaerophilaceae > Stercorousia > Stercorousia faecigallinarum. The sequence goes on along the minus strand of FR900488.1, from coordinate 5,939 downwards.
TGCGTTTTTATTCCCTTTTAACCCCTTTGCAGGATACAAAGTCGCTGCATTTGTAAGTTTATCAATAGCAATAAGCGTACGTGTGGCAGGATTATTTTTCAAAAGTGTGTCATGGTCATATTCCAGTACTTTCTTATTTTCCTCTTTGCCGCTGTCTGCAGAAAAATTTATGTTATTTTTAACGTTATTAATAGGTAAAATCATCTTTACTCCACACACATCGATTTAGTCATACAAGGACCGTAAATATTATTTTTTGACAGTTATTTTAAAGCAATTTTACATTTTTTAACAAAAGTTTTTTATCCGAAAATTGTAAAAAATACCGCAGTTGCAATCCCTGCAATAATACAGTAATAGCCGAAAATTGCAAGTGAAAATTTTGAGATAAATTTCATAAAATATTTAATACATAAATATCCTACCGCGCCTGACACTATAGTTCCTGCAATTATTGCAGACCAGTTATATTGCATGGCTTCATGAATATCAATTTTAATAAGCGGATAAACCATTGAAGCACCGAGAATTATAGGAATACTTAAAAGGAAAGAATATCTTGCGGCAGTAACCCTGTCTAAACCGCAGAATAAACCTGTTGCAATAGTCCATCCCGAGCGTGAAAAACCCGGAAGAGCTGCTAAACCCTGTGCAAGACCAATAAGAATTGATGTTTTTAAATCAACTTCATCTTTTTTTACTTCAAGTTTTTTTGACTTGTATTCACTGTAAAGAAGCGTGAAACCTGTTATAAATAATAAAATTCCGACAACTGAGGGAGTATAAACAAGTTTTTCCGCAATTTCGTTAATCGGCAGAGCAAGTGCAATTGTAATTACCGTACCAGCCATTATAAACAAGCCTAGCTTTGCTTCTTTGTCAGACCAATCTTTTGTTTTTAAGGCATGCCGCATTGATTTTAAAATTTTTACAATGTCTTTTCTGAAAAATATTAATACGGCAATAAGTGTCCCCAGATGAACCATGATGTCAAAAAACACTTCTTCATTCGAGCTTTGAACAATTTCAATTCCCTTTAAAACTTTATAAAAGTTTGATGTAAAAACAAGATGAGCCGAACTCGAAATCGGTAAAAATTCGCTCAATCCCTGAACTATCCCCATTAATATTGCCTGTATAAAATTCATTTTTTCCCTTTCTAAGCTTCTTCAAAATAACTGCAGCAAGATGTTTGAGTTTCCCAGACAGTAACTTTGCTTAATTGAACAACTCTTTCTTTTAACTTGTTGTAAATAAACATTGATATCATCTCGCTTGAAGGGCTTTCTCCGTTAAATTCAGGCAGAGCATTTAAATCTTTATGATCTAAAAGATTTAAAACCGCATTTAATTCTTTTTTCAGAACTTTATAATCAATTAAAATATTACTTTTATCAAGTGTGTCACCTTTTACGAATACTTCTACCATCCAGTTGTGTCCATGCTGATTTTCGCATTCACCTTCGTAGTTCAAAAGGTGATGGGCGGCAGCAAAAAAAGCCTGTGTTTTAATTTCAAACATTATCTATATCCCCTTTTTCAATATGTAATCACAAAATTCTCTGACGGCACCGCGTCCGCCGTTTTTTGACGAAACGAAATTCGCAATTGCTTTAACTTCGTCAACGGCGTCATTCGGACAGCCTTTGAGTGCAACTTTTTCAAGTATGCAAATATCAGGCAGATCATCTCCCATATATGCAATCTCTTCAAAAGTAATATTATATTTAGCCATAATTTCTTCAAGAGTTTTTATTTTATTTTTTGAACCCTGATGAAGTTCCGTTATATTTAAATTTCTGGCTCTGTGTTCAACGGTGCCGTTATTACGGGCTGTAATTATTGCGGTAATTATGCCTGCTTTATTAAGATTAACAATTCCCTGACCGTCTTTTGCATTAAAAGTTTTGTATTCATGACCGTTTTCATCAAACGTCAGACTTCCGTCTGTCAGTACTCCGTCTACATCAAATGCCGCAAGTTTAATTGTCATTATGCCACTCCTGCTTTCAACAAATCATGAATATGTATAACACCTGTAGGTTTATTATTTTCATCAACTACGGCAAGAGCTGTAATAGAAAATTTTTCCATCAGGTTTAGTGCGCTTGCGCCGTAATCTTTCGGTGAAATGTGCTTAGGATTAATAGACATTACATCTTTTGCAAGCAATGAACCGATATTTTGATATTTTATTAATGTTCTTCTTATGTCACCGTCGGTTAAAACGCCTGTCAGAATACCTTCATTATTTACAATCATTGCCATACCGAGTTTCTTTTCCGAAATAAGTTTTATAACATCTGCAAATGAACTGTTTTCTTTTGCAACGGGCAGCTTCTCTGTATCAGTAAGCATAAGATCAGCAACTTTGTAAGTAAATCCTTTACCTAAAGCACCGGACGGATGAAATATCAAGAAATCCTGCTCGGAAAATCCTCTTTTTTCCAACAGACAAACAGCAAGTGCGTCGCCCATTGCAAGAGTTGCTGTAGTGCTTGCTGTCGGAGCTTTGTTAAGCGGGCAGGCTTCTTTTTCAACCGAAATATCAATTGTAACATCTGATGAATGCGCAAGAGTTGAATTCATTTTTCCTGTCATACCTATCATTGTTACTCCAAATCTTTTAATTAAAGGCAGAAGATTTAAAAGTTCCTGAGTTTCACCGCTGTTTGAAATAGCTATGACAACGTCGTTTCTTGTGATAATTCCGGAATCTCCGTGTGTACTTTCCGCAGGATGAAGAAAATATGAAGGAGTTCCTGTGGAAGTAAGCGTTGCCGCAATTTTTCTTCCTATTAAACCGGATTTACCCATCCCTGTAACAATTACGCGTCCTTTACAGTTATAAAGAATTTCAACTGCTTTATCAAAATCTTCGCCGATACAATTTTTCAGGCGCAAAATGGAATTTGCTTCAATATCAAGAACCTGTTTTGCCAATTCGTTAATTTTATTACAATTCATTACTGTAGAATCCATTTCCTAATCCCCCATTACCTGAAATTATATAATAAATATCATATAAAAGTACTAATTTATAATGAAATATTTAATTTTTGTAACTATAAAACGAGTAAAAATATATGAGGCAGGATAAAAATTTTAAGTTTGATAACTCTACAAACATTTTGGAAAAATTCAAGAGATATGTAAAAACGCATGATTGTCCTGAAGTTACACTGGATTTATCATCATTAAATATTTTTGATACAGTAAAATTTGTTGTTCTCTCATCTGCGTATCATTACACAAAATATCCTTCCGGCAAGTTAAAATATCATGTTCCGTCTGAAGAAGTGAAAGAACTTATATCAAATTTTTCAACAACAAATTTAGAATTAGTTTAAAATAGGTAGCAAAAAATTTTTTCAGGGGTTTTATATGAGCATGCTAAGTGTAGGAAATTTAGATAATAAAATTATTGCAGCATCTGCTCAGGTTTCGGTTAAACCCGCAGAAAAGCCTAAAACACAGGAACAAAAGAAAGAGAAAATTTCTTCAAATACAGTATTGCTTTTATCCGGTGCAACAGCTCTTGCGAGTATTGCAATTGGCTGCATTGCTGCTTCCCGCAGCAAAAAACTGCCCAAACCATCTGCATCAGAGAATTTAAAAAACGTTATTCCCGAACATGCAAAATTTCCATCACTAAAACCTTATACGGTGGAAGTTCCTGAAGTAAAAGAAGATAAGGTGCAGAAAGTTATCGGTAAAATATTCTCTTATGACGAAAAAGAAGAAAATGCGATAAAAACGGCAGAAGAAAAAATAAAAGGTGAAATTTCCGCATTATTCAAAAGATTTAGAGACGGTGCAGAGGAAATTCCGGAATTTCAATACCGCCCTTATGAAGTTGTATTTACACATCCTGCGCCAATAGTTCCTGACAGACGCAGGTTAAATCGTGATGATTTAAAAACAGTATTCTCATTTGTAAAAAATCCTCAATATAATGCAAAACTATCAGCAGGTGCTGACGTTTCAGATATTAACGAAATTAACGTTATGAGAAAGCTTATAAATGAAGCTTTGCCTCTTGAAGATGAAGCCTATGTATACACAGGTATAAGAACCCAAAAAATTTGGGATGACTTTAAACCTATGGAATTTGCGAAAGATATTGAAACGGGAGCTGTAATAAAAGATAAATCTTTTGTTGTCACATCTCGCAGTTACGATGAATATCTTGCACAGGTTGACCCGTACAATCTCGGAAAAGAACACAAAGATTGCGGATATATATTAAGAATAAGACTGCCTAAAGGGACAAAAGGGTTTGATTACAGAAGATGTTCCAGTCATGATTCTTCCAGAGGCGTAAATGCATTATATGTACTTCCTGAAAATTCTGAAATTAAAATAAGACATACAGACGATAACAGCAGAATTCTTGACTGTGAATATATTTTACCGTCAGCTTAAAATTTTTTTATGATATAATCAGGATAAATTAAAAGGGGTTAATGGCATGAATGCTTTATTAAGCTGATTGCCTGTTTACAGTAAAGGAGAGATAAATGATAGAACATTTACAAGAAATTGTTCAGGCGCATGGGGTAGTTGTTTCCGCTGCAATTTTACTTATCGCCTATGTCTTTATTGCTTTGGAAAAAATTCCAAAAGTTACAATTGCGCTTCTCGGAGCCGCAATTACTATTTTACTCGGGCTTGTAAGCCAGTCAAAATTGGTTGACGGAGCTATCAATGCTCATTATTTTATTAATTTTGTTGATTTCAATGTAATATTTTTGCTTGTATCAATGATGATTATCGTAAGTATTGCAACCAGAAGCGGTATGTTTAACTGGATTGCAAACGAACTTTTAAGACTTACCAAAGGGCACCCGAAACTTGTGCTTTTCACTCTTGGTATTTTTACTGCCGTTACTTCTGCATTTTTAGATAACGTTACAACAGTCATTTTAATTATGCCTGTTACTTTTTTTATCGCAAAGCAACTCGATATAAATCCTCTGCCGTTTTTGATTACGGAAATTTTTGCGTCAAATATCGGCGGCACGGCTACATTAATCGGTGACCCGCCGAATATTATTATCGGTAGTGCGGCAGGTTTGTCATTTATGGATTTCTTAAAAGAATTAACAGGTGTTGTATCAATAATTTTACTTGTTGTAGTCCTTTTAATGATGTTTATATTCAGAAAGTCTTTAAAAGCTGCTCCCGAAAAAATGCAGGTTGTTGCAAATTTGGATAACTCAAAAACAATAACTGATTTTCCGCTGCTAATCAGAAGTGCAATTGTTCTTGTACTTGTAATTTTGGGATTTGTACTGCACGATATTACGCATATTGAAACTTGTGTAACAGCTATGCTCGGGGCGAGTGTTCTGCTTTTATTTGAAAAACCGAAAGATATTTTATGCGATGTTGAATGGAATACAATATTTTTCTTTATAGGTTTGTTTATTATAATCGGCGGTCTTGAAGCATCAGGCGGTATTGCTTTAATGGCGAAGTGGATACTAAAGGTTACACAAGGATCTCAGGAAGCTACTGCAATGATTATTCTGTGGGCTTCGGGATTTATATCAGGTATAATTGATAATATTCCGTATACTGCAACTATGACTCCCATGCTTTTAGAAATACAAAAAACAATGGGCGGTGATTATACATATCCTTTATGGTGGTGCTTGTCATTAGGAGCCTGCCTTGGAGGCAACATGACAATTATCGGTGCTGCAGCAAACGTAATTGTTTCAGAAACATCTGCTCATAACGGCCATCCTATACCGTTTATGAGATTTTTAAAATACGGCGTGATTACAATGTTAATCTCGCTGGCAATAAGTTCAGTTTACATATACCTGAGATTTTTACATTAATAATTAAAAGAGCCTTTAAAAAGGCTCTTTTTTATATTGAAAAATTTTTGAAAATATTTTATACTTATAAAGTATAGTATGAAAGGAGCG
>FR900487.1:32585-38662 GCA_000438175.1 Fusobacterium sp. CAG:439 | reverse complement strand
TACTCCTATGTAAGTTGTCGCAGCCATAGTAACAACAAAATACAAGTATGTTGTTTGAACAGGGTTATAAATCCAGTAGATATCATGATCTGCCCGCTCAGATATCGGAACTCCGTTAAACCACATAAAAATTGCGGTCATCATATACATTACAAGCAGGTGATTTGCCATAATGTGATATGTAACACGCCCCATATCCTGTATAAATTTTATATCTTTAACATACGGATAAAGAATTTTTACAACAAACAAAGATGCCCATATACCGGTTAAGCTTGTAATCACAGGAACAAAAAGCTGGTCGTCAAATCGTGCCCACACAAGAACATAACTTAACCCTATACCGTGTGACGGGTCATAATCTCTGTTAAACATCCACAAAATTGACTGTAAAACAAACACTGCCCCGAACCATTTCGGAGTAAAAATATTATAATTATCCTTTATAAAATGTGTATAAAAATATCCAAGATAAACAAAAAACATTGAAAACATAGTTCTTATTACAACGAGCATTACAGGAGTTACTGCAAATAATTTCTGAAACGGAATTGCAAGAACTCCGAGAACCGTAAAAAATGCAAGATGAACATATTTATTTTTCGTAACCGCATTTAAAGCTCTAAATAAAAACAAAAATGTTATCATTGTCATAAACAACTGTGTTACAAACCACAACGGACAGGATAAGTCAAACTGATGCCCGTTTAAAAACGGTGTTACAAAAAAGTTTTTGAAGCTTAACGGCATTCCCCAGAATTTTCCCGTAAGCTTTGCAATTAAAATTGTTACGCCCATATAAAATAAGTTGTACCAGAAATAAGGCACCAGAAGGCTCTTTATTCTTCGCTCTACAAACGTAGAAACTTCTTTTAAATATTTATCCTTAAATAAACAGCCGGAGATAAAGAAAAATAATGCAAGCTGAAAAGAATAAGGAGGAAAAATTCCAAGCAGAGAAAATTCCAGATGTCCCGATACAACTAGCAGTATAGCAAGGGCTTTTAACACATTCATTTCATTTGAAAAAACTTTATCCATACAACAAATGATAACATAAAGTTAAAATGTGGTATATAATAAGAAGATTATAAGGAGATATTAATATGACAATATTAGTTTTAGGCGGTGCAGGCTATATCGGCTCACATACAGTATATGAATTAATAGACAACGGTGAAGATGTTGCAGTTATAGACAACCTTCTGACAGGGCATGAAGAAGCTGTTCACCCTAAAGCACGATTTTACAAAGGTGATATAAGAGACAGAGAATTTCTTGATGAAGTTTTAAAAAAAGAAAAACCTGATGCAGTAATACACTTTGCTGCCTGTTCGCTTGTCGGGGAAAGTATGGAAAAGCCTTTAAAATATTATGATAATAACCTGTGCGGGACAAAAGTATTATTGGACTCAATGGTTGCAAACGGAATTGATAAAATAGTCTTTTCATCAACCGCAGCAACTTACGGAGAACCCGAAAGAATACCAATTCTTGAAACCGACAAAACCGAACCGACAAACACATATGGAGAAACAAAACTTTCGATGGAAAAAATGTTTAAATGGGTCGGCAAAGCTCACGGGTTAAGCTACGTATCATTAAGATACTTTAATGCCTGCGGGGCTCATAATTCAGGCATAATAGGAGAAGATCACAATCCGGAATCACACCTTATCCCGTTAATATTACAGGTTCCTAACGGCAAACGCGAATTTATTTCAATATACGGCGGCGACTATGATACCAAAGACGGAACCTGTGTAAGAGATTACATCCACGTAACAGATTTGGCGCAAGCTCATATACTTGCTGTTAAATATCTTCAAAACGGAAACAAAAGCGAAATTTTCAATCTTGGCAACGGTATAGGATTTACGGTTAAAGAAGTAATTGATACAGCAAGAAAAGTAACATCACATCCTATTCCTGCAAAAATTACACCTCGAAGAGCCGGTGATCCTGCACAATTAATTGCCTCAAGTGAAAAAGCAAAAGAAATTTTAGGCTGGAAGCCTGAACATAATTCTTTGGAAGAAATAATTTCAACTGCTTGGAATTGGCATAAAAATCACCCGAACGGTTTTTAAAAGCAGGTTAAAAAAATTTTTAAATACTCCTATAATTGAATGTTATAGGAGTATTTTTTATGTATAAATTAAGGTCGTCTGACAAAAGAGGCACTACAAAAAACAGTTGGCTTAACAGTAAACATACTTTTTCATTTGCTGATTATTATGATATTAATAATATGGGGTTTAGTGATTTAAGAGTAATAAATGACGATATTGTTGCGCCCGGACAAGGTTTCGGGCTGCACCCGCATAGTAACATGGAAATCATAAGTATAGTTCTTGAAGGTGTACTTGAACATAAAGACAGTATTGGAAACGTTTCTGTTATAAAAAAAGGAGAAGTCCAAAAAATGTCGGCAGGAACAGGAATTCTTCACAGTGAATATAACCCGTCAAAAGTTAATCCCGTACACTTTTTACAAATATGGATAATACCTGACAAAATGAACCTGAAACCTTATTACGAACAAAAAACATTTGATCTTGAAAAGTATTCTGATGAATTAATTTTAATTGCATCACAAAACGGGGAAAGAAATTCCATAAAAATAAGTCAAAATGTAAAAGTTTATCAATGCCTTCTGAATAACAATAATACGGTAGAATTTACCGTCAAACCGAACAGAAAATATTGGGTTCAAATCGCGGAAGGTTCGGCAGACATTAATACTATAAATTTAAACGAAGGCGACGGTCTTGCTTTTTCACAAGAAGATGATCTTTTACGGATTACATCCCAAAAAGACAATACTAATTTTTTAATCTTTGATTTACGACCGTAAATTTTCCAGAGTATAAATTAAATGCTTCATTTCTTTCCCGCGGACATTTTTGACAAATTCTCCTGTCACAACTGCTCCGCATTTTTCTGCAACTTTTCTTGATGGAAGATTTTCAGGACGTATTTCAAATATCACATTGTTAAGTTTCAAAATATTAAAAGCATAATCAATCATTGCCCTTGCACCTTCTGAGGCATACCCTTTATGCCAAAACCTTTCCTTTAGAATGTAGCCGATTTCGGAATGTTCAATACCGTTTATAACGTCAGGCATTAATGCTATCTGTCCCACAACTTCCGATGTAAGTTTATCTATCGCAAGAAAATAACCTAAGCCGTATCGTTTATAATATTCTCTGTTCTTTTTAATCCATTCAAGAATATCAATATCATCAAAAACATATTCCCAGGCATACGTAACATTAGGATTTTTAAGCATTTCCGCGACATCGGGAAAATCAATTTCCGACATCCTTCTAAATATTAATCTTTCGCTTTCCGTCAAAATATTATTCACAAAATAATTATATAAAAAAAATAAAAAACAGAGAGGAAGGGATTCGAACCCTCGGTGGAATTGCTCCCACACAACCTTTCCAAGATTGCACCTTAAACCGCTCGGACACCTCTCTATTTTATTTTTTGTATTTTTATAATACCACAAACATTTCTTTCATGCTAAAATTTATTTATGCAAAAAATTATTAATAAAATAAATAACGGTTTAAAAGGTACAATTACAATCCCCGCAGATAAATCTGTTTCACACAGAGCAGTTATGTTTGCTTCACTTGCAAACGGAAAATCTGTTATAAAAAATTTTTCAAAAGGACAAGATCCGCTCTCCTCGCTTAAAGTTTGCAAAGCTTTAGGTATTGATGCGGAATTTAAAGATAATTTAATAATTAAATCAAGCGGAAATTTATCTGCACCGTCAGAAGCTCTTGACTGCGGAAATTCAGGAACAACTATGCGCTTAATGTCAGGAATTCTTGCAGGACAAAATTTTATCTCAACCTTAATCGGAGATGAAAGTCTTTCAAAACGTCCTATGAAACGCATAATAGAGCCATTATCACTTATGGGAGCGGAAATTGCAGCCGACAATTTTAAAGCTCCGCTTACTATTTACGGAAAAAAACTTCATCCGATAGATTATGTTTCAAAACTTGCTTCAGCACAGGTTAAATCTTGCATATTGCTTGCAGGATTAAATGTCGACGGAAAAACGACATTTACTGAACCATATATTTCGCGTAACCATACGGAAATTATGCTTAAATATATGGGAGCAAACATTAGTGTTGATAAAAATACCGTTACTGTTGAAAAATCACAGTTAGAGCCCCGTACAATAGAAGTTTGCGGAGATATTTCATCTGCTGCATACTTTATAGTTGCAGGATTAATTGTTCCAAATTCAAAAATTATATTAAAAAATGTCGGACTTAACCCCACAAGAACAGGTATACTTGAAGTTGCTGAAAAAATGGGCGGCAATATCGAAATTCTTGATAAAAGAAATATTTCGGGCGAGGATGTCGGAGATATTCAAATATCATATTCAGATTTAAAATCATGTGTAATTGAAGGAGAAATAATCCCGAGACTGATTGATGAACTTCCCGTAATAGCCGTTCTTGCAACACAGGCGGAAGGGACGACCGTTATTAAGGATGCACAGGATTTACGCAACAAAGAATCTGACAGAATTAAAGCGGTCGTAACAGAATTGAAAAAAATCGGAGCAAATATTGAAGAAACTCCTGATGGATTTATTATAAACGGCAAAACAAATCTCAAAGGTGATACTGAAGTCGATACATATCACGATCACAGACTTGCAATGAGTTTATATGCTGCAGGCTTAATTTGTGATAAACCAATCTCCATTAACGGATTTGAATGGGTTGATATTTCTTTTCCGGAGTTTGATAAATTATTTACGTCCTTAACTTTGTAACAAAATATTAAGAAGTTTAACTTTATATAAGCAATTTTTGTAAACAAGAATTTTTTATATATACAAGGTTAGGTTATAAAATTTTGAAAGGTTAAGGTTTTAGGTTATGGCAGGAGAAATTTACGGTTACAATAATGCGTACAATGATGATTTCTACGCACAACAATATTTTAAAAACTTGGCAAATAATCCCGTTGCAAATACTCAAACTTCATCACAGCCGGCATTCCAGGGATATCAACAGCCGCAGACAGATACATTTGAAAAACGCGGAAGTTCTCCTCTCGGCACAGGTCTTATGCTTGGCGGTACTGCTGGTCTGGGTACAGGTGCAGGAATATATTACTTAGGTTCAAATCCGATTAAAGACGGAAAATTTGATGATAAATTTATAGGAGCACTTGATGAAGCAAATTATCAAGACGTGCTAAAAGCTAAAAAAGAAGAACTTTTGACAAATGCTAAAAAACCGATTTTAGACAAATATAAAATAAAAGATGAAAAAACTTTAGAAGCCATCAAAAAATTTGTAGAAGCAGAAGACAGAACTAAACTGCCTAAAGAAGTATTGGATTTAGTTCCTGATGATATGAAAGTTAACCCGAAAGACGCAAAAATTCGTCTTGATTTGGCAGCCAAAGAAATTGCAGAAATTAAAGCCGACGATATAACTAAAGAAGCAGAAAAATTAGCTTCTAAAGAAACTCTTAAATATAAAAATCAACACTTGAGTGATTTAAAAGCATTTGAAGGTAAAATTTCAGGGCTGGCAGATGATATATCTAAAGCCGATTTAGAAAAATTTATTAAAGAAAATGCCGAATCATTCGGGATTAAAGGTGATGAAAAAGCCGTTGATGCAGAAGCAAAAAGACTTGCTGCAAAAGGTAAAACAGAACTTTTAACATCACACAAAGCTAAAATTACAGCTCAGGAAAAAGCAATAAACACAACAAAAGAAACATTAGGTAAAATGACAAAATACTGGGATGATACAACAAAAGCATTCAAAAAAGAAACTCCTGAAGCATTAACAAAAGCTTTCAAAAACTTTAAATGGAACAAAGCAGCCAAAGGCGGCGGGATTGCAGCTGCTGCAGGCTTAGTACTCGGCTTATTATTCGGAAGCAACGCTTAACTTAATAAAAAAGACCTCAAAAAGAGGTCTTTTTTATTTGGGACCGGAGGGATTCGAACCCACGACCAAGGGATTATGAGTCCCCTGCGCTACCGCTGCGCCACAGTCCCGTAAATATTT
>FR900487.1:15784-32563 GCA_000438175.1 Fusobacterium sp. CAG:439 | reverse complement strand
CAGTCCCGTAAATATTTAATTTTCAATTATTTCTGTGGCGGCGGTAGTTCCTACCTTCCCTCTCACAAACGATACTTAATCGTTTGTTCGGCAGAGTGCCACAGTCCCGTAATATTCAATTTTCATCTATTTCTATGAATGACAACGGTAAATTCTACCTTCTCCCTCACAATCAATATTTAATCAATTGTTCAACAGAGTGCCAAAGTCACGAATGAATATTCAAGTTAATCTAAACTTATCATTAAAATCAAAAAAAATCAAGCCCTAAACTTTTAATGATTTATCGGCAACAAGTTCGTTTGCTCCTATTATTTGTGAATATACATTGGTTTTTATAATACAATTTGAAGCGATTACACAATTTTCTACATGTACTCCGTCCTCAATAATTACGTTATCCCAAATAATACTGTTCTCTATTACCGCATTTTTACCAACTTTAGAATTTCTGCCTATAGTTGATTTTCCTTTGAACACGGACGTTTCGGCTATCTCTGCCTCATCGGCAATATAACATCCCGAAGCCGTATAAACAACAGGAGCATGCCCAAATGAGCATTTACCGTCAAATAAATCAGCCGTAGACTGTTTATATTGTTCTAAAGTTCCGATATCGCTCCAATATTCATTAATCTCAAATGTATTAATGGCATGTTTTTCCAAAAGTTTTGGAAAAACATTTTTTGCAAAGTCATAAAATGTGTTTTCCGGAATATAATCGAAAATTTCATAATCAAAAATATAAATTCCTGTATTTATATAATTACTTTTAGCTTCTTCAATAGAAGGCTTTTCCTGAAATTCGGTTATAAAGCCGTTTTCATCAGTTACAACAACACCAAAATGAGAAACATCATCCATTGCGATTTTTTTTATACCGATAGTCGCAATTGCACCTGATTTTTTATGAACTTCTATACCCAGCTTTAAATCCGCGTCAGACAAACCATCAGCAGATAATACCAAAAATGTGCTGCCTTTATCAAAAAAGAACTGGCATTTTTTTACACCGCCTGCAGTACCCGACAATGTTTCTTCTTTTATATAGTTAAAATTTATCCCTAAATTATTATTTTTGTATCTGTCAATAATTTGTTCAGCAAAATAATAAGTATTGCATATAACATCCTTAACCCCTAAAGATACAAGTTTTTCAAACAAAATATCCATCACAGGTTTATTAGCAATAGGAACAAGCGGTTTCGGAACCGTTTTTGTCAAAGGTTCCAACCTGGATCCAACCCCTGCAGACATTACCATAGCTTTTATAATCTCGCTCATACCCTATTATTGTATCTGAAAAAAGAATTTATTGCAAATTAAAAATCAGGTTGTATAATTAATATGTAAAGATAAGGGCTTATAGCTCAGTTGGTAGAGCAGTTGACTCTTAATCAATTGGTCGAGGGTTCGAGCCCCTCTGAGCCCAGAAAAAAATAACAGGGATTAGTTCCTGTTATTTTTTTATTTAAATTTCAATATCAATTACGTTTCCTATTTTGGCAATAAGAGGCTCAACCTGTTTATTTAACTCTGCCTTTTTTATATTCGGATTTTGAGATGTTATTTCCGATATTTTAGCTGTAGCTTCTGCTATTTGGGGATATTTTTCGGTAATTTGTTTTCCGATTATTTCAGCATAGTATTTGTAACCTCTGTTACCTGCAGCTTTTATCGGTTTATCATTAAGGGCATGTACAACTTCTTTGCAGCCCTCAATACCGTCACTTCGAAAGATTTTCATGCTGGTAACTTCCAACACCTTGGCAGTATCAAGTTTTACACCAAAATTTATGTTATTTCTGTTATTTTGTATCTTCATAATTCTTTTAAACCACAAAATAAAAATTTTTGCCAGTAAATTCAGGGCTTGACACATGTAGTATAATTAAATTATGGGCATAAGAAAAATATTCTGTCATGTACTGTTAATTTTTATCTTTTTACTGACAGGAAGCGTTAATACATTTGCTATAGAAGAAGTCGATGAAGATGAGTTATTTAATCCGATTGAGGTTACTGACGGGATTTCTTTGTCAATAAAGGATTGCGTTGGAATTGCATTCCAGAACAGTCCGAAAATAAGAAAGCAAAAATACAATCTTGATATTGCTAAAAGCAATCTTGGCATGGCAAAAGCACAATATTTTCCTGTAATTAGCGCAGGAGCAGGATTTTACAACGAAAATAATTCTGACAATATTTATTATAATTCTCATTATAGAGAGCTTCCCACCATAGGCGTTACGCTTAACAAACTGATATGGGACTTCGGGAAAACAACTGCCTATATTAAAATGGAAGAATTTTATAAAATAGGTGCAGAATATGAATTTATGGACAGTTTATGCGCTACATTGTTTGATGTAAAAGCTAAATATTATAATCTGCTCAAATCAAAAGCATATTTACAAGTTGCGGAAGATAACGTAAAAATCAACGAAAATTTTGTTAAACTTGCAAAGAAAAAACCTGATTTAACAACAGCGCAATTAAATTTAAGCGAGGCAAAAGTAAAACTTATTGAAGCAAGAAATAATTATAACAATTCACGGGTTGATCTTAACAACTCAATGTATCTTGAGAGCCAGCCTGATTACAAAATTAATAATACAAACACATTTGCATATAACAACGATTTTGCCTACGGTACAGACAATATAAAATCAGAACAGTTTACACCGCAGGCATTTTCTTTTCCTCTTGCAAATGCAGTTCAAATTGCATATGATAACAGCCCTGATTTAAATGTACTTGTTGCGGCAAAAAAAGCAATGGAACAATCGCTTTTATATATTAAGCGTACTTACTTCCCCGAATTAACAGCCAATGCAGGATACGGTTTTAACAATTCAACGCAGACATCAAATAACAGTTTTCAGGTCGGAGTAAACTTAAATTCAACTGTAAATTTAATGGAGCTTAAACATAATATTAAAGGAGCCGATGCACAGGTTAACCTTGCTGACAACGAAATCATTCTTTTTAAAAAAGATTTATACTTTGAGGTTAAACGTGCATTCAATAACGTTGAAAAAAGTGAAAAACAAATTCCGACAGCCAGATTGGAAGCCTCTCAGGCACTGGAAAATTTAAGAGCTGTAGAAAACGGTTACAAATCAAATGAGCTTGATTATGTAGCACTGCAAAATGCAAGAAAAGATTATATAATGGCAGTTAATGAATATATTGACAGTTTATACAATTACAATATGGCATTAATTCAGGTTGAAATGGCAATGCATTATCATATTGTCGACATTCACCACAAATCAGAACATGCCATGCAATACCACTTTGCGGAATTAATAGAACATTTAAACAAAGTTTTAGGCTGTGATGAAAAAGAAGTTTCAAACGACAAAAAACGAAAGGATAAACAAGCTCTATAAAAATCTTGTTTATATTATTATTAAATTATGCTTATAGATATTCTTAACAAAATAAATTCGATAAATGAAAATCTTTTTTCAGGCTTTGACGCGCTTATAGAAGGATTAGGAATGCCTGAATGGCTAGCAGATGCAATAATAGACAGTTTTCATATACTGCCGCTATTATTTATTGTATTCTTTATTATTGAATTAATAGAATATTTTTATGCTGATAAAATAAATTCTTTTATGAAAAAGTCGGAAAAAGCGGCACCATTAATCGGAAGTTTAGCCGCAATAATTCCGCAATGCGGTTTTTCTGTAATTGCAAGTACTCTGTATATTCGAAAGTTCATAACAAAGGGAACATTAATTGCGATTTACCTTGCCACATCAGATGAAGCAATACCTATTCTGCTTGCAAATCCTACACATATACATTACGTTGTGCCGGTAATATGCATAAAAATAGTTATTGCTGTTTTGGCAGGCTATCTGATAGATTTTGTTTTAAAAGACAATAAATACATACCGATTATACAGGAATCAGATAACGAAGAAGATGAAGGATGCTGTCATCACAGCGTTTCTAAAAGACGTAAACGCGAGCTTATCTGCCACCCGCTCAAACATACTTTTAATATCTTTATATTTATTCTTATAATAACAATTATACTGAACTTTGCTATAGCAGTCTACGCAGAACATGCCGTATTACATATTCTTCTCGGCAAAGTAAAAATTTTAGAGCCTGTTATAACCGCATTTATAGGTTTAATACCAAATTGTGCTGTTTCAATTGCTTTAACGATGCTTTTAATAAAGGGATCGATAAGTTTCGGTGCAGTAATGTCAGGACTTTTATCAAATGCGGGTCTTGGCATTCTTGTACTGTTCAGACATAACGAAAATATAAAAGATGCCATGAAGGTTACAGGACTTTTATTATTGATAAGCATTGCGGCAGGAATGATTATACAGTTATTCTAAACAAGTTGAATATTTAATCTGTTATATCTTTCGCCGATATCGTCATCATTTTGAAAATATTTATCATATTTATGTCCCTGATCTTTTGACACGGATTTAACCAAATCTTTTACAAGATCAAATTGGCAATCATCACTCCACATATTAAACTCATCATTAAGATGTTCACGAGCCCTGAGCTTTTTCTTAATATCTTTCATGCCTGTGTTAATTTGTCTTTCATGAGCACCCATCTGTGTAACATTAGACATCCAGGCAAAAGGAGACCTGTTTAAGCGTTCATGAATTATCTTCGTAATATCATCATCTGCTTTATAAGCTATTTTCCCGTCTCTTACCGATTCTATAAAATATGCAAAATTCTTTGCAAAAACTTTTGAAACAATCGTTTCATCATTCATATGTGCAAACAGAATGTTAAATTCGCCTGCGGTAACAGGATTTATATCATAAAGACGCTTATTCCGGAAATAATCAATATTTTTATCAAGTCCCATATAATGTGTCATACGGTCGAGCGAATCTAAATAATAAAACATTTTATCAATTGTATAAACTTCAGGAAAAGTATCTTTATTATTTAAACTCAAAATCCTCTGATCAACATTTTCCCACAAAGCTCCTTTATAACATGCAATGACATCGTTATCAGATTTGTATACGTCCGGATTTTTACCAAGAATTATATAAGCTTTATCAATATCACTTCCCGGCAATGCATGTTTTAAACCCACCGAACAAACTGGGTCATAACCCGCCATTAAAACTTTTACATCGCTGTTAGCAGCATAAAGTGCATTTGCGACAAACTCCTTATTTATTTTTTCCGATACTTTATTTATGTTTGGGAAATCCGTAAGATTTTTAAAATTTTCAACAAAAAATTTTTTTAAATATTGAGGAATTCTTTCCAAAAATGAAAAATTTTCACTGCGAATATATTTATTTTGCGGATAAATATTATCATCCAACGCTTCATAATACCTGGCAAATTTTAAATAACGATATTGATTATGTAAATCCTGAGCAGTATTTATAGTTATTTGCGGTATTCTTTGTGTAATGCCTTGAAACTGCGCCGCCCCCGAATTATGATTAATTCCGGTTACTTTCATTCATTCACCCCTATATATGTTGCCTTGTGATTATCTGACCCCCCTATTTTAATAAGGTATTTCAAATAATCGTTTGTTTCATTAACCTTATCTGCACTTACATCACCGGGATATGCCTGATGGTAAGCTTCCGATACTTTTATAAGTCCATTAGACTTATGTACAAAGCTGTTTAAAGCCTTTCTCGGATTATGGAATTTCATAGCGGTGAAATACGGGTGTGCAAATGATAAAACAACATTATCATCATCTTTAAATAAATTTATTAAGTTTTCAAAGGAGCTTTCATTTGTTAATACAATTTGATTATTTACCAAATGCGGCTCGTATTTCTTCCTGACATTTGAAATTATATTAGTTTCATCTATATCTTTATCTAAAACATTATTTTTTTTCAAGTACCAAATATTCCTATTTTTTACATCAATATTCTTCATTGTATCGGAATACAGTTTTGAAGCGTCAAGCCCGCGTCTTGATGCCTGAATAGTAATAGCATGCTTTGTCTGGGCATAATGATTTACCGCCCATTGCGAATTCATCATTAAACAATCAGGATTAAGATTGTATGTTTTGATAAGCTCATCCTTATTAAAATCAGTCAATGGTAAAGCTTTTCTTATATCTGCAAGCATATTATCAATAGTGTCATTTCTTTTTGACTGTAATTTGTCACAATATTTATCAATCTTAAAAGGATCAAAACCGTATGCGAGCACTTCTGATATTTCACACGGATTAGAGGCTTTCGGAGCTTTGTGCGAAAAACTTAATTCCACTCCGGGAATAAATTTTACATTCCTGAATTTTTCGGGATTTTCAGAGATAATCACAAGAGCATCTTTAACAGCTTTTACAGAATCATGATCGGATATTGAAAAAATAAACTTTCTTCCTGTTCTTTGAAATAATTTATCAGAGTATTCCGAAATTTCATTTAGAAGTTTTTTAACGGAAATTTTTCCGTCTGTGTAATCGGTATGCATATGAAAATCGGCTTGAAAACCGAAATTTTTAATGTTTTCGGGTGTATAAGCGTAATTATTTTTTTTCAGTTTTAATATTTGTTCAATAAATTCCTCTTTATTCATAACGCATGAAAGAGATAACGGATTAATCTTTCTCCCTGTCATCTCAGAAACTCCTGCCGCAAGAGATTTAACATATTCACTGCAAACCTTTTTGACAGGATGCGTAATTTTATGAACAGCTACTGCTGAAACTATTGCGCCGAGCATAATTATTTCAGGAGATACAGCTCTTTTCTTTGCGGGAGCACTCCCGCTGTTTGGAGAATACACAGAATGGCAGTAACTGCTTTGAACTGTCGAAACCTTCATTTAAACACCTTTAGACCTTTTTTTATTTTATAACAAAGAAAACCATTTTATAATTATAATATTAATTTATATTTCAAACAGATAAAAAATTTAACCTCCCAACGTACTAGTTATTGTAATCTATTTTGATATATCTTGTACTATTGTTAAGATTTTGTTATATAAAATTAATGTCTGATAAAACATCTTTCTAATTTTCTTGCAAAACGGACAATAGGTTTTTCAATATCCGCTGTAATAGAATCAACAAGAATTGTTTTACACCCGAGATTTTTTCCGCACAAAACATCGGTCAGCGGTCTGTCACCGACAAAACAAGTTGTTTCGGCTTTTATATTATGCTTTTCCATAAAGTTCTTTGCAACTCTAATATCAGGTTTGTGCGCCTCAAATACTACAGGGAAATCAGAACAAGCCGTAACTTTTTCAATATACACAGGATTATTATTATTTGAAACAACGCCGACAAAAAAATTCTGTTTTACTTTATCAAGCCAGTTTAGAGTTTCTTCAGTGTAATACCCTGTCTTAGACCCCATTAATGTACTGTCCAAATCAAACAATAAGGCTGTTATACCCTGATTTTTTAATTCTTCAAGGTTAATCTCATAAATATTTTTAAGATTATAATCGGGTTTAATAAACATTTTTGACCTCTTTCACAACTAACTATAGTGCTTAATTCCTATAGTCCTGACTAATGCATATTTATAATTTTTCGGTGCCCGTGAAAACTTTACGTAAACATCATCATTTGTGTTACCAAGCGGCAAATCGTCACCGTCTTCATTTTTAATACCTTCAACAACAGCCGTAAACTGCTCGTCAGGCGTAATAATTTCAACTTCATCATTCAGAAGCATTTTATTTTTAATTTTTACAAGATGAAAATCATCCGATACCGTATCCGCATCGCACGTTTGAAATTCACACAAAAAATCAGCTCCCGCAAGACCTTTTGAAATATCATAACTGTAGCTTTCGCCGTTATTGTCTCCGAGCGCAAACCCGGTTGTATAACCGCGGTTTCCTACCTTTTGAAGTTCAAGAAAATATTTTTCCAAATCTGCCGAAGGATTTTTCAATACATCATCAATTGCCTGTCTGTAAGCTTTTGCCACAGCCGAAACATAATAAAGGCTTTTTGTTCTTCCTTCGACTTTAAAAGAATTAATTCCTGCATCAATCAGCTGCGGCAATTGTTTCACAAGACATAAGTCTTTAGGGCTTAAAATGTGAGACCCTCTTTCATCCTGATTAATTTCCAGATATTCATTCGGTCGTGTTTCTTCTACAAGTTTATAACTCCATCTGCAAGGCTGCGAACAGTTTCCATGGTTAGCTTTTCTTTCTCCTTTTGAAAAATAATCGCTTAAAAGACATCTTCCCGAAAAAGAAACACATTGCGCGCCATGAACAAAACTTTCAAGTTCAACATCAGGAACCTGCTTTCTAATTTCTGCAATATCGGCAATAGGAAGTTCACGGGCAAGGATTACACGTGATGCCCCTAAATCTCTCCAAAACTTTACACTTTCATAATTTAAAGTATTTGTCTGTGTACTTATATGAAGCGGAACTTCGGGGATATTACGTTTTATTAAGTTCAAAATACCGTAATCGCTTATAATGAAAGCATCGGGTTTAGCATCTTTAAACCTGTCTAATGAAGCTTCAAGCTGCTTAATATCATTATTAAAAGCAAATATATTAATTGTGACATAAGCTTTAGCCCCGAGTGAATGAGCCAAATCCACAGCCTGTTTTAAATTATCCATAGTAATCAGGCTGCCTTTACGCATAGCCCTGAGACTAAAATCTACAACTCCGAGGTAAACCGCGTCCGCTCCGTAGCGCACTGCATATTCTAATTTTTCCAAATTGCCAGCGGGCATTAAAAGTTCTATATCCTGCATAACTGTATATTATCCTAAAGGTTACAAATAATCAACCGATTAGGTGATGCCCGAAAATGATTAATGAATAAGATATATATATAAAAGATTTTTATATGTTTATTGGAGAAGAAAGATGCAAACAATAGAAAATGCTGCAACTACATTAAAAGAAATCTGGGAATATCAACACCCCGTAATGCATACATGGTTTGTCTTAAGTTCACTTTCATTATGCGTTATGTTCGCTTTACTTTATTTTGTAATATAATAAATAAAATTAATTTCTTATCTTATTCTTTTTGGATAATCATCAGGAATTTTCCAGCTGTTATGTTGTATTAAAGTCGCACAATAAGCACCTTCACTGCGACAACTTGAATATAAATTTTCATTTGTTCCATCCCAGCCAAAAGTATATGTATCAAAGGAATTGGTTACATATTTATATGAACCTGTTTTTTCTGCAGCGGGATTATAAATAAACTTAAAAGAACACTCGCCATATAGCCATACATCTTCCAACTTTTTACCGACACATTTGTAAGGATTAGACGTAAAGTAAACCCAATCTGCAAGTGAAGTTTGGTGCAGGCACAATAAAGAACTGCCATCAGCAAAATATATTATAGGACGGGTTATCCCATCAAAAGACACTTCATCTGCAGCTGCCCCCTTAATATAAGGTACTATATATTTATTAACCCATTTTGTTCTCGGGGTATTTCCCGCTACGGGATTGCCATTCCTGTCAGTGTCAACATCATTTAAGTTATACCAATCTTCTCTCAAGCCATAATCTATTTCTGCAAGATTTATTACTTGATTGATAGTCGAATAAAACTTTTGTAAACGTGTTTCGACAACCCGTTTTTTATAATTTTGAGTAAGAACAGGTATCGTTAAAGCCGCCACTACTCCAATTATTCCTAAAGTTATAAGAACCTCGGCAAGTGTAAAAGCTGGATTAGTTTTTGTAAAATTCATAAAAAGCCTCCTTTGTCGGACAAATAGGTCACTGACATTAATAACAATTTAAGTCAAAATAGGTCACATGTCAAGGCTTGCACAGCTCGGTAAAAATATTGCAAAATACAGAAATAAAAAAAATTTATCGCAAGAAAAACTTGCAGAACTGGTTGATTTGTCACGCGAATATATTACAAGGGTTGAACGCGGTCAAAAAAACATTAGTCTAAAAAAACTTTTTGCAATAGCAGATGCACTTGAAGTCGATTTTTGCCTGTTAACAAATTTCAAATAGTTCTGCTATAATAAACCTATGAGAAAATTAAGGATATTTTTAGGTTATTTGACACTTATTTTAATAGCAATAAGTATGCTTTACCCGTTTTTTGCAATGGTAAACCTTTCATTTGTGGATAACAATGAAATTTTTTCTCATGCAGGAAGAATTTTTCATCCGCATTTAACCTTAGAAAATTACAAAAATGTTTTTGAAGAAATACCGATGGGCTTATATTTCTTTAACAGCCTTTTAGTCGCGTCGATAACGACTATAGGGCAGGTAATTTTTGCATCGCTTGCGGGGTACGCGTTTGCAAGATTAAATTTTAAATACAAAAATGCGATATTTTTATTAATATTAATAACAATGCTTATTCCGCCTCAAGTGAATATAATTCCGCTGTTCTTTTTGATGCGTGAACTGCATTTGATTGATACATATCAGGCATTAATTCTGCCTGCATTATTCGGAGGCTTTGGAATATTTTTAATGCGCCAGTACTTTCTCGGGCTGCCGAAAGATTTGGAAGAATCCGCAAAAATCGACGGCTGCAATTTATTCCAAACATTTTTTAAAATTGCTCTGCCATTGGCGTTACCGACCGTGGCGACGCTTGCTATATTCACATTTGTAACAACCTGGAACAGTTTTATGTGGCCTTTAATTGTCACAAACAGCGAAAGTATGCGTACACTGCCCGTAGGACTTGCCATTTATAAAGGAAGTTTCAGAGAATTAACTCTGTGGGGGAACCTGTTAGCATGCTCGGTAATATGCACGGTGCCTGTCATTGGAGTATTTCTTCTTGGCAAAAAATACTTCATATCAGACATTTTACAAGGCAGTGTGAAAGAATAATCAAAGCTTATATCTTAACACTGAATTTGCACCCTGCGATGAAACAAACAGCAAATCTCCGTTAATATGAACTCCATATGGTTTGTTTACATTGGAGATAAGCACGGAAACCGCACCTTCAGGAGTAATCTTAACAACATTATTATTATTATAATTAGAAACGTAAAGATTTCCTTCAGTATCGCTAACCATGCCAATCGGTCCGTTTATTTTAGCATCTTTAATGAATACAATTCTCCTGCCGTCAGGTGTAATTTTATAAATCATATTATCAGCAAAGCACGCGACATAAAGATTTCCGTCAGCATCTGTAGTAATCCCCGTCGGACTTGCAATATTATTGTACATACCGTTTGTTTGTTCTATTTTTGGTTTATCAGCCTGCGCAGCTTTGGTTTCTTGCTCCTTAATTGTCTGCATATCAGTATTTAACGAAGCGGCAAGCTGCTGCGCTTTTGAATAAACGTTACTTTCGGGCGGTATTAAAGACAAATAAGTTTTGGCTTTATCAGGCACACCCAGTTTATTGCTGAGATTTGCGGCTTTAAATACAGATTCATAATCATCGGGTTTTCTGACAATAATCTGCTTAAATACTGCAAGAGCCGCTTCATCCTGTTTCAAATATTCAAGGATAGACCCGAGGTTGTAATAAGCATCTATATAATTAGGATCTATATTGATAGCCTGTCTGAAAGAAGCCATTGCACGGTCATACTGACCTATTTTATAAAAATCAACACCCTGATTATATTGTAATTTAGCTTCATTCGGCGGTTCATAAGGCTGCACAGGTTCTGCACAAAGTGCAAAACCTGTATTAGCCAATAAACATAATGTTATTAATAATTTTTTCATTAATCTCTCCGTTAACTATTTTTGCAGAGCATCAAGCTGTTCAATAAGTTTTTGATTTTTTTCTGCAAATTCATGCCCTCTTGCAATTATAGCTAATTTTAAAATATTTGCAAGATTAATAGTATAAAGTTCTTTATAGTTATCGGGAAGTCTTAAGCTCCAGTTTGCATCACCTGATGTTCCCGGTCTGTTGTAAACATCGTAAACATTAAAATAATCAGTAAAGAATATTTGAATATTTTCAGCCTGCGATGCAAACAATTCAACAAGCTTTGTTTGAGCTAAAAATTCAGCATCATCAGTAAGATGAACTATGATATCATCCTTATTATCAGCTTCTGCAAATAAATCATCCACAAGGTTTTTAGCATGAAGGTATCCGCCATGGGTATGAATATTTTGATCAGCCCACATTTTTATAGGTTCATTATCATGGGTGCCGACCATTGCCCAGCATTTTTTATCTATATTACAGCATCTGTAGGGGTCTTTAGGCTTATCCGCCTCCACAAACTGCGTAAGCTTCATACCTTGCAAACCATATTCTTTCATTACAGCAGCAACAGGATTTGTAAGAGTTCCCAAATCCTCGCATACAATTGCGTCTTTGTCCAAACCTTCTTCTTTTGCCGCTGCTATAACGATTTTTTCAATCAGTCTGCCGTAATCTTTAATTTGCTTTTTAGATAAAGTTTTAACTCTTTTTTCTTTATCAGCGGTAAGTTCGGTATCTAAATCTTCTATTCTGGCAATAGCGTATTTCGAAAGTTCGGGATGTTCGGGAGATGAGTATAGTCTGCCTGCACCCTGTTCGATTTTAGGTTTCTTGCCTGATTTGTATACCCACGGGTCGATAAGTCCTACAATATGGTCAATTCTTACACCGCCCGGATTTTCTCTGAACATTTTTTTATACAGGTTTTTCAAAAGCTGCCCGCCTTCATCCAGAGCCCCGTCGGCATTATACATTCTGTCAGGATCCATAACAGGAAATCCCCATGCCTGTCCGTCTTTTGAGAAATAATCAGGAGGACACCCGAGGCACCAGCCTTTTAGGAATAATGCCTGATAAGCCCATGTATCACGGTCAGAGAATGCAACCTGTCTGTCGGCAATCATTTTAATGTCATGTTTTTTAGCGAATTTTCTTGTTTCTTCATTCTGCTTGCTTATAATAAATTGAGTAAATTTGTAAAGCTCAATTTCATCGGAATATTTATTTTCAATCTCTTTAATTCTTTCTGCAAACTGCATTTTTTGTTCAATTGATTGCGGATTAAAAAGATTTTTATCGGTTTCCGAGTTCCA
This sequence comes from Fusobacterium sp. CAG:439, assembly GCA_000438175.1. Taxonomy (GTDB): domain Bacteria; phylum Cyanobacteriota; class Vampirovibrionia; order Gastranaerophilales; family Gastranaerophilaceae; genus Stercorousia; species Stercorousia faecigallinarum. The sequence continues at coordinate 19,573 of FR900487.1, read as the reverse complement.
TAAAGGCCAGTAATCATTTCCATGTTCAATTGACAAAGCTTCATAAAGGCTGTCTTTATCCAGCCAGAAACTGTTTTCACGTTTAAAATGTTCAAATTCTTTTTCAAGTTTTTTAACAGGATTAGCCTTAAAATTATTCCATGCTTCCTGCAAAGCCTCGCTGTATCTCTTATAAGCATAAGAATAAGCCGTTTTGTTAACATCTTTATTCGGGTTGTCCTTAATTATTTCGTTATAAGTATTTTCTGAAAGAATTTTACCCCAATCCTTTGTTGTTAATTCTTTCAGGTTGATAAATAAAGGGTTATCAGAAAATATTGTACCGGTATACGGAGAAGAATCGCAGGATTTTGTTTTACCTGCAGGTCCAAGCTGGATAGCATCAAACAAACCTGATGCATACTCAATAAATTCTTTCCCGCCGTCAGAATTAATACTGCCAAAACCTGTATTTTGATTTTGAGCAGCAGGGAAACTTCCGTTATGCATAATAAAAGCTAAATTTTTCTTCCCTAAAACCTTAAGAGCTTTTCTGATAGTTTTTTTTGCTTTTTCGTCTAAAACATTAGAGTGTTTTTCTAAAGTACAAGTCATATTTACCCCTTCTTCCTATATATCAACAAAAATGATAATATCATGAGGTATTTTTTTTTTCAACTAATAGTCATAAAAGCAGCATTCAATAATTTATATATAAGACGTTTATTATTTTTATCCTGTTTTTCAATAATATTTATAATTTCTTCGTCAATGTTTTCGGGTAAATTTACGGATGAAAACTTAAAAAATTCGATTAGTTCGACTTCCAAAACAGCAGCAATTTTTTCAAGCACATGCAGAGAGGGGTAAAATCTTCCCGACTCAATCCCTGAGAGCGAAGAAGTTTCGATATCAATCATTTCAGATAACTGCTCCTGAGTTAAGCCCTTAAATTTTCTGATTTCTTTTATTCTTTTGCCTAATAACTTTTTATTATCCATATGTTAATGATACCTTGATATCTCCATAAAAATAAGTGATAATATCACGTTTTTTAATTTAAATTGAGTAATAAATACTTTATACCCCTTGACAATCACTGAAAAATAATTTAAAATAAGTGTATAACAATGAGTTTTTCAAAAACCATGATTACTGCATATACGATAAACGGTTATAACATAGAGTAGTTTTATAGAGAGTAAATCTAAACAAGAAAGAAAGGTGAAAAGATTATGACAAAACGCTATGGTTTCACACTTGCAGAAGTGTTAATTACATTGGGTATCATCGGGGTAGTTGCCGCAATGACTATGCCTACATTAATGAATTCAACTCAGGGAGCTCAGTACAAAGCAGCTTACAAAAAGGCTTTATCAGCTTTATCTCAAGCTGTTGTATTGAACGTTGCTTTAGATGATTACAACTTCGCAGACTTAGACGCAGACAATTATACACTCACAGACATGTTGTCCTCCCGCATGAATGTTGTCAGAACCGAAACAGGATCTAGTAATATTAAAAACGGCGACAAAGATTACACAGTAACTACTACAACAGGAACCCGCGAAGGAACTAACGGGGTTGATATTGAAGAAGGAAACACAACATTGTTCTTTAATGACGGTATCATGTTTTCATTCCCGACAGAAGCTAAAAATTGCTCTAAAGACGACACAACAGGAAGTACTACTCCCTGCTATGGTTTCATTGATGTTAACGGCGTAAAAGCTCCTAACAAAATGGTTAAATGTGACAGCGGAAGTGTTGACGGCACAGGTGCCAATGCTTGTCAGGTTAAGAACCCGACTGACGTTTATCCGGTTGTATTCTATGACCAAACAATTTTACCTAATTCACCGGCTGCAAGAGCTGTATTATACGCTAAATAATAAGATTATGCGATGTCACTTTGCTTAATCAGCAAAACGACACGTTTAAAAAGTTCGAATCTTTTTGTCGGCGGAGTTTCACCCCGCCGTTTTTTTATATCTTTATACTCTAAATGTATGATTTTTCAATTTCTAATCCTTTAGAATTAGTTAAAATTAATTAATAATTTTTGTTAAGCTATTGACTTTTTATGACAAATACTTTAAAATGAGGGTACAAAAAGATTTTTCAAAAGAGTTTTTATGCATATCCACATGTTTTGGAGAGATTCGATATATAATAAAGGATAGAGAGATAAAGGCGTAAAACATTTTTTGAGGGATCAGAAAGTTTTACTAAAAAGAAAGGTGAAAAGATTATGACAAAAAGATTCGGCTTTACACTCGCAGAAGTGTTAATCACATTAGGTATCATCGGTGTTGTAGCTGCTATGACAATGCCTACATTGATGAACTCAACTCAAGGTGCTCAGTACAAAGCTGCTTACAAAAAAGCTTTATCAGCTTTATCTCAAGCTGTTGTATTGAACGTTGCTTTGGATGACTACAACTTTGCTGATTTAACAGGTACTGCAGGTGACTATCAATTAGCTACTATGTTACAAAATCGTATGAATGTTGTTAGAAGCGAAACCGGTTCAGGTAATGTAACAACTTCAAGCGGTAATGCATATACTGCAACAAATACAGCAGGTAAAACTAACGATACGGGCAACATTACTATTGATCAAGCTAACACAACATTGTTCTTCAATGACGGTATTATGTTCTCATTCCCGACAGATACAAAACAATGTACACAAGATTCAACTTTAGTTGGTCAAGCTTGTAAAGGTTTTATCGATGTTAACGGTGTAAAAGCTCCTAACAAACTTATTAAATGTGATACAGGAAGCGTTACAGGTACAGGTGCTAACGCATGTCAGGTTACTAACCCGACTGACGTTTATCCGGTTATCTTCTATGACCAAACAATCCTTCCGAACTCACCTGCAGCAAGAGCTGTATTATACGCTAAATAGTTTGGAATACAAAAATTAAAAAAAAGAATCCGTAAAAATTTACGGGTTCTTTTTTTTATTTAATTTTGAAAAAATTTATTTAAAAGCAAAGGGATAAATTTAGCATTTAATGCACTAAAGTCAAATACAAACTCATTAACTCCGGATCTGTAGAGTTCTTCTACTTTATCAAATTCTTCCAGTATTTTATCTTCAAACATATGCATCCTGCAGAAACCGTCACACGTAAAGGGATAAATTTTATCCAGTGAAGGGTCATGCAGGGCATAGCCGCCTCTATGGCAGGGGGCTTTACAAGAAAGCCGCGAAATTATCGCGCTGTCATTATTTAACGGGCACAGTCCTAAACTCGGCACTCTTATATTTCCTGCAATAGTGTACTTTTTATTCGGAATATCATTTTTTACTTTTTTAATAGTTTTAATTGTGCTTTCAATATCCGAAAAAGATGTAAAATCAACAGTATTAATCTGTGCAAGATTATTTAAACATTTTATTGAAAGACTGTTTAACAAATTTATTCCCTGTCCTATTTCAATGGGAATATGATTTATATCAGGATCGTTAATTGCGGTCCAAAAATAACCTATATTATTAATTATAAGACTGTCAGGGGCAGGGTTTGTCAAAAGAATTTGTTTTACATACTCATAAACCCTGTCAAAATCCCTTTCAATAAGAATTCTCGGCGTTGAAAGCTGGAATTTAATCCCGTATTTTGTACAGAATTTTTTTACTTTCATTATAATATCGCTGAAACTGCTTGTCGCAAGGTCACATGTAGCGAGGATTTCACCGTACTCAATCGAATAAATCGGGTTTGTTCCTATTTTTTTAATATATTTTTCAAGTTCTTTTAACTGCGCAAGTTCTGACAGGCGGAGATTTATTTTATA
>FR900487.1:0-15763 GCA_000438175.1 Fusobacterium sp. CAG:439 | reverse complement strand
AGATTTATTTTATATATGTCTCTTTTTGAGTAGTCAAAAGTCTGCCTGATTTTAGGTTTTGCAATTTTCCACTCAAAATTTTTAATGTTTTTGCTGAATTTAAAGTCTTGACCTTCAGCACTTACAACAACACCTAAAAAATGATTAGTACTGTAAATACTTTTTCTGACATGTTTAAACGGAAGTTTTTGATGCTTAAAAAGCTTAGGTTTATCCAAAATCTTTTGAATAAGCTCTATAGCTTCAAGAATTTCTTCTGAATTGTTAAATTTCCCTTTTATAACAACACTGTCTATTGCTTTAAGTTTTTTTATATCTTCGGCGCAGTATGGAAGGTTGTCACTGTCTATCGCAAGAGGAAGCTTTGTATATTGCTTAATCTTGGCAATATTTTTCATATAAATTTCTTCAGTAATAATGATTTCGTCAACTTTATGAAAATTATTTATAAAATCTATCCCCGCAAGGTTATGAATATCAAAATAAGAATCTGCAATTACCTTGAAAGGGAGATTAAACACCTTTACAGCTTCAAGTATTGCAAAACTGTTAATAAATATTCCGTCTATGCCCGCCGTTTTTAAAAATCTCAGCATTTTTTTGATTTCAGGCAGGTTTTCTTCGGTTATATCATGTTTAAAGTTTATATAAATTGCACACCTGTTTCGCTTTGCTGCATCGACGAATTCATTTACATACTCGAAATTATTATTTAAAAACTTCTTATAATAAACATAATAGTCCCTGCACGAAGTTTCGCGGGCAAAAACATCAATGTCCTCAGGTTTTTTAACAGGTGAAACTATTTTTATACTTCCCATAAACCGATTATATCATATAAATCAAATGTAAACAAATCTTTACAAAGAACGAAAAAATAAGCAATTTTTTGGGAAAGAAATACTTAGTATATACATAAGGAATATTTAGGATAGTCTGACACACTTTCTCATCAAACACATCAATAGGATTACAATTAAATTTAGGGAGGACACCAATCAATGGCAATAGGTGCTGAGGATTACATTGACCAGCTCTTGGTCAAAAAATACGCAGAAGAAAAAGTTGACAATCATGACAACCTGGAATCAATGGTTGACCCTGAAAAAATGATGGGTGCAATGAATGATTACGCAAGCATGTATCGTAATATGATGGGTCTTAAACAAAGACTTAATATTGCCTGCTATGCAATCAACGCAAGGACTGCAAGATATAACAAAACCTCACAATATCAATAAAGATTTCTGTTCTCGTTTTTTTCCGATATAATTAACGTAAGAAAGCGAGAACAAAATGGTGGGAAAAATAATCCTTGCTTCTTCTTCTCCCAGAAGAGCAGATATTCTGAAAAAACTTAATATTGGATTTGAAATCATTCCGTCGCCGTATATCGAAGATCATACGAGGACGGTTTTTTCTTATGATTTTATAGAAAATTTAGCATTTAACAAGGCAAAAGCAGTAATTCCGCTTGTAAAAGAACCTTCATTAATTATCGGTGCGGACACGGTTGTTGTAATTGATAATGAAATTCTCGGCAAACCCGACGGATATGAAGGAGCATTTAAAATGCTCAAGAGACTTTCAGGCAGAACTCATATTGTTGTTACAAGTATTGTTGTAATTAATTCAGAAACAGGAGATTTGAAAAAAAACTCAACAACAAGTGAAGTTACGTTTGAAAATCTTACTGACGAACAGATTAAATATTATATTGATAATTTTAAGCCGTTTGACAAAGCGGGCTCCTACGGAATACAAGAAATGCCCGAAGGATATATAAAATCCTATACGGGCGATTTCGAAAATATTATCGGAATAAGCTCTAAAGCTTTGCTTGATTTATTATAAATTTGCCCCGCAGCATTTTTTGAATTTTTTTCCGCTTCCGCAAGGGCAAGGATCATTTCTGCCGATTTTACTTAAATCAACGCCTTCAAGCTCAGGTTTTTCAATATCTTCTTCTATTATTCCGAGAGTTCTTGAAAATGCTTTTGACTTATACAGTACGGTTGTAGATGAGAAAATTTTATTTTCCAAATATCTTGATTTATAATGCTCAAGCAGTTCATCCAGATTGTAACTTGTGCCTAAAAGCTTATTTACCGTATCCATAAAATTCTCATGACGCCCCGCAACCCTTTTTATAATATTTGCTGAAAATTTGTCATTATTCAGGAAAAATTCTATGCAGGCTTTTGCATTTTCAACACTGTCGGGATTTTCAACTGCTTTATCAAATGCTGCCAGAAACGGAACTGCATATAATCCGAGTTCTTTATCAAAAACAATTCCCACATCATAAGTTTCCTTATGCGATGAAAAGCCGCCCAGTGAATTTTCCAAAAAGTTGTCATATGAGTTATTAAACTCCGAAACATCGAAGAATTTATAATTGTCTAAAGACTGGATTTTGTCCTGAAAATCAATCTTCTCTCCGCCTTCCGCAAAATCATTAAACGCTCCGATTAAATCATCAGCATATTTATTTGTGGTAACAACTTCATCTTTTCCGAAAAACTCTATAAATTTGTCATATATTTCTTTAATATTTTCTTCAATTTCTTTTTGTTTTTCAGGGTTGTCAAGATAAACTAATTCGGGATTTTGGATAATCTTGGCAACTGAATATCTTAGAGCGTCATCCCTTCTGCTTGAAGGCAATACACCCGAAATTTCCAAAAGGTAATATGCTTTTTCGAATTTAAAAATTCTAGCAACTACATATTGCCCTGATCCCATTCCTCTAAAAGTCGTCATCTTTACCAGGGAAACAACGCTGTATGTCTTTTCGTTAATAATATTATTAAGGTCAAAACCGTTTTGCAAAACACGTTTAATCTCAAATATTGAAGATATGGATTGCATTAATGCCTTAACAATTTTTTTAGTAGAAGCAGGCAGCTTTTTCGAGTTTTCCAAAAATAAAGTTAAGATACTTTTATGATTTAAATTTCTTTCGAAAATATAATTAAAACAAGCTGATTGGAAATTCATACCGTTCTGCCCGATTGTTTTCAAATATTCCTCAAAATCAGGCTTTACGGTTTCGTCGTTTTGAACGAATTCCGCCAATTCTTTTATTACGTCATTAATCTCTTTTAAGTCTTCTAAAATAAGCATAAATTCTCCCTCTCTAAAACGAGAATACATTAAAAGAATTTAAAACTCAATACTATAACAGATTAATATTATAAAGGCTTTCTGATAAGTGTAGTTTCCAGAGAAAACTTACAGTCGGGACACATTTTTTTAGCAGCGGCAAAGTCCTGTTTAGCCCCTGCGGCATCACCAAGTCCTGCTCTTGAAAGACCTCTGTTATAGTAAGCATTAACAGGAGAGAAATAAACTTTCTGCCCATTATTGTACAGATTTATAAGATAATTAAATGTGGTGTAAGCCGATTTATAATCTTTGTGTTTCAGCTGATATGCTGCTTTTTCGCTCATTAAATAATATTTTGCAGGCTTTAAAGTTTCCTGCGCAATAGCGTTATCAAACTCATTAAGCATTTGTTTGTACGGGAGATAATAAGTTTTTACACCTAAAATATCATCCGAAAAATTATCCGATAAACTGTATTCGTTTGCTTTTCGGTAATCTTCAACAGCTTCTTTATATTTTTTCATATTATATTTTGCATAAGCCCTTTGAGCATAAACTTCAGGTGCAATGGGCATAAATGTCAAATATGTATTTGAAAGTTTAACTGCAGAAGGATATTTTCCTTTATTATTAAACCCGTTGATAACAAACGGAGTAAAAATATATAAAAAGAAAATTACTGCCAGCAAAGCAAGAACATAAACACTTTTTCTGGGTGTTTTCTCATATTCTTTAAAAGCCTTTTCATCTATATAACGCACATCAGGTTTAAATTTCATTCTCTGAAAAGTACCGACATATCTTGATAAATAATTTTCATAAAGATAATTTACCGCTATGTACGTAAGATAAAGAGCAACAAGCGGTATTAAAGACAACAGAATAACTACTGCGAAAAACGGTAATTTCATAAATTCTGTATAGAACGGAAAAATTACCAGATAAATATAAAGAATAACCTCCAGAGCAACGGCAATATTCATTATTGTCGTAAATTTTCTGTAAGTTTTATTAATTTGCTGCAGTTTTTCATCAGGGAGTTTAACGGAATATCTGTATCCGTTACTTCTCATAATACCTGCGAGAACCGTGTTATTATTAACATTATAATACGTGCAGTACTGAGAATTTAAAAATATCTTTTTTCTGTAATCATTAATATCCATAAATAAATATTACCATTATTTTTATAAAATTGCAATTAGAATTAAATTAAAAAAAAATTCTTAAATATTTTATAAATCTTTTTTTAGATAAATTTTATCAATCAACTGTCTCCCGTTTTCAAAAATAGGACTTGGGTAGTTATCAACAAAAAAATTCTTTATCACAGAAAATTCAACAAAGCCAAATTTTTTATAAAAATTAAGTGTTATTTCGTTTTCTCCCGTACCAAGAATTATTGTTCTAAAATTTTTCTTATACTTTTCGAAAACAAATTTTAGTAATATAGAAGCATATCCTTTATTTTGGAATTCAGGGTATGTTGCAAGATTTGTTATTTCAACAGTTTTATTATCAAGTCTCATAACAGCACACAGCGAGATTAATTTGTTGTTATCATACAATACATACAGATGTGATTTATCCAGATATTTATTAATCATTGTTTCATTTTCATCGCCAATTAACAAAAGTTCCGTATAATCAGTTTTGTTTACAACTATTTCCTCTATTTTCATAAACTAAATATAACATATAATAAACAAAGGTAAACAGTACTAAAACTGACCTTCTTTTCTTTAATTTTTATTATAGATTTTAGAATTATGTTAAATTACATTTACAAAAAATTTTGATGTGTTATAATCATGGAGCAGTATATTGAAAATTGAAAAATTTCGGAACGTGGCACTCTGCCGAACAAACGGTTAAGTATCGTTTGTGAGAGGGACTTGGTAGCGTAGCAGCCAAGCATCACGGGTTCGAAAAACAACAAATCGGGACGTGGCGCAGCTTGGTAGCGTGCTACCTTGGGGTGGTAGAGGTCGCAGGTTCAAATCCTGTCGTTCCGATTTTTTCAAAAAAATTAATTCGGGATGCAGCACTCTGCCGAGAAAAAGCTGACTAAATGTCAGGTTTTTCGAGAGGTTCTGGTAGCGCATTGCTATTTAAGCTTATACCTGATAAATTATTAACAGTACTTTTAAATTCAAATAGCAAATAATAAAATTTCGGGATGTAGCGCAGCCTGGTAGCGCACCGTGTTCGGGTCGCGGGGGTCGCAAGTTCGAATCTTGTCATCCCGATTTTTTATTATTTTAAGTCACTGAAATATTTTGCGTCCGTTAATGCTTTTACTGTGCAGCCATATCCGTTTGCACCGCTATTTGATGATTTTGAACAATAACTCTTCTCGGGATACAAAGTTGTTTCCCCGCCCATAGGAATTAACCTGCCGTCCTTTTCGAGCGTAAATACAAAGAAATCATAACCATATTTGTTAGGTTTGTTGCGCCAACCGTTGACATCAAGAGCAATCAAAATTATTCCGTATGTTAAAGAATCTGCGCTATCTACATCAAAATAGACAGTGCTGCCATCATTAACTTGAATAATTCCGTCATTAAATCTTGAATAACCTGACTTGCCTGTAAAATTTTTATAGTATCCTGCCAGGAAATCACATCTTGCAGTGTCACTGTTATTAGGATAGTCAGGCAATACAGGCCATAAAGTTGATGCGTTTTTATATCGTTTGCTGAGATTTTCAACTAAATTAGATAAACCAGCTACGTTAAAATCAGCAATACCGCCATATTCATCAGTTATTACACTTAAAAATGCCTGTGATATCAATGAATAAGACTTCTTAAATTGAGTTTCCAAAACTTTATTCTGTCTTTCCTGTATAAGAGAAGGAAGTGTCATGGCGGCAACTACGCCGATGATGCCAAGAGTTATAAGAACTTCGGCAAGTGTAAAACCTTTCATATTATTCATACTGCTCCTTTCTATTGAGATTTCTCAATGATTTTTATTTGATTATATTCAATAATTGAGAAAATGCAATATAACAGACTAGGAAAATTTATAAAAAGCAAACGGGAAACATTAAATGTATCTCTAAATGAATTTGCTAATATTGCTGATGTTGACCCTGCTATAATCAGCAGGATTGAAAATCTTAAACAGGGAATAAAAATAGACTGCCTGATAAAAATAGCTAAAGTATTTAATCAAACCGCTGGACAATTTTTAATAGAATTTGAAAATTCAAAATTTTAACAAGTGTAAAAATTTTTCTGTTACTGACAACAATTATTACCATTTAAGGTTTTTATGTAATTTGTATGAAAATATCAAATAATCCCTATGAAACATATCCACGACCGATAACATTACATAAAGCTCTCTCAAAAATAAGCAAAAACGGTGATGAGTTTGCGAATGTATTTATTGAAAAAGTTTCTTCCGATTCTTTTCTTGCATCACAAAATGTTAAAAGCTATTTAAACAGAGGTTCTGCCGCCATAGTCTTTGAAACTTCAGACGGACAAATTTTAAAACTGACAGAAGGCAGGCATTTTCCGCTAAACCGCCCTCATGAAGGTTTTGATGTACCTGTTTATAAAAAAGGGCATATCGGGAATATATATTACTATTTTGAAGAAAAACTATATCAGCATGGACTTTCAGATGTTTTTGTTAAAGAAGTCAAAAAAAGTATACGTGAAAAAGGATATCGAACATTTGACATTAACGATAACGCCATACACCAGATCGGTTTATCAAAAGAAGGGAAACTATATCTTTTAGATTCAGAATGCGCCCGTTACAAAACTGTATTTCACGCTTTATTCGACAAAATAAAAAGGTTTGTTTTTAAAAAATTTTAATTATGCTGTCACAGTACATCAATCCTACGATTTTTATTTAAAACGTTTGAACTTTTGAATAAAAAGTTGTATAATTAACAGGTAACGTTATTTGAAAAGAGGTTTTTTATGAAATTACATATGCAGATCCTCATTGCACTGGGTCTTGGAATTAAGCGAAACTGGCATATTTTCTTCGGAATAATTCTCGGGATAGTTGTCGGTATATTTCTACACGGTCATGAATATCCGCTTGTATCTACAGTGTTGACATTCATAGGACAGGTATTTATAAGATTAATACAGATGGTTGTAATTCCTCTGGTTGTATCAGCTATAGTAATAGGAATTACCAGCATAGGAGATAATAAGCAATTAGGTAAGTTCGGAACTAAAATGATTGTTTATTACGGGATTATTACATCAATTGCTGTTGCCATAGGTGCGGTTCTTGCTTTAATATTTAAACCGGGTGTTGGAGCGGCTCATTATATTGCAGAAAATGCCGCTAGTGAGGTTCAAGCTTCCGTTGCGGCGGCAATGGAGCAGCAGCATAATGTTTTAAACATATTTTTAGGTTTTATACCGAGTAATCCTATGCATTCATTTGCAGCAGGAGATATGGTGCCGATTATTGTATTTGTCTTGATATTTGCAGTTGCACTTGCGAAAGTCGGAGATGTTAACAGACCTATTGTTTCTTTCTTTGAATCTGTTTTTGCGGCAACAATGAAAATTACCGATTGGATTATGTATTTTGCGGCTCCCGGTGTTTTCGCTTTAACCGCAAGTGCTGTATCAAGTTTCGGCATCGATATTTTTACAAGTATTTCAAAATATCTTCTTGTATTATTTATAGGATTTATGCTCCAGCTTTGTGTAGTTTATCCGTTGTTCCTGAAATTCTTCTCAAAAGTAAATATCGGGATGCTTTATTCAGCAGTTGCAGAAGCTATGATGGTTGCTTTCGGGACAGCAAGCTCCTCGGCAACATTGCCTTTAACTATTGCTTGCTGTGAAAAAAGAGGAATTTCTCATAAAATTGCAAGTTTTGTACTGCCGTTAGGGGCAACTTTAAATATGGACGGAACTGCTTTACTGCAAACCGTTGCCGTAATATTTTTAGCACAGGCTTACGGTGTTGCGTTAACTCCGTTCCTAATCATACAAATTGCGTTGCTTGCAATTATTGCATCGTCAACATGTGCAGGAATTCCGGGGGCAGGTTTAATTACTATTGCATTAATCCTAAACGGTATGGGGTTAAGTCCTGAACAACTTGTTGCAGGATTTGCATTCCTGTTCACAATCGAAAGGGTTACAGATATGATGCGAACTCTTGTAAACGTAACATCGGATGCGGTTGTTGTTGCAGCTATAGCAGATAATGAAAACGAGATTAATTACGACTTGTTAAATAATCCTGCCGCATATGAAGATATTGCATAAGGAAGTGGGATAAAATGAAAGTAAAGCTAATTTTAGTAATTTGTTTAATAAATATTCTATCGGCTTCCTGCCTTGCAATAAGTAGAAATTCTACCTCAGCAGAAAAAATAGAATATATAAAAAAGGCATCAATAAAGACACAAATAAAACGTATGGAAAATACATGGGAAAGTTTGTGTGAAAATGATCCGAAAACTTGTTTGGAACAACAAGAATGGTTTAATGACCTGTTATACAATACAAAAGTACGCAAGCATGATATTCAGGCAATAATGTTAAATATGCCGAAAAACAAATAACTTAATTATATTATTTAGATTTACAAACCCCGGCTTTTCTGCTAGGGTTTTGTTATGAACAGAACAGACGAAATTGCAGCAACACATTTAGGAAAAAAGTCAGAAGGAAGCGAAACTTATAATCCTTCTCTTTTAGTCGCAATTCCAAGATTTGAAAACAGAAAACAGTATAATATTCAAAATAATAACTTGCCGTTTGAAGGCTGGGATGTGTGGCACGCCTATGAATTTTCGGCAATGACCGAAAACGGAATTCCCGTCACGCGATTAATGAAGCTTAAATATAATTGCACAAGTGAATTTCTTGTTGAGTCCAAATCCTTAAAATTATATTTAAATTCTTTTAATATGACAAAATTTGGCAATACAATAACGGAATGTCTTGAAATTTGTAAAAAAACAATTGAAAAAGATTTAAGTGAAAAGCTTGAAACAGAGGTTACGGTAAACTTTATCGAAAATAAGGCCGAAAGATTTGAAATCTTCACTAACTTTGAAAACATAATGAATTCTGTTGATGAGAAAACTTTGAAAGTAGAAAAATTTAAAGAAGCACCGGAATTATTGCAAACAGAAGAAACAGAAAAGGAACAAACTTATCACTTAATGTTTGATTCACTGCGTTCAAATTGCAGAGTTACTCATCAGCCTGATTTCGGAGATTTATATCTTTATTACAGGTCAAAAAAACATATTCTTGAGGACAGCATTGTAAAATATTTAAGTTCATTCCGCTCTGAATATCATTTTCATGAAGAATGCTGTGAGATGATTTATAAAAGGCTTTTGGATTTGCTTGACAGCGGAGATGAACTTTTTGTCTGCGCATTATACACCCGCAGAGGCGGAATTGATATCTGCCCCGTTCGTACAAACTGTATTTTAGATGATGCTTTAAAATTAATAGATTTAACTAAGTTTGCAAGAGGAAGTATTAAGCAATAATGAACAACAGAAAATTGGGTGATGCCGGAGAAGATTTAGCCTGCAGATATTTGGAGAAAAACGGATACGAAATTTTAGAAAGAAACAAGCATTATTCCCGTTTCTGTGAAATTGATATTATTGCGAAAAACAAGAATACTATTGTTTTTGTTGAAGTTAAAACACGGAAAACAGACGGTTTTGGAGTTCCTTTTGAAGCAATAACAAAAACAAAATACGAAAATATAAAAAAAGGGGTTCAATTTTACCTCGCTGACAAAAAAGTAAAGGATTACAGAATAGATGTCATAGGTATTACTTTAAAACCTCAAATTAAAATAGAACATTTAAAAAATATTTCTATATAACCCTGCCTGCTTCTATTTTATAAATTTTTACGTCTTTCAAAAATTCATCTTCAAAAAGGACGGTGTCGACAGAAGTTATGATAGTCTGCGTGTTTTCATTAATTGATTTCAACAGATAATTTTGCCTTATATCATCGAGTTCGGCAAGAACGTCATCAAGCAAAAGCACAGGTTCATCTCCTGTTTTTGCTGTTATAATATCAAGTTCTGAAAGTTTAAGAGCCAGAACAATTGTTCTTTGCTGCCCTTGTGACGCAAATTTGACGGCTTCATTTCCGTTTATATAAAAAATTATATCATCTCTATGAGGCCCGACACAGGATTGTCCTCTGCGCATTTCCTCGGCACGGCGTTCTTCAAGCGAAAGTTTAAAAGCTTCAACAATTTCTTCCGGTTCATATTGTCCGCTTAAAAAAGAACAATCATAATCAATTTTAAGTTCTTCAGTCTCACTTATAATTCGATGTTTTTCACTCGCAATTCGTTCAATCTCTTTTAAAAACTTTTTACGTAAATAAATGATATTACTTCCTGTTATCACAAGCTGTTCATTGTAAACATCAAGCAATGTATCATTTAAAATACCTGTCTTTAAATAATCTTTCAAAAGATTATTTTTTTGAATTCGAATTTTGTCATACTTCGAAAGTCTGTCATCATAAGCGGGATAAATTTGTGCAATTGCTCTGTCAAGCCAATCACGCCTGTCAGATGGATTGCCTCTCAATAAAAGTAAATCCGCAGTTGAAAAAAGAACGGTTTTCAGTACGGATTTAAAATTCTTCGGAGTTGTCTTAACCTTGTTTAAAGCAAGCTCGCGTTTTTTTTCGTTTGAATATGAAAAATCCAGCTCAACATCGGTTTCAGCCTTAATCATATTACAATTAATTTCAGCTTTTTCCGCCTCAAAATTAATCAGCTCAATATTATTTGAAGTTCTTGGAGATTTAAGAGCTGAAAGGAAGTAAATACTTTCAAGAATATTTGTTTTTCCCTGCGCATTTTTACCTATAATCAGCACTTTGGGACATGATAAATCAAGATGTAAATCCTTGCAGTTCCTGTAATTTGTAAGCTTCAAATCCCTCAATCTCATAAAAAAATTATACCCCAAATATATGATTTCTTAATTAATTATAGACTATTGTTAAAATTTCTTATATAATAACCTTATAAATGCAAGAATAAGGAAGTACTATGTTACCGATTATATCAGAAGAGAATGCGGCAGTTGCTTTCAGTGAAATCTTTAAAGATATGCCGTCGTGGCGAAAAAAAATGATTCACTATATTAAGGATGAAAATCCCGAGGTTAATACGGCTATAATTGAAGCGGCCAATAAAACTGATCTAGACCCGAAAGCAGTAGCCCTAGGTGCATATATGACCTATGTTTTAATTGAACTTGCAATGAAAGATAACGATGCATTAATGAATTTCCAGGAAGGATAGAGCTATGTTAATTGAAGAACTATTAGAAAAACTTGTTGCCGACGGCGGTTCCGACTTGCATATTTCAAGCGGTTTGCCCCCTGCAGCACGTATTGACGGTAAATTACAGAGATATGATTATCCGCCGTTGAGCCCTGATGATGTTGAAACTCTTTTGTTCCCCATGTTGTCTAACGAACAAAGACGTACACTGGAACAAAACTGGGAACTTGACTTTTCTTACGGGATTGAAGGCTTAAGCCGCTTCAGGGTTAACTTCTATAAAGATAAAGGTAATTATGCCGCAGCATTCAGAACGATTACCTCAATTGTTCCTTCTTTTGATAAGCTCGGGTTGCCCGAAATCGTTAGAAAAACAGCTGATAAACCAAGAGGCTTAATCCTTGTAACAGGTCCTACGGGTTCTGGTAAATCTACAACTCTGGCAGCTATGATTGACTATATTAACTCAAACAGAGCAGAACACATTTTGACAATTGAAGACCCGATAGAGTTCGTGCATACATCAAAACAAAGTATTATTCACCAGCGTGAATTGGGTATGGATACAAGATCATTCGCAAACGCTCTGAAATCCGCGCTTCGTGAAGACCCTGATATCATTCTGGTAGGTGAGATGCGTGACCACGAAACAATAGCATTGGCTCTAACAGCCGCAGAAACTGGTCACTTGGTATTCGGAACATTACACACATCTTCAGCCGCACAAACAATTGACCGTATCATTGACGTATTCCCTGAGGGGCAACAACAACAAATCCGTGTACAGCTTGCAAACTCACTTGTTGCAGTATTCTCACAAACACTGTTACAAAAAGTTCAACCTGACGGAACTAAAAAAGGTCGTGTAATGGCTCAAGAAATTATGCTTGTAACACCTGCGATTGCAAACCTTATTCGTGAAGCAAAAGCTGCACAAATTTACTCAACAATTCAGATGAACCAGGCAATAGGTATGCAGACACTTGAAATGGCTCTTGCAGGACTTTATAAACAAGGAGTTATTACGATAGAAGATGCGCTATCAAGATCTTCAAGACCTGATGAGTTAAAACGTTTAATGCAAGGTTAAACAAATGAAAAAATGCCTCGATTAATTCGAGGCATTTTTTTGTAATTAATATGTCATTTCCCAATTATCATTAAGTATTTTACCGAAACAGCCTCCGGCTCCGCCACCGCTGGATACACATGAACGATTATATGCTTTTTCGCGTTGTTCTTCTGTCATAGGAGCAGACACTCCATAATCATCTACAACTCCGTTATTATAAAGGTATATCCAGAATAAGTCACGTCCTTGTATATTTGGTCCTTTTTGTCCGTTAATATCCACACCTATACTCAGTAATCTTTCTCCATCAGAATTTATTATAGGCCTAACAGATGCTCCGCTTGCTAGAACAAATGATTTGTTCGCCCTATCATATCCATCTACAATTGTCCCGTTAAGTTTTTTATATTCATCTGAAGGAGCGAAACAATCATCCATAGTATCGCATTCCCCAACAATCTTAAAGTATTTCTTAATCCAGTTGTTTACATCTTCATTAGTTGTTAATCCGGCCTCTTTTAAGTTTAATGCATTACGGTCGGTCATATACTGTAAAGATGTTCAGTTTTTTCAATGGTTTATATTTGATATTTGTACAGAGACATGTTTGTGTTAATATTCTATTATATGAACTTTACAACTAAAAAGGAAGTATAAAATGGCGCAACAAACACATGAACCGAGTTCTACAAAAGAACAGATAAGACAGACAAGAATTCAGAAACTTGCAGATTTAGCAGACAAAGGAGTTAATCCTTATCCTTACTCTTTTGATAAAGATGCTGACGCTGCCTATTTACAAGACAAATATAAGGGGCTTGAAGCAGGTGTTGAGACAGAAGATAAATATTCTGTAGCAGGACGAGTTATGGCTATCCGTAATACAGGTATGTTCATTGATTTAATGGACGCTTCCGGTAAAATTCAAATTTTTTCGCATAAAGAAAACTTATCAGAAGAACAAATGAAAATTTTAAAATTAGTTGATATTGGTGATATAGTCGGTTTTACAGGAACAATAAGAAGAACACCCAGAGGTGAATTATCAATAAAATCAACTTCTTTAAAATTATTATCTAAAGCTCTCTTGCCTTTACCAAATAAACAAATCAGCAAAGAGAAAATGGAAGAATTATCGCATTATCACGGGCTTACAGACGTTGAACTAAAATATCGCCAAAGATATGTTGATTTAATAGTAAATGAACAGAGCAGAGATACTTTCAGAAAGAGAAGCTTAATTATTCAAAAAATTCGTGAATACTTAGCTAAAGAAGGATATATTGAAGTTGAAACTCCGATATTACAAACAATGGCCTCAGGAGCTAATGCAAGACCGTTTAATACGCACCATAACGCATTGGAAATGGATTTGACATTAAGAATTGCCCTTGAATTATATCTGAAAAGATTAATTGTCGGCGGCATATCAGAACGCGTATTTGAAATCGGCAAATGTTTCAGAAACGAAGGAATTGATACACGCCACAACCCTGAATTTACTATGATTGAATTATATCAAGCTTATGCTGATTACAATGATATGATGACTTTAACCGAAAATATGGTTGCTTACGTTGCACAGGAAGTTCTGGGTACAATGAAAATCAAATACGGAGAACACGAAATTGATTTGACACCGCCTTGGGACAGAAAAACAATGCTCGGATCTATTAAAGAAGCTACAGGCGTTGATTTTATGGAAATCTACAGTGCGAAACAGGCAATTGAAACTGCAAGGAGCTTGCATGTTGCAGTTGACGATTCTATGAACTGGGGACAGGTCGTTGAAGCCGTATTTGAAGAAAAAATTGAACCCGGTCTTATTCAGCCCTGCCATATTATAGATTACCCGAGAGAAATTTCTCCGCTTGCGAAAGTTCACAGGGATAACGACAGATTAACCGAACGTTTTGAAACAAGAGTTAACGGTTGGGAAATCGCTAATGCATTTTCAGAACTTACCGATCCGATTGACCAGAGAATGAGATTTGAAGCTCAGGCTCAGGCAAAAGCAAACGGTGACGAAGAAGCAATGGAAATTGATGAAGACTTTATTAATGCTCTTGAATACGGTATGCCTCCTACAGGCGGAATGGGAATGGGCATTGACAGATTGGTAATGCTTTTAACAGATTCTCCGTCTATAAGAGATGTAATAGCTTTCCCGACAATGAGAGCAAAAGATTAATATTTAAAAGAGCCTCTTTTTAGAGGCTCTTTTAGTAATTCATCTCCCAATTGTCGTTCAAAATTTTTCCTAAACATCCCCACCAGCACCCGCTTTTTCCTGCAACGCAATAATTTTGAAAAGAATTCTCCCGTTGTTCTTCTGTCAAAGGTGCAGTGTCTATACTGTTTTCACAATTATTATCATCCATAACTCCGTTATTATAAAGTGTTGTCGCGAAAACATCCCTGCCAATTATATTAGGTCCTTTTTTACCGTTAATGTCAAACCATACATTTAATCTTCCGTTACTGACAGGCACTGCATATATAGAAGCACCGCTTGCCAAAACATACAGATTAACATCATAGTTAAAAATATCAGGCATAGAAGAGCCATTCATACGCTTATAATCACCAATCGCAAAACAAGCATAAGGATTATCACTGCAATCTTGAACCACCTTAAAATAAGTTTTTATCCACCTGTCCACAGCCTCATTAGTTGTTAATCCGGCCTCTTTAAGGTTGATTGCATTACGGTCGGTCATATATTGTAAAGATGCCTGTTGAAATTCATTATAAACCTTATGTAATTGCGTAACATAAACCTTACGCTGATGATTTTGTAACAATGTTGGGACGGTCATTGCAGATACTACACCGATTATCCCTAAAGTGACCAACACCTCTGCAAGTGTAAACGCGCGAGCGGAGCCTAAAGTATGCCCCCCCCCCGAATTGCTTGATATTCTGTCATTTTGTGCTCCTTTCTGTTATATTTTTATTTTAACAAATGTTTTTAAATTTGTAAAGGGAAAGGCACCGACTTGCGCCGGTGCCGTATCTAACTCATTTATTTATTGTGATACTATTGAACAAATGGAGTTAGAAGAAAAACTTGACGGGCTGGATCTGTTTTACGCGACACATGGAATTGTAATTATCGGTACATTCTCCTGCCTTAGTAAATGAGGTGCCATTCTTGCAATAAGGGGTCGCATCACCTACATAACCTGAAATACAAGCGCCTTCCTTAAAGCTTACACTCCGAGCAAGCCATTTAGTACTCCGTCTTCCGCTTGCATAATTCTCATTCTCTGCACTTACCTGTAAATGACG
>FR900486.1:26536-34002 GCA_000438175.1 Fusobacterium sp. CAG:439 | reverse complement strand
TATGTATATAATATATTTTGCAAGTCATAGCATCTAATGATAAAAAATTCTTATGATTAAGAATAAATTATCTGAAATTATGGGTAAAAGAAGAATGAACATGGCAGAAGTAGCAAGAGAGGCAAATCTAACACATGTTACAGTCTTTAGAATTTATCACGAAAAAACAAAAACAATAGAACTTGAAACTTTAAACAAATTGTGTAATGCTTTAAATTGTAGAGTTCAGGATATATTTGAACATATACCTGACAAAGATTAGGGAAAATCAAATGAGAATAGCAGGCATTACAACAAACCGGTATTTCAATGGCTCAACAAACAACAAAAAAGAAACTTTTTTGGAAAAATTTCATTCGCGTACAAAAAATTCTGCAGATATGACCGATACAATTGTAGTTCCAAGAACAATATTTAAAGGATACCTTGGAATTATGGCCGGAACAACATTAGTTACTCTGGGCGGATTATTTAACAAGCATCCTAAAGTCAACAAGTCCTTAATGACAGCGGGTTTATTAACCTCGTTATACGGAACGTGGGCTTTTGTAAGACCTTTTATCGTTAAAGATGCTCCCGGAGTTGAAACAGGTAAATAAATTAAGCAGGCGACACACAGGCACTTATTGCATCCATAAGACGTTTTACGGGAACAATTTCAATCCTTTTATCCTGAACTTTATTTGCATAAGGAATTATTGCTTTTTTAAACCCGGACATTACTGCTTCATTAAGACGTTTTTCAATATTATTTACGGGATGAATTTCACCGGATAATCCGATTTCACCGATAATTACCGTTTGAGAATCAACAACCACATCTCTTGCACAGGTTGCAACCGCAAGAGCAATTCCCAAATCCGCAGAAGGTTCATAAACATCAATTCCGCCCATAACATTTACATAAACATCTTGTTTTGAAAGGTTCAACCCGACCCGTTTTTCAAGAACTGCAAGAATTTGCAAAACCCTGCTTGTATCCACACCATTTGTAACTCGTCGCGGCGTAGGATAAGGCGTTGTCCCGACCAGAGCCTGAACTTCTACCAGAAGCGGTCGTGTTCCTTCATTAGTAACTATAATTGCGCTTCCTGGTGCAGAAATTTGAGAACGCTCATTAAGAAAAAGCTCATTAGGATTTTTAACTTCTTTCAGACCGCTCGAGTGCATTTCAAAAATTCCGACTTCTGAAGTATTTCCGAAACGATTTTTCATAGAACGGAGCATCCTGTAAGATTTGTATTTGTCGCCTTCAAAATAAATTACTGTATCCACCATATGCTCAAGAACTTTAGGACCTGCAATATTTCCTTCTTTGGTAACATGACCGATTACGATAATTGTTATGTTTTTTGATTTTGCAATATGCATTAAAAGATTAGTGCATTCTCGAATTTGCGAAACGCTGCCTGCAGAACTTGCGACGTTCTGGGAATAGATTGCCTGAATACTGTCTATTACAACAACATCCGGCATTATATTTTCAACTTCGGATTTAATTTTTTCCATAGACGTCTGCGGGTAAACATAGAGATTATCAGAGTTAATTGAAAGGCGCTGCGCTCTGAGCTTTAATTGGCTTGCACTTTCTTCCGCCGACACATACAAAACTTTTTTGTTATTTCTGCAAAGTTCGCCGCTCGTTTGCAAAAGAATTGTAGATTTCCCGATACCGGGGTCGCCAGCAATTAAAACGAGAGAGCCCTGCACCAGGCCGCCGCCGAGTATTCTGTCAAATTCCGAAATATTTGTAGAAACTCTAACTTCTTCACCGATATGAATATTTTTTAAAAGTTCCGGCTTTTCAGTACTGATAAATTCGTCATGAACAGAATTCTGCTGCGGCTTTACTGCAAATTGAACTTCTTCAACCAAACTTCCCCATGCTCCGCATTCAGGGCATTTCCCAAGATATCCCGCAGTTTCATAACCGCATTCCTGACATATCCATTTTGATTTAACTTTTGCCATTTTTCTCTCCACGGAGGTCAATAAGGTCTTTTAAATCGCAATCCAACGCCCTGAGAATAGCAAACAGAGTGGTTGTACGGATATCAATTTCGCCTTTCTCAATCTTACCGAGGTGTTGCCCACTCATAGAGCCGCACATTTCTGCAAGCTGCTCCTGCGTAAGTTTCCGCTTTGCCCGTTCTATTCTGATATTATCACCCAAAATTTCTAGATCATTATTCATATAGTTATTATATAGAATTGACAATTAATATACCATGTGTTATATTATTGATAATCAATATAATATTATTGATTATCAAATACAACATACTGAAAAACAATAGGAGAATGTATGGATAGAAAAGAGATTAATCAATTGTTAGAAAATATCGAAGAACATGTGATGCAAATACTTGAAACTGCTGATTTACTGGATATTCTGTGCAATGCACAATGTATTGATGAAACAGGTAAATATCTGTATATAATTACAAAATATTTGAAAAATGAATGTGACAAGCTTGAAGATGACAGAATTAAACTTAAAACAGAATGTCTTGAATATTAAAAAGGAGGTTATTTAAACCTCCTTTTTCCTTTTAATTATTTTCTGCCTGTTTTATTTATCAGTGAAACATCATCTACACGTAATGCAAAATACGGCTTAATTTTATCAGTTTCCTGCAAGAATAAAACAAATGTGTCGTCAAAATAGAATTTTCTAGGTTTCATATTTTCAGGAATAATAGGCATTGACATCTTTGTCGCAATTGCGGCTTCCGATTTTAGCTTAACACCTTCATTATCCATTTTAAAATCAACTGTTTCAAGTGCCTGCCCGATCATTATGTCAGTACCTTTAATCTTGTGATTACACAATTCATCAAATGATTTTTGACTGTATAAAGAAATATTAGGGACTTTAAACTCATCTTCTGACATAAACTCTGAAGGTCCGTCATACTGAACTTTCTTCATAAACATATCAGAATACAGTTTATCAAAAGTTTTATTATCATTTGTTCTGTACAGGTAAAGAATGTCATTTCCCTGAGTATTAACAGCTACTGCAAAATCTTTAGATGAATTATAGAATAAAACATTTACAGTATGATCTAGCATTTTGTCACTCTTTTCATCTATGCCGAAATAATCAACTTTTTTTAAAGAGTGAGCAAATCTTGCCGGTTTTAATTTATCAAATGCCGTTAAGAATTTAAAGTCTTTCTTTAACATAGCGTAAACCAGATATTTGCCCGGTCCGGGTGTCCAATCGATTGCATCAAGCACATCACTCGTTTCATTAAATTTTTCTTTTATAGCTGTTTCGATTTGAGCTTTTAACTCGGGAGAAGTTTCTCCGTATGTTTTATAGTAAGCATCTTCCGACAACTGATCAGCTTTAAACTTTTGTTTATTAAGCTGTTTTGCAAGAGGTGATTTATAATCCTCAAACTTAACGGGACCTTTAACTATTCCGTCCATCAAGTCATTCCAGACAAGCTGAAAAGTTCCGACCCATAATCTGTTGGCTTGCGTCGATTGAGATGACATAAGCGGCAGTACATCAAGAGTTTTGTCATTTTTTGCCATTGCAGTACCGCCTGCCAGAAGCAAAACTGCAAGTAGTGTTAATAATTTTTTCATTTTCTCTCCTTTTTAACGGTATTTATATTTAAAAATTTCCAAAAACCTCTAAAGAAACCTTTTGCATTTTCTTCATGAGGTATATTAGCACAAGCATAATATTTTTCATAATTATTTATAATATTTTCGGGCAAATCCCCGCCGCGTTCAAGAACCTGAGAAATGAACTCAAGATAATCATCCTGTTCTTCCCTGTATAATTCATCACGCCTTCTCAAATCCTCGTCAGCTTCATAATGAACAAGTGCATGATAAGCTGCGTGAATACTTTTATCTTTTGTATCACGCGGAAATTTTAAAACAGCTTCTCTCACACACATTCGAGAAATTAAAACTTGACGTATAAGTTCTGCGACTAATACTCTGTCATTCATTTTACACTAAAATATCTTGAGTATTATTTTCCACAAATCTGATCATATCGGTAAAGCTGCCGTTAAAAAATTGTGCTGCAACAGTTTTAACAGCATCCATTGCCATTTCATTTTTATTCATTGCTGCTTTATAATAAAACTTCTTTCCGACTTTATAACGTACAAGAATTGATTTAACGGTAAGTCTGTCCATTACGGTTTTTATGGTAGTGTACGCCCTTTCTACACCGTTAGCCGACAGGTCGTCAACAATATCCTGAATGGAAATATCTCTGTCTTCATCCTCTGCTGTTAAGCTCCAAAATGAATTCAAAATATCAATTTCCAATTTCCCGCACACCATACGTTCCTCTACTTTCTTTATGTCTTTACTAATTACTAACATTGTAACATAAAATTTCTTTATTTCAACTCCATAATAAAAAAAATGTTACAAATTATCGGATATTAAGAAGGTCCTCTTCTTTTTTAAAATTGGTTTTTCGCTTTCTCAATTTTAAATTTTTCTTCTTTGTTTTTTCAGATACATTTCTGTAAGCATTATCAAGTGAAATCTTTGTTAATGCCGTGCCCTTTCTTCTGTCATAAAAAGTCAGCCAGAAACTTCTGTTAATATTATCTACCGCAAACGAAACTCTGCCTGCGAACTTATCGCCTGGTCTTATTTGTTTAAACATAAGCTTGGTATCGCCAAAAATGGAAGGTCGAAAAACCGAATTATAGTCATTTACCAGAGCCATATCAAGACCTGAAAACGTCTTATCCGACATATTTGAAATCATTACGGTCAGAGTAATTGTATTAACCTCACCGAAAGGATCTGTTTCATGTTTTATATCACTGATATGAATATCTAGCCCCGGATAAAACATTTCATGCTGCATAAGAGCGGATTCTTTGTAAACCGGAAGCGGAACCGTAGTATTTATTTTTACTCTTATTTCATCTCCCGGAGCAATTAAAACATCATGTCCTTTTCTTATTAAAGCCATACCAAGTCCGATTGCACCGCCTACAGCCGCACCGCCCGCAACTGTATAGCCCTGTGAAGCAATAGCGGCTTCAAGTCCGAGCCAGTTTAACGCCATAAATCCGCCGACAGCTCCGCCCGCAAGAGTATACCCCACATCCTGTACAACAATTTTTGAAGCTTCCGCAACAGGGTGAAGTTTGGTAGACATTTTTCCCTCGATTGGAATTTCGCGTCCGTCCGGAGTTATTAAATAATCAAAATCAAGTGCTATCCATCCTTGACGCCCCATTCTTTTCGGGTCACCTGTCTGGGTTATTTTACCATGTGCAATTGTTCCTTTAGGAATAATTACACCTTTGTCACCCTTAACCTCATCTGTAACTTCCGCAAAAAATTCATCGCCTTCAATATTAATATTACTGTCCAAAACCTGGGAAACCGTCATATTTATTACATCTTTTCTTTCAAGATGTTCAACCTGACCCGTAAAAAGTTCCTGCTGAAGCTGCTGCTCATAAACATCCGTTTTTTCGGCATGCCCTTCCAGAACCTCCGCATATACAGAACAATTGCACAGTATAAATGAAAATAATATCAGCAAAGCTATAAATCTTTTCATAACAGAATTATACATCAGTTTGTAAACAAATACAAAATTATTAAAAAAATTTTTGACATCATGTTTTATTTTATTAAAATATGGGCATAATAAAATTGTGCATATATAGATTTATTTGGGAGGAAGCTGAATGCGCTGGTATGACCTTGAGCCTGATGTTTGTATGGCAATAAGTATGATAGAGTGTGCACCGCCTAACGCACAGGTACAATACGCAGAATATATAATTAAACTTGTACAGGAAAAAGACAAGGAACTGGAATACATTAAAAATATAACTAAAACAAATTTGTCTAACAGGCACAGCAGATGGTACGACAAGAATGAAACAGTATCGACTGCTTTTGCATACTTGAAAGAAACCACAAAAAATATTCAAAAAGAAGTTTCATTGTCTGTTCTTGCATTAATCAATTCTGCCGTAGCTTAAACGCTTGACAGAAAAATAAAAAATTTGTATTATGAATGTATGAAAAAACGCTGGTATGATATTGATCCGACAGTCAGCAGAGCTGTTGCAGAACTTGAAAAAGCAGATGAATACATTCAGGTGCGTTGTGCTGATTTTATAATAGACAGATTAAAAGATATTGATTTTAATATTGAAATGTCGCTGGATGACCAGTATAATTACATCATGCGCAGATGGTACGATAAAAATATTAAAGTATCACATGCAATGGAATATCTTAAAAATGCACCTATTGATATAAGAAAAGAACTTGCACTTGAAATTATTAACTTTATAAAAGAATATAAAGATTATGCTAAAAAGCTTAACTGAATGATTCCAAATATTTATCATAAGGTTGTGATGTCCATGTCACATTTTCTTTAATTATCTTGGCAGGAATTCCGCCCACTATTATATTTTTTTGATTAAATGATTTTGTTACGTAAGATTTTGCGGCAACTATCGTATCATCATTAATTGATACCCCTTTTGCAATTGTTATATCCTCACAAATCCAGCAATGATTACCTATATTTATATCTGCCGGCGGATTTAACGGCTGTTTTGTCTCTGCATCCAAGACAGTATGAAAATCCGTTGTCCAAAGCTTTACGTTTGATGCTATTAAACATTCATTCCCTATATTAACACTTAATCCTTCTTTTTCCTTAATGGAAAATACCCCCCCGCGTAAAGCCAGGTTTGTACCTATATTTAATCTGCCGTTTTCAGATAATAAGTCTACATAAAGGTTGCTGATCCTATGTTTAGAACTTCCTATCGATATATTAACATTATCACCGCAGACAAAAACACAGTTTTCAAATTTAGGACAAGGAGCATAAATTTTAACAGTAGAATTCCTTCCCAAAAATTTGACTTTTAAACCTTTAAAATTTTTGTTTTTTTGATTTCCATTTTCATCAACCAGAACAACTTTATTATTATAGCAAGCAAACTTGTTACGAAAACGTATTCTTATTCCTAAAAAATTAATAATATATGAATGTGGCATTCTTCCTTTTTTTAAATAAATCATACAGCAATTATATTAAACTATTTACTAAATTGTATTAGCCATGTGGTTAAATTTTCGTGAACATAAAAAATTAACTTTAACACAAAAAAATAGTAATTCATTATGCTGACGAATTATTCAAAATGTATTATATAAAAAAATCAATGGTATTGATATTACCCATTTGGGTAGTTTTTCTCGTTCGTGAACTACTCAATTATTGTTATAATCTGTTCGTAATATTTTTTGTCTTTACAGGGTTTTAGGCTTTTTTTATTACGTTCTTCGTTAAACACAATTTTACCTTCAATAGGAATACTTTTTGTAGCTTTTCGCAAAAACCATTCATACATTGTATCAACATGCCCGACATCTAAAGCACGATAACCTTCTTTAGACAAATCATAGGCTAAAACAGTGGCAGTCGG
>FR900486.1:13925-26501 GCA_000438175.1 Fusobacterium sp. CAG:439 | reverse complement strand
AGCGACTATAAACAGCCCCTCCCCCGAATTTTTGCAGGCATTTAAAATTTCATTGTATTTCGAAAAAGCATCTTTTATTGGACAAAGAATTCTACGAATAGATTTTGCATTTGTAAATAAATCATTCCCAATTCCTAGTCTGCTACCTTCGCCTTCCACTATTACAATATCTTTATTTTCCCAAAGTTTTTTAAGATTTCTGTAATAATCATTTCCCTTAGTTTCGCTTTCAAATTTAGACTGGCGTGTTAAAAAAGCATCACAATAGGGTCTTTCAAAGTTCATAAACTTATACAGATGCTCTCTGCTGGAAATCAGAACACGTCGGAAATATTCACTGGGACAATAGCCGAATACATCAGGAATTCCAACCATCAGATTTTCCATATTATTTGATAAAACTTCCTCCAAACGCTGGGCAAGTTTTTTATCGTACTTTTGAAAATTAATACTTTCACCCATCATAATTTTAAATTCGCCGTCTCCAAAACGGGCAAGAGATTTATTTGAATCTACAAGTGTATATAAAGTGTCGTAAAGATTTAAAACTTTAGGAAGTTTTACTTTTTCAAGAGTTCTCGGGTCTGCAAGTTCGTATAAAAGGTTAGCAAGTCTTTCATCTGAATTCTTATTTTTTACCGGCAGACGAAATTTCAGACGCAAACCGAACAAATTCACAATTAATCTTCCTGTCATTCTGTTCTTTTTAATAAACACAATATATCTCCTTAATTCTTTAACTATTATATCACAAATTGTTAACATTTTAGACATGCCGGCCGTTAATATAGTTAAATGTAAATATGAGTGACGAAATTAATAAAAAGGTTATAGATATATTTTCAAAACCTGCTGAAAGCAGAGAAAAAGTTAAATTTTATGCGGGTTTCAATTATGTAAGAATTGACAAGGATCATAACGGCAATAAATTCAGTGCTGAGCATCTGAAAAAATACGCCGAAAAATGTCATTACATAGTCAGGGTTATGCGTGAATACAAAGGGGAAACAGTTTTGTATAATTATGATGTTCCTAACAGTGACCTTTTTAAGTTTATGAAGTCTTTTGAAGAAAACACTCTTGACGGTACAATAATAGAAATTGACAAATACTTCCCGGAGGACTTAGCATAGTAAAATGAATTGTTTTTTTAGAGAAAATCACGAAGCCTTATATAAATGCAATAAACCGTATCAATATGTAGGCGGAGAATTTCTGTCTTACAATAAAGATTTTGATAAGTCTAAACTCAGATTTGCCTTTGCATTCCCTGACAAATACGAAATAGGCATAAGCAATTTGGGAGTAAGGGTTTTATATGATCTGGTTAATAAACAACCCGATTATATGGCTGACAGAGTTTATGCACCGGAAGCGGATTTCCAGCCAGAAATATTATATGCACTTGAAAGCAAAAAATATATTAAAGATTTTGATGCGGTAGGTTTTTCCCTTCAGTATGAAATGGCATTTCCAACAGTTTTAAAAATGCTTGAAATGGCTAAAATCCCATATCGCAATGATATGAGAAAGGACAATGATCCTATTATAATTGCAGGCGGTCCTTGTGCTTTTAACCCTTTACCAGTAGCAGAGTTTATTGATGTATTTATGATTGGTGACGGGGAAGATAGTATCATTGAAGTTTGTCAAATTTTAGAAAAAACAAAAGGACTTCCAAGGAAAGAAAGAATTAAAGCTTTATGCGACGGTGAAAACTCGGGACGCTGGTCAGCTTTAACAGGCGGAACTGTCACAAAAAGAATTGCACAATTAGAATATGGTACGGCATTAAAATCTTATCCCATACCGTTTTCAACATCAGTACAGGACAGAGCAGTAGTTGAGATAAGACGCGGCTGCGGAAGAATGTGCCGTTTCTGCCAGCCGGGGCATGTAACGTTACCGATAAGAGAACGCTCTGCAGAAGATATAATTAAAATTGCCAAAGAACTTGTTACAAATACGGGATATGATGAATATTCTCTGCTTTCGCTTTCTTCTAACGATTATAAAAATATCAATGAAGTAATAAAAGAATTAGCGGTTGATTTTAATGAAAAGAAAATTTCGGTATCACTTCCGAGCCAGCGTATTGACGGGTTTAATCTTGAACTTGCAAACCTTGTTCAAAGCGTAAGAAAATCAACAATGACACTTGCACCGGAAGCAGGAAGCCAGAGGTTACGCGACAAAATCAAAAAGAATATTTCGGAAGAACAAATCTTAAATGCTGTTCTGACATTGTATGAAAACGGCTGGTCAAAAATTAAATTTTACTTTATCTGCGGACTTCCGACAGAAACACTGCAAGATATGGACGAAATGGCAGAGCTTTTGGGAAAAATTAAATACCGCTGCAAGCAGATTAAACGTGAAAAAGGTTTAAACCATGGACTTGATATAACCTGCACTTTATCCATTTTTGTCCCGAAACCTTTTACGCCTTTCCAGTGGTACGGGCAAATGAACTTAGAAGAAGTTAACGAACATATCCGCTATTTAAAAGAAAAAACAGCACATATTAAAGGGTTAAAGATTAATTATCATGAAGACACCGTTTCGCAGATAGAAGCAGTTTTAACCCGCGGCGATATAAGCCTTTGCAGATATATTGAAGCACTTTATAAAAAAGGATGCTATTTAGATGCATGGGGCGAGTATTTTAACAAAGATATCTGGCATGAAACGGCAGAAGAATTAGGAATTAATCTTACAGAACTTGCACAAAAACAATATTCAACAGAAGAAGTTTTACCCTGGGATTTTATAAATATCGGGGTTGATAAAGATTGGTTTATTAAAGAATTCAATGATGCAAATGCTAAACCAACCTGTGAAAAAGGATGTGTAAATTGCGGCGTATGTAAAAATCTTAAAACACGAAAAATTCTTGCAAAACCGTTTAAAGCAAGCGAAAAAGCTCAAAATCTAAAAATAGAAATTAAAGACCCGAAAACCTGTCAGGGTTACGACAGAGAAATATACAAATACAGAATTAAACTTACCAAAACAGGCATTTTAAAATATTTCTCTCATCTTGACTGGCAGAATACTTTCTTTAAGGCACTTGCCAGAACTGATTTGGATGTTGTGTATTCGCTTGGTTACAATCCTTCAATGAAAGTTTCAATGGGAATTGCGCTTCCTTTATTTGCAGAAAGCGAATGTGAACTCGTTGATATAGAGCTTTTTGATAACCTTACAGAACAGGAACTCAAACTAAAGTTAGAGAAAGTTCTACCCGAACAATCAAAAATTATAAGTATTGTTAAAATAGAAAAAAATGCCCCTGCAATTGATATGACCGCACAATGGGCAGAATATAAGATTGATATTTTTAATAAATCACTTTACGATTTTGAAAGTTTAAGATATAATACAGACAAAGTTTTATCTTCCGAAGAAATTTTTATCGAGAAGAAAAACAAAAAAGGTTTAATCAAAAAAACAGACGTTAAACAGTCAATAAAATCTTACAGATTTGAAGGTGAAAGTCTGTTCATAATACTTAAAACCGGTCAATCCGCAATTAATAAAGCTGATGGAACAGCAGAAAACGGAATTCCCGCATTGAGAGCAGATGTTCTGATGAATTTAATTGCACCCGATGTAACTTTTGATATAAAGCGTACACGGTTCTTTGATAAAGATTTACAAGAATTATAAAGGATTTTTATTTATGGCAAATGACAGACACAACAGAAACGGACAGCAAAACGGAAATCTAGAAAAAAAGATAATCATTGCAGAACGTGATAATATTGCTGCAGTTATGGAAAACGGAAAAGTAACAGACTTTTTCATTTCAAGAGGTGACGTAATTTTAGGAGATGTTTACCTGGCAACAGTAGATAACATTCTGCCGAGTATTGATGCGGCTTTCGTAAATGTCGGCGTTGATAAAATGGGATTTTTACACGCTCAGGATGTTATGGGTAAAGGTGCATTAAAAGACAAACTTTCTCCGAAACAAAAACTTATTGTTCAGGTAGTAAAAGAACCGACAGGGCATAAAGGTCCCAGAGTTACTACTGAAATAAGCCTTCCCGGAAGATTTTTAGTTTTAATGCCTAATGAACCGGGCATAAGCATTAGTAAAAAAATTGAAAATTCTAAAGAAAGAGCAAGATTAAAATCTGTAGTAAGTTTAATAAAACCTGTTGGTGTAGGTGTAATTATACGTACTGAAGCAGAAGGTCAGTCAGAAGCTGATATTCAGGAAGATTTGGAAATACTTCTTGAAAAATGGAATAACATTATTACAGTTGCAGAAACAATGACACCTCCAAATCTTTTATACAGAGATCAGGATTTACTCTACAGAACAATCAGAGAAGCCTGTACGGAAGATGTTAAAGAAATCGTTGTTGATACGGCTTTTGCAATGCAGAGAGTTCAAAACATCTTACAAAACTGGCATATGAACAAAAATGTTCAGGTAACTTTATACAAAGGAACTGAACCTTTATTAATTGCAACAGATATTCATAAAGAAATCAAAGCAGCTTTAAATGTTAAAGTTAATATGCCTTCAGGCGGTTATTTATTTATACAGCAGACAGAAGCTCTTACTGTAATTGATGTAAACAGCGGTAAATTCACAAGTTCATCAACTCAGGATGAAACAATTCTGAAAACAAATATCGAAGCAGTTCATGAAATTGCAAGACAATTAAGATTAAGAAATATCGGCGGTATGATTATCGTAGACTTTATCGATATGATGTCAAGAGCTGATAAACTGGCAATGCTTGAAGAACTCGAAATCGCACTTGAACCCGATAAAGCAAAACCGCAGGTAGGGCAGATTTCCGATCTCGGACTTGTAGAACTTACAAGACACAGACAGGGGCAATCTTTATCAGAAATTTTCACAAGAAAATGTCCTCATTGTCAGGGAACAGGTTACTTTATGAATGAGTTCAACTTCTCAACACCAACGGCAGAAGGTGAATACAGAGCAAAAGCAGCAAAAATGAAATTACCTGTAAATAATTTCAAAAAGAATAAAAATAACAACAAAAATCAAATCCAGCCTGCACCTCAACAGGAAACTCCGATTGTCGAACAGCAGGAAGTTCAGCAGCAGCTTGAAATAGAAGTAGAAAATCCTTCAACAGTCGCTGTTCAGGAAACAGAAAAACGCGATAACAAGAAAAAACGCGGAAACAGAAAAAATAAATTTGAGAAAAAGCAGGAAACTCCGGAAACTGTGGAACAAACAATCGAAACAGCAGAAACAGTTCTAAAACCGAATGAGGAAATTAAACCTGTGATAGAAACAGCAGAGCCTTCTGCAGAAACGACTGAACAACCTGCGGCGGAAGAAGTTCAACAACCGGAGCAGACTGAAGAAAAACCTAAAAAGACAAGAAGACCTAACCGCGGGACATCAAAAACAAGAAAACCGCGAACTAAAAAGACAAAAGAAACTACAGAGGAAAAAGTTGAAGAATAAAATCTTTAATACATTTATAACATTAATATTTTTAACGGCAAATGCGGGCTTGTGCGAACAAACCCGCTCTGCTGTTATGCATACTGCCGTTATAAAATTCGGACTTGCAATGGGAGGAGTTGCGCTGTCATCAATAATAATCTTTGCAGGTTTAACTGTTTACAATAAGTTTTTTGTAAAACAACAAAGACCGCATTCACCCGAAGAAGAAATTCTTAAAACGCCTAAAACAACAGAAGAAGCAATAAAATTCTTTATAAATAGAAATAAGCTTAATTAAGGATATTAAAATGAAAAGAAGTGCATTCGGAGCAATAAATTTATTAATCGGATTAGTGATAACGGCAGCTATATTTCTTATCAGCGTAAATGCTTTAAAGGGTGTATCTTCATTAAAATTAAGAGATTCCAGAGCTAATAAGGAAAGCGTTCAGCAACATGTTGACAAAACAGTTAATGAAATAGAAAGAATGCGGAAAGAAGCATTAGATTACGAGATGGAAATACAAAACGGAAACTATTAATTTAATTTAAATTTTTTTTTATTTTAATTTCCAACTCATATCCCAAATAGTCCAATATTTGCTGAACAGCTTCAAATTTTATAGTTTTTGATGAAAGCATTCTAGAAAGACTTGCAACATTTGTTTTTGCAAGACCTTTTTGATTCATATTTCTTGTCATCTTTGACATTGAAAGCCCTTGCCTCAGTAATAAAACTTGAATTTCTTGTTTAATATCTAACATAATGAACATTTTACGTTATTAAAAACAATCTTGACAAATAAGAAAATATTGTTATCATGCATGTATATATCATTATTATTTATGATAATAAATATTTAGAAAGGATTGTTTATGAAAAATGCGTTCACTCTGGCAGAAGTTTTAATTACTCTTGGAATAATTGGTGTGGCAACAGCTATGACAATGCCGTCATTGATAGCGGAACATAAAGAAAAATCTACGATTGCAAGATTAAAAAAAGTTTATTCAGTATTAGATAATGCATATATGCTTGCAAGAAACGAAAACATGGATGTTTCAAGCTGGTTTCCTGATGACAATATAAAAAACAATTCAAAAATATTTTTTGAAAACCTAAAACCTTATCTGAATATTTTGAAAGACTGCGGCGTTGAAAGCGGATGCCTTACAGAAGGTTATGTCAAAACTCTTGACGGTAGAAATTATAATAACTACAATCAAAACTCACAAGAATACAGATTTATACTTTCTGATGGTACACAGGTTATGATTTACCTTGCAGCATCTGAGTTTACCGGAAGTGAAGCTATAGGTAATATAAAAGTAGATATTGATGGGTATAAAGGCAGTTACACGTTTGGGAAAGATGTTTTTATTTTTAATATTACGCCTAAAGGAATTTATCCTAACGGACTTGAAAATACTACAAGTTCCGACACATTTAAAGAAGAATGCAATAAAAGCAACTCAACATCTCCCAGCAATGGTAGCGCTTGTACTGCCTGGGTTATATTTAACGAAAATATGGATTATTTGCATTGCAATGATTTAGATTGGAGCACAAAAATTAAATGCAAATAAATTAAACAACAGCAGGAGTTTGAGCTTTTAGCTTTAACTCCTGATTTTTATGAATAATTTCAATCATTTCTTTTATGATTTTATTGTAAGGTGTGGCAATACCGTGTTTGATGCCCAGTCTGATTACTGTGCCTGCAAACATATCAACTTCTGTTTTTCTGCCTGCTTCCACATCCTGAAGCATTGAAGTTTTTCCTTCTGGTATCATTGTATGTAAATGCTCTACTGTTTCCTCAATCATAATATCTGTATTTCTAACCCCTTCGGCTTTAGCAACAGACTGAACCTCTTTCATAATATTGATTGCAAAATCCATACACTTATCGTTAGAAAGCATTTCTCCGAAAGTAAGCCTTAAAATTGCCGTTGTTTGATTTGCCGAAACATTAAGCATGTACTTAAGCCAGAGTGAATGAATTATATCTTCGGGTATTTTATAATTTATTCCTGCACGTTCAAAGTATTCCTTAACTCTTCGAACATTCTCAAAGTCGTCTGAATTTTCCGAGCCGTAAACAATAGTATTAACGTTATCATGTGTCACATTTCTGCCTGTTCTTATTGCACTGTGACCGATAAAATACGAATATAAAAGTTTATCCCTTCCGTATTTTTCAGCAATAATCTTTTCACTGGTAACACCGTTAAGTAAAGCAAGAATAACTGTATCTTTACCTACAAAATTTTCCATATTATCAATAACTTCACTTAAACCGTCGTATTTGGTCGCAATAATTACTAAATCAGCTTTGAAATCATTATCCTGCGGCAAAACATAATTCAAATTAAGTTCTTTACCATTGAAAATTACAGGATTTTCCGAATATCGTTTAAGCCTTTCCTCATCAACAAGAATTCTTAAAGCATCGGGCTCAAATGCTTGTATCTTATCCGCATAAATACTGCCTATTGCACCGAGACCGCATATTAACACATTTTTTATATCTCTCATATTTTTATTTTATCACGCACAAAACTATCTTTAACTAAATTTTGTTAAAAATTGTACACATGACTGATATTTGAAGCAATTCTACAGCGTCAAATTACTTTATTAATATGTAGTAGTGTAATTATAGTGCAGTATTTGTTAATGGGACTGGAAATTAACAGAGCGCTTGGTGTGGGCGCAATACAACCAAATATTTATGATATTAACCGTAACAGATTTAATATCGGTTTCGGCAGTGAATTAAACGCGGACACCTTTGAATACAGTTCGGTTGAACGTTACACATCCGAAACAGCACTTAGAAAAATGATAATTGCAAATCCAAAAATTAAGAATATAGCTAAAGACTTTAATCCTGATTTAAAATTAAATATAAAAGAATTAAATGAACTTAAAACAGGGCATCTTAATGATACTAAAAATACAGTTAAAGGAATTACCGAAAATCTGCCTTTTGCTTTAAAAAACAAAGTTGATGCAAAAGCAGTTGAAGATGCCGCATACCTGCATGATCTCGGTAAAGTTTTAATCCCGACGGAAATTTTAAACAAACCGGATAAATTAAACGAATATGAAACAAAAATAATGCATAAACATTCCGAACTGGGATATGAGTTACTGAAAACAACCGGTATTAACCCCAAAATCTTAAATCTCGTGAGAAATCATCATCAGAACGCAAAAAAAACAGGATACCCATGGGTAGGAAAAGATTTTAACGCCGATTTAAATTTACAAATTCTTTCAATAGCAGATAAATATTCTGCCTTGACAGAATCACGCGCCTATAAAAAATCAATGACGCCCAAACAAGCATTAACAATAATCTATCAGGATGTCAAAGACGGCAAATTACATCCGTTCGTTTTTAAAGCTCTGGTTAATTATGCGGCTGAAAAAAGTATTAATTCAACTGTAGCGTAAATAACTTTTTGTTTGTTGTATAATTAAATTAATGAATTTAGACACAGCGATAGATACATTTTTATCTCCAATAGCCGATAAAATTTCAGGGATAATATTCAGTTCAGTAACCATTCAAGGTGTAAAAGTAGAATTTCTTGTTGCCCTGTTAATGATTGCTGCATTTTATTTTACCATACGTACAAGATTTATCGGTATCTGGGGATTTACACATGCAATAAAACTGATTACAAAAAACTATGAGCACAAAGAAATCAGAGTTAAAAAGAAAAAAGGAGAAGTTTCCTCATTTCAGGCTTTGACGGCCACTATTTCCGCATCTGCAGGAATAGGGAATGTGGCAGGTTCGGCAGCTGCTGTTTCAATCGGCGGTCCCGGAGTAATTTTCTGGATGATTTTGGCAGGCTTCTTTTCTATGGCATTAAAATTTGCAGAAGTTCTGCTGGGTCTTAAATTCAGAAAAATCAATCCCGACGGAACGATTGCGGGCGGACCTATGTACTATATCGAAGGTGCTTTAAAAAATAACAAATATATAGGGAAATTTGCACCGCATTTATCTAAAGTTTATGCCGTATGCTGTATTTTTGCAATGATAGGCGGATGGAATTTATTCCAGATAAATGCCATGACAACACAGATTACGGAAGTCACCGGAGGCAGCAACAGTTTCTTTGCAAATCAAAGCTGGCTTTTAGGGCTTATAGTTGCTGTAATTACTTATTTTACAATTATCGGCGGGATTAAGGCTATAGGCAAATTCACTTCTAAGGTGACGCCCGTTATGTGTACTTTATATGTGCTGACAGCTTTTGCAGTGTGTATATACAATATAGGTCATGTTCCTCATACATTTGCATTAATTGTTAAAGAAGCATTTCATCCGAAAGCACTAGCAGGCGGCATGTTTGCATGTATGCTGTGGGGCTTCAGACGTGCAATGTTTGCAAATGAAGCAGGACTGGGAACAGCTCCTATCGCATTTTCTGCCGTAAAAACAAACAACCCGGTCGCTCAGGCTTTTATTGCAATGCTGCAGCCTTTTGTAGACACGGTAATAGTCGGTTCGGCAACGGCTTTTGTTATTGTAGTTTCAGGTGAATATCTTAATACAACAGGAATTGCAGGCATAGAATTAACTTCAAAAGCATTCGGAAGTGTATGCCCGTTCTTCCCTATTTTGTTAACATTTATGGCAAGCTGCTTTGTGCTTTCCACTATGCTTTGCGGCTCTTACTACGGTATCAAAGCATGGAATTATTTATTCGGCGATACAAAATTGACAACACGGGCTTTTCAGGTTATATATTGTATATTCATAGTTATAGGCTCTGCCATGAATTTTAAGAGTATAATTAATCTATCTGATGCATTTACTTTATTCCTGGCTGTGCCAAACTTAATAGCAGTATTCATGTTATCTGATGTAATCATGAAAGAATTAAAGAGATATTGCAAAAAATATAACGTAGGTTTATTTAAAAATAACGAGGAGAGAGTAGAAAATGAAGAAAGATTGTCTGGAGATAGTAAGATCAAAGTGTGAAAACTGCATGGGGTGCGCACTTGCCAAAACAAGAAAAAATGTTGTTTTTTCTGACGGAAATCCTTCAACTGCAAAAATTGTACTTATCGGAGAAGCTCCGGGAGAAATGGAAGATGAAACAGGAAGACCGTTTGTAGGTCGTGCAGGGCAACTTTTGGATGATTTTCTTGCGCAAGCAGGTATCTCTCGTGACGAAGATGTATATATTATTAATACGGTAAAATGCAGACCGCCCGAAAACAGAGTTCCTACATCTGAAGAACAATCAGCATGCAGAAAATTCTTAAACGCACAAATTGATATTATAAACCCGA
Source organism: Fusobacterium sp. CAG:439 (assembly GCA_000438175.1). Lineage (GTDB taxonomy): Bacteria > Cyanobacteriota > Vampirovibrionia > Gastranaerophilales > Gastranaerophilaceae > Stercorousia > Stercorousia faecigallinarum. The sequence continues at coordinate 15,735 of FR900486.1, read as the reverse complement.
GAGCAATAATACTTTGCGGGGCAACTGCATTAAAATCATTTGTAGAATTAGATAAAAAACAGACAATTTCTAAAGTCAGAGGTCAATGGATGAACATTAACGTTGACGGAAAAGACTACAGAGCAATGACAATCTTCCACCCGTCATATTTATTGAGAAACGGCTCTATGACAGAAGGCTCTCCGAGAAGATTAATGCAGCAGGATTTGGCTAATATTAAAAATGAAATTCTTCCTGATGTTGATCACTCTATGGATAGCAATCAAGTTGTCTATATGGAACCCAAAGAAATTGCAATGGTTTAATAAAAAAAGACCTCTTAGAAAGAGGTCTTTTTTTTATTATTTATTATCAACGATTTTTTCTGCAGGAGCCAAGCCCGGTTCCAAATCAGAGCCTGTGATAAATTTTCTGAACGCAAATTGTACCTTTGGCAAAGCATAAGCAAGAAGAAAACTGCTTAAAGCTACATTTGTTAATATATTTGCAGATTTCGCAAATTTAGCTTTTCTTATAAAAGCAGTCATATCATCCGCATTTTTTGCCTTAAGAGCAAATGTTTCAATATCATTTCTGAATTTTGCAAGGTTTTTAATATTAACATACTCTCTCGGGTCTCTTATTCCGTTATCAAGCATTTTAATTTTTTCAAACTTTTTAGCATATTTAATGAATATAGTATCTTTATTTTCAATATTATCAACAAATTTTAAAAGTTCTTCGGCAGAATCGTTAACGGGCAGTTTAAGATTTCCTGTTTTAATTTGCTCTGCAAAATTTTTATCAGCAAGCATAAGAGGGTCGAGTTCAACACCTGTGATTTTATTCAAGCCTTTTTCAATCCACTTAGGCGCAACAAAGTTTAAAAACATCATACCCGCCATTTTAAAAGCCAAATCATAGCGTTCATTTTTATTACGCGCAGTTGCAACACGTCCGACAGCATAACCGCCGTCAGTTACTGCCATTTTATCCTGTGCCGAGAAATTCGCCGCCTTAGTAACCCAGTTGCCCGTGAAATTGATATCTTTTGATTTATAAAATTTGTCTTTTTGCAAAAAGCTTACTTGCTGTATAGATTTTTTATTTTCTGCTTCTTTAGCTCTGAGTTTTTCAATTTTTTTGGCGGATGATGCAAAAATTAATTTAGGAAGAATAAATCCCATAAATAAAATAGGTATAGTAGTAGAGGCTAGGAATTTACCCGCAAGAAGTTTTTCATAAAGTTTTTTATTTTCTTTTGCTTTTATCAAATCTTTTACAGCATCAGGTGCCAAATCCTTAAACTTTTTAATGTTGTAATCAATCCCTTGGATATTCTGTTCTTCTTTAAACAGCTTCAAATTAACATCAGGGTTTAAACCTCTGGCTTTAATATACTTATTTACAAGCCAGCCGACAAGAGGAATGCCACCCAGCCATACAGCAGAAGTCGCATATTCGTCAAGAAAACGTTCTCTTGCTGCTAAGTATGCAATACCTTTTGACTCTTTTTTATTCTGGTCATATGTAAGAGCTATTTTTGCAGGGATTTCAATCCCGCAATCACGCATTATTAAGGGGTATACACTACTATTATTTCCTATAGCCGAAATTATATTTGTTATTGTCATTTCTATTAATCTCCAATTCTTAAAATAGTCTGTCAAACGCTTTTAGGGTTCCTTGAAAGACTATTTTTATAAGAATTGAATATATTTTTATTCTTTAAAAGCGTAAAACATCAATTCATAGCCTTTCAAGGTTGCTATGATGATGTGTATGATGCAATTTTAAAGAATTGAGTTTAGTCATTATTTTTCCCTACAGA
>FR900486.1:3416-13910 GCA_000438175.1 Fusobacterium sp. CAG:439 | reverse complement strand
TTTCCCTACAGAATAATTCTACCGTTAAATAAATATTTTGCAAGCTTTTTTATTAAGCTGAAAAATCAAAATGAATTATATCATCATTTGAGGGATATTTTGACGGTTCATCCAAACCGAAGCGCAGTTCGGTAATACGTTCTTCGGATAGTTTATCAATTGCTTCCGCTAATTCTTCATCTGACGCGTTAGATTTATGAACGATTTTATTCATTAATTTATCGTCGTTAAGAGCCTTAACAATTAAATCTGTTTTATTATCATCAACAATTTGTTTCAAATCTTTTTCCGCTTTTATAATATCTTTTTCTTTCAATGACATAACTGTATCAAGCAAAGAAGTTTTATTCGGAAGGTTTGCACCGTACATTGTTGAGATTGAACTGTTATCAAGTCCGAGGACAGTTTTACCGTTGTCGAAATCGAAAGCCTCTGTTAATTTAGTATCAGATTGCCCCCATTTACGGATATTTGCTAACTGTGCTCTTACTGATGCTAAAAATTCCGAACCGTTTTCAACAGCTTCGGTTAAAATTTTTCTTTCCGTTTGTGCAGGAATTCTTGCAGAAAACGCAGGATTAGTTTTCTTTTTATTGCAATCACAATTCTTTACCCCATAATTGTAAGATTGAATACTGTTAATTTTCATATTTACTCCTTTGCACGTTTAATTATATCACTAAAAAATATGTTGTTTTTTCTAAAAAACGTAAATATTAAATTTTGCCATTATTTACTACAGAGTTAACAAAACTTTTTATTTCATTAATTTTAGATACATCATCAGTTTTAATTAAAAAAGTCTTATCTTTTGAAGTGTGCCCTTTTAGCAATTCAAATGAGGATTTGGGAACTTTAAATTGCTTTGACAAAAATTCGATGACAGCTTTATTGGCTTTGCCGTCAACAGGCTGTGCCGTGATTTTGACTTTAAGAAATTCATCCGTTTTTATAATCTCATTTTTGGACGCATTAGGCGATATTCTTAAAGTTATTATTAATCCGTCTTTAGTGTCGCGCAGCATTTTTGTAATCCTTATGAATGAAATTATACTATTCTACTTGAAAAATTCAAATAAAATCTGTATTATGATTATATCATGAGCGAAAAACCACTTTTTGAAGATATAAAACAAGAGCTTATTGCACAGAACAGAGAACCCGAAGAAATTGAACAGATTGAAAAAGCATATCTTTTTGCCAAACGTCTGCACGAAGGTCAATACAGAATATCAGAAGAACCATACATTATTCATCCGGTTGAAGTTGCAAAAATTCTTGTAGGTTTAAAAGTGGATTCGCACACACTGCAAGCTGCTTTTTTGCATGATATTTTAGAAGATACTGATACACAGCCGGAAGAAATCGAAAAACTTTTTGGGAAAGATGTTCTCACACTGGTGCAAGGAGTTACAAAACTCGGGAAATTACAGTTTAAATCCAAAGAGGAACGTCAGGCAGAAAATTTCAGACGTCTTTTCATCGCAATGGCAAGCGATATAAGAATAGTGTTTTTAAAACTTGCTGACAGGCTTCATAACATGAGAACCCTGAATTTTATGATAACAAGCAAACAGCAGAAAATTGCAAGGGAAACTCTGGATATATTCGCCCCTCTTGCCAACCGTCTGGGGATTTACAAAATTAAAGCGGAACTTGAAGATTTGTCGCTGCGTTATCTTGAACCTGATAAGTATTTCGAGATTGCACGACTTGTATCTCAAACAAAAGCAAGCAGAGAAGAAACCGTTAAAATTCTTATTGATAAAATTACCGCTGACGTAAAGAAAGCCGGAATTAACGCTCAAATTACAGGCAGAGCAAAGCATTATTACAGTATTTACAGCAAAATGAAACGCTTAAATATAGCTTTTCATGATTTATACGATATTACAGCCGTAAGGGTCATTGTAGATACGGAAAAAGAATGTTATGAAGTTTTGGGGCTTATACACTCCCAATTTAAACCAATTCCGGGAAGGTTTAAGGATTATATCGCAATGCCTAAAGGCAATATGTATCAATCTTTACACACTTCCGTAATAGGTCCCCGTTCAAAACCTCTTGAAGTTCAAATCAGAACCTGGGAAATGCACGAAGTTGCCGAATACGGGATTGCCGCACACTGGAGATATAAAGAAAAAGGATCGCAAAAAGCAAACAATCCTACTGATATGCAGTTTTCTTGGATGAGAAAACTCGTCGAATACGACAAAGACATGGCTTCTGCAGAAGATTATGTTAACTCGGTTAAGCTGGATTTATTCTCCGATCAGGTTTTTGCGTTCACACCTAACGGTGATGTTTTTGATTTGCCTGTAAACGCTACCCCCGTTGATTTTGCATACAGAATTCACTCGGAAGTAGGTAATAAAACCGTAGGTGCACTTATAAACGGAAGAATTGCACAGCTTGACACCAAATTGCATAACGGTGATATAGTTGAAATTTTAACCTCCAAAACACCTGCTCCGCGCCTTGATTGGCTGAATTTCGTAGTAACCAAACAGGCTTCCTCAAAGATTAAGCAGTGGTTTAAGAAAAATAACCGTGAAGAACATATTGAAGTCGGAAAAACTAACCTTGAACATGAACTTACAAAAGCCGTATTTGATGATTACATGAAATCAGGCGAGTTTGACAAAGTCGCAAAACAAATGAATTATCTTTCTGCAGATGACTTATTCGCGGCACTCGGATACGGAGAAACAACTTTAAACAAAATAATTAATAAGCTCAAAAAACCTGAACCGCAAAAACCGCCTGAAACGTCATTCCACGGGACTTACAGAAAAAAATCGGAAAAAGATATAATAGGTCTTGAAGGTCTGTTATATTCAATAGCAAAATGCTGTTCACCAATTCCCGGAGAACCGATTGTAGGTGTTGTTACGCGTGCAAAAGGAGTAACTGTTCACAGAATGGACTGCCAGATGCTTGAACACATTGAACCCGAAAGATTAATGGATATAAGATGGTCAGGCGATAATGTTAACAAAACATATAATACGACAATAAGAGTTGAAACAGCAGAAAAACAAGGTTTGCTAAAAGACATTATTGCAGCAGTATCAGATAACGGCACCAATATTAATTATGCAAATGTGAAATCCAAAAGCGGCAAAATCGGGATTATTGAACTCGGTATAGAACTTGACAATATTGATACGTTAAAGAAAGTTATTTTAAGCATTCAGGCTATACCTGATGTATACAGTGTAAAACGTATTCAAACATCATATTCCACTCCGAATATGCCCAGAAAAAATAACGGTAAACCACGACATAATAAAAATCTTAAGAAAAAAGGCTCCCGATAAATTTCTATGAGAATACTTTAAATGATCTTTCAACATTTTTGTCAATTGTACTTTTCAATGATTCATATTCTGTTTGAAGTGCATTATGTTCAGTGTCAAGTTTTTTCAAATCCTGATCAAATTTTTTATCCTGATTTTCAATTTCAGTTAATTTATTTTTGTACTTAACTTCTGCTGCTGCAATTTTAACATCATCTTCTTGAGATCTTATATCAGCTGCATTTGTGTATATAATAGAAGTCCAGTCATAAGTACCGATTTCAGGGTATTTTTCAGAACCGTTTTCATTGTATGATGCCTGTTCCATAGTCAAAATACCGTGTTCCAGTGCAAATTGGAGCCATTCTGCATTATTAATAAGATTTTCATCTAATTCTTTGTAGTTATTATTATTTTTAGTCCCGTCAGCATTTTCTTCGCCCCCGCCCATACGATAGTAAAGATTCACATACCACTGGTATCTTGCATCTTTTTCATCTGGAATAGTTTTATCGGGAATATTTTCTAAATCCTCAACATAAGTTGCTTTTAAATCTCCTACTTGTTTTAACCATCTGCCGATTTCATTTTGCCAATCTCTTATTGCTTCATAGTACTCTTCTGTTACACGGTTAAGAGTTGTCATCATGTCTGTCTGGAAGTTTTGAAGATAAACTTTCAGCTCGTTATAAGTATAATTTGTACCGTCAGCTTTTTTCATATCTGCATCATTAAAATGTTGAATAACATATAAAAGATCAATCGTTTTTTCCTTAAAAGTTTTCTGAACCATTTGACCTGATGCATCTATTTTATAATTACTTAACAATTTGTCTACTACAGGAGAGCTTGCAGTAATAGTTGGACCTGTAGCAGGAGCAAGAACATCCGCCTGCCCATCACCATCTTCATCTTTGCAAAGATATTCTGATACTGATGCCATAGAATTAGACAATCCGTCTACAGGGTTACCGTCTTTGTCTGTTGTCTCCGTCTGTATAGCAGAACCTGAAATGTTACCTTCTGTGGTTGTTACAGTGTAACCGCCTGCTGTGGTTGTATATGTGCTTCCCCAAGAGTTGGGTACAGTAGGATGACCATAAGCAGTTGAAGTTAGATCTGTAGACTTTAAATCTAATAGGTGTGTCAAAACGTGAACGTAACAACCTAAAGCATCTCGATTTATTGCATTATCATAACAAGGATAAGATGCTATTTCAAACTTGTGAGCCAATTCAGTACCTTCTTCTGAACGATAGTCATTTTCGTTCGGAAACGGAACAGCAGGCGGATTTAATAACTCATTGACATAGGCGCCAAAAGAACCGCCCATATTGGCATAATCTTTCAATAGGGTATTACCAGTTACCTGAGACTTCCAACTAGTTACTGCATCAGTAACTTTTTGTGCATCAGACGCAGTAACCTGAGTAGGATCTTTTGTCACAATATTTTGCAAATTTGCAATATCACTATCGGTCATTGCAGAAAAATAATCATTCCATTGGCTCGGATTTGTTTCATCATATAATGTTTCATATACATATGAGCCGTCAGTATTTGTAGTCGTTCCGTAGATACCTTGTAATGCTTCTACCCATTTGGGGTTTTCAACTTCGGGGATACCGTAGCTGTATAAAAATTCTGCCAAACTGTTTGAGGCTTCATATTTTTTGATATCTGAACCGTTTAACATTATTTGACCGTTTGAATTTACAAGTGAATATTGATTTTTTAATTCTCCGTAACTTAAAAGAGAATTTGCGGTCAATTCTTGATAGCTCAAATTGCCATTACCATCATATGCACCATACATTAATTGTGTTGAGTTTAAAGCATCCATGTACTCCTGGCTGGCTTCGGTTGATTTATCAGCCAGACGCAATTTGGAATTTGTTATGGTTTGAGAACGTAATTCATTATCGGTAAGTCTTGCCGTTATACTTAACAATCTTGCTTGTCCTGCTGCCATTCCCATAAGTGTTTCCCTTTCAATTGCTTCTGGAAAAGAAGTCGGGAATTTTACGAAAAAACTTTATACGACCGCACCGCATCCTATCCTATCCTATCCTATGAGGGATTATAAGCGGATTTCAGCCTATTTAAAAGTATTCTTTACATTTTGTAACAAGTGATTTTAAACTTCACTTTTAATTAAGTTTTATTAAGCACATTCATAGACTTTGCAAAAATTAATCAATTTGCTATATGCCGTAATCCTGCTAAAATTAATAGTATGATTAAGATTTTGCTGGTATCTGAAAATAATACAAATACAGAAAAGTTTAATAAAATTTTTAACAAAAACGGATATGAATTCTCGGTAATGACGGATGAAACATTGATTTGCGATATTATAAGCGTTGATCCGCCTGATATAATCATTGTTGATGCAGAAATTCCTAATATAAAAAGTTTAAATAAAAAAGTTAAATCACTTTGCGAGAATACAATTATAATCTTTATAATTTCTGCTGACAGAGTTGATAAAGAACTCATTAAATACGCTAACGCTTTTATTAACGGAGAAATGTCGGAAGATTTAATACTTTCGACAATTAATGTTAATTTAAGAATGAAAAATTCTCTTGATATGCTTTCAAACTCTAACAAAGACCTTGCAGACAGTTTGTATCGTTTAAATGCACTTTACAGTACAAGTTCACAGTTTGCGGGCACTCTGGAGAAGTCTAAGCTTATTCAATATATGATTGAAGGCATGGATAAAGCTTTAAGCTTTTCCTTAACTTGTACATTATCCTTGTGCACCGATAATGAGCCTGTTTTAATTTTAAATTCTCTGTATGAATTATCTGATGAACTTATAACAGCTATAAAATTACGAACAGTTCTAAATTATAATTCCGTATTTGAAGGTAAAGAAGTTCCGATTAAAATAGACGCGGAAAATTTAAAAGTTATAAAACACATTAAGTATCCCGCAAGCAGATTTACTTTTACACTTTTCCAATATGATAACATGTTTGCACAGATTAGTCTCGGAGATAACTTTTTCGGATGTATTGAAATATTTAAAGAAACTTCTTTTACTCCTGAAGATGCAACCTGTTTTCAAACAATTGCACAGCAGGTTTCATTACCCTTAAAGAGCGCAACTCTTTATCAGGAAATAATAGAAACAAATGCTAAATTGGAAAAGCTTGAAAGGCTTAAATCCGAATTTATTTCCATTGTTTCACATGAACTTCGCACCCCGCTGACATCCATAAAAAATTCCCTTGATATATTAATGAGCGGCAGATGCGGGGAAATAACATCCTCGGCTGACAAGTTTCTTTCCATGGCTATGAGAAATGTACAAAGGCTTTCAGGGATTATCAACGACCTTCTTGACTTATCAAAAATTGAAGCAGGAAAAATGGATTTCAATTTTGCCCCCACAAACATAAATACAGTCATAGGTTATGTAAAATCCGCACTATCAGAGGTTGCAAAATCCAAGGGATTAAATCTTTTAACAGAAGAAACAGAAAATCTGCCTGATATTAATGCTGACGCGCAAAGGCTTGAACAGGTTCTTACAAACCTTGTTTCAAACGCCATAAAATTTACTCCCGAAAATAAAACAATTAAGATATCATCTTCAATCATAAGTTACAAAGATATAAAAATTAACGAGTATTTCAGAGATACAATAAAACTTCCCGAAGGTGATTATATACAGGTTTGTGTTGAAGATGAAGGAATAGGGATTGCATCAAAAGATTTGCTGCATGCTTTTGATAAGTTTGCACAAATAGAGAATTCTTTATCAAGAAAAGCAGGCGGAACAGGATTAGGGCTTCCTATTGCAAAGCAGCTTTTAGAGGCTCACAAAGGAGCAATCTGGTGCGATAGTGAACTGAATAAAGGTTCTAAGTTTTGTTTCGTAATTCCTGTCGTTAAAGAATACGCTAATATAAATTAGAATTATTAAGCAAATATTTTACGGCATCAAACACTTTACCGTTTCCGGCAAACATAGCACTTGTTTCATGCATTGTTTTAAGATTATCTTCAACTTTAGAAATCGGAATATCATTTTGTACAAAATCTGCAACATCAATTCCTTTAGTTTCGGATGGCAATGCGGATATTTGTTCTGTTACTTTATCAAGAATTTTTATTTTTTCCGGGTCTGCCTCGGGCACAGAAACATATTCTATAAGTTTATTAAACATATGCTGATTTTTATAGTTCGGATCTGGAAACCCCGTAAGAGTGTCTTTTGCAAAAGTTTTAACAAGCGGTTTTACAAGTTCGGCATTTTCAAAATACTCGGGATGAGAAAAAGCGTCATGTTCCAGAAGATTATGCAAAAAACAACGTGATGTTGTATTATCGGTATTATTTATAACTTCTTCAATTAACCCGAAAATATTGGGATTAGAATGGGAACTCTCTGAGTATTTTCCCAACAACTTTCCGAGAACTTCTCCTGATATAGGTTTCTTAATGTATGACGCTGAAAGGGCATTGGTATCATGCGCAAGTTCTATCGTATCGGCAACAACTCCGTAGTGTTCAGGTTTAACCTTATTTAATGAAGGCAGAAAAGCTTTAACATTATCATCTTTTAAAGCCCAGGACTGAATTGTATTAACCAGTTCGGGAACTGTTCTTGTATCTTTTTGTCTTTGCGGAGGGAAGACAACAGCCCACCCCTGCGGCTGTAACCTTTTAACAGGCTGCATTACTCTATTGCTTGCTATCTTATTTATTGAAACCATGATTATAACCTTTCTTATTCCGTTTAAAGACTGCTGAATAAAAATTTTTGTTAACCTTTTACAAAATTTAACAAAATAGAAGAAGAATTTTGATATGTTATAATACTTTTATAAGACGTGATAGGGGAAAGTATGAAAAAAATTCTTATTGTTGATGATGAACAGGATATTGTCGAAAGCCTGAAGTTTGTACTTGAAGCCGCTGATTTTACATGCTATTGCGCATACAACGGCGAAGACGGCTTAAGATTAGCAAAAGAAATTATACCCGATTTAATAATTCTTGATGTTATGATGCCTAAAATTAACGGTTATAAGATTAGCCGTCTTTTAAAATATGATGCAAAATATAAAAACATTCCGATTTTAATGGTTACAGCCCGTTCGCAGGAAGAAGACAAACTTATCGGAGAAGAAACCGGAGCGGATGAATATATTACAAAACCCTTTGAGTTGGATGAAGTAGTTAAAAAAGTTGAAGAATATCTTAAATAATATGGAAACATCAGTTACAAATAAAACCCTCGAAAAATTAAAATATGACCTTGTAAGAGCAGGTCTCGTTCCTTATGAAACAATCGAACAGGCAGAAGAAATCGCCAATGCTCAAAATATTAACATCGGACAGGCTCTTATAAATTCAGGAGCAATAACTGAAGACGCTATTTTAAAATTTCTGGAAGCTAAACTGCACATTCCGTATGTAAATCTTGATGATTACACTCTTGACCCTAAATGTTTAAAATATATAAGTATTTCTGATGCTAAAAAATACAGAATTATTCCTCTTTTCAAAATTGAGGAAACTCTAACCGTTGCAATGGCTGATCCTTTGGATTTATTTGCGATTGACAAGATTATAGAAACAGCAGAATGTTCGATTGAGCCTGTAATTTCATCCGAAGCAAGCATAAGAAAAAAAATTGATGAATATTATAAATCGGATATAACTGTCGGTGAAATATTTACGCGCGGCGGAATTGAATACGATTGGCGCGATAAACTTCACAGCGAAGACTTATCCGACAACCATATTCAAAAGATTATAAGAGCAATTTTAAAACAAGCAATTTTAGAAGGTGTTCATGAAGTAACATTTCAACGAGAAGACAGCGGATTTGGCGTAAACTTCAAAAAGAACGGTGAAATTCTGAATAAAGGAAATATCCCATCCGTCCTAACTGCATCGTTTGTTGCAAAATTGAAAAACCTTGCAGAACTTGATGCTTCTGTATCAGAAGTTCCGCAGCTCGGGAAATTAAGCTTTAAAGTTGATGATATGAGCGTTATTGCAAGCATTTCAACATTCCCGACAATTATGGGAGAAAGAATTTTCCTTAAAATTTATAAACCGCCGAAACCTTTAAATAATATTATCAAATCCGAAAATAACCTGAATGTTATAAAATCTGCACTTAGTAACCCGGGTATTATTATAGTTTGCGGCTCGCCTTTAAGCGGGAAAACTCATATTATTTACTCGCTGCTTCTGGAAGCTGCCGATAAAAATAAAAATATTATGACTCTTGAAAGTATTGCAAAATATAATCTTCAGAATGTTCATCAATGCGAATTAAATGAAAACGTGGGCTTTAATATGGATAAAGCCTCACGCTTTATAGAATTTCAATCTCCCGATATTATTTATCTTGAAGGGATTAAATCGAAAGAATCTTTCGATTATTTTGCAAATCTTGTTTTTGACAACAAGACAATTATTATGGAATTTCTGGCAAATAATATGGAAGATTTGAGATATAAATTGTCTTTTTCCGACTTTGAAACCCTTAAATCCCTTATAAGCTGTATGATTTTCATACATTCTCAAGATAGTATAGAAGTGTTTACAAGAGAAACTGTCCAAAAATATCTGGCTTAATAATTCATCTCCCAGTTATCATTAAGAATTTGACCGAAACAACTCTGTGCGGAACTGTTAGCTCCTGCCTTACAAGCATCTGCCGTTCCTCTTACGTCTTTTAGAGAAGCACCTTCTGCTCCGCAAATACCGTTTGTTCGGCAGTTAATATCCGCACCCTCAACATCTAAAACACCATCAGTATAAACTGCAAGATAAAATGCGTCACGTCCGAGAATATTAGGACCTTGTTTTCCGTTTATATCTATAAATACGTATCCCCAGGAACCGCCATACAAAGTCGGGTAATCCATACAAAAAGAAGAACCGCTTGCCAATGTCACACAATAACCGTTCCAAACAGAACTTACAGAGACAGCTCCGCTATTTATATTTTTATACGATGAGGCAAAACACGGAGCAACAATTCCATCACAACCCTGTATAATCTTTAAATATTCGTTTAGAAACGTTTTTACACTCTCTCTACTCGTCAAGCCAGCTTCTTTTAAATTCAATGCGTTTTTGTCATTTTGATATTGTATAAAAGCTTGCTGTAACTCATTATAAACTTTGTGTAACTGAGTTACATAAGTTTTACGCTGAT
>FR900486.1:0-3275 GCA_000438175.1 Fusobacterium sp. CAG:439 | reverse complement strand
CCCCCCCCCGCGTTGCACAATTAAATAAATTTTTCATTATAGCTCCTTTCATACTTACATTCTAAGTATAACTCTATATTATATAAAAAACAAGATTAACCAGAAAATCTGCAACAAGCATATAAATTGTCGAAAGAATTGCAGCCTGTGTTGTTGATGTTCCGACTTCTTTGGCACCGCCTCTTGTACTGTAACCCTGAGTTGCACACACAAGAGAAATTAAACCTCCAAATATTGCACCTTTTAAAAGACTTATATAAATATCCCTTGTTGAAATCCAGAGCCACGCAGAATTCATATACCTTGCGGGATGTAAATCTATAGCAGCCTGTGAAACAAGCATCCCGCCGGTAATTCCTACAAGTTCAGCAAGAAGAACGACCATCGGAACTGTCAGCATGCCTGCTATAATTCTCGGAGTAAAATAATATCCAACAGGATCAACTTTTAAAGTTTTCATTGCATCAACCTGGCTTGTAACCTGCATATTTGCAATCTCTGCAGATATAGCCGTTCCGGCTCGCGCACCTATTGCCAGTGCAACAAAGCCCGGGGCTATTTCTCTTATCATAACAACGGCAATAGTTCCGCCTATATACGCTTCTGCCCCGCTCATAAGAAACTGTTTTGAAACCTGAATGGTTATAACTGCAGCGGCGATAAAAGCTATTATCAAGGAGATGGGAAGAGAATCATAACTTATTGCGGCAGCTTGAGCAATAACACTGGAAAAACGCACCTGAAACAGGTACTTAATACTTTTTATTAAATTTTGAACACACAAACCTAAAAATTCAATCATTTTCTCATATAAAATATTGCCCTCTCTCAAAAGAGAGGGCAATAATAATAATTTAGTAAACAGGCATACACCATTTTTTATATTTTGCAACTTTTCCTTTAACAACGTCAAAGTATAGTTTTTGCAATGATTTAGAAATTTCTCCGACATTACCGTCGCCGAGTTTTCTGTTGTCAACACTTACAATCGGGCTTACCTGAGCACCTGTACCGCAGTAGAAAGCTTCATCGGAAATATACAATTCCGTTCTGTCAATAGCACGTTCTTCAGTTTCGATACCTAATACATCTCTTGCAAGTTCCATAATAGTATTTCTTGTAACGCCTACAAGAATATTATCTGTTTTTGTTGTGGTAATAAGTTTACCGTTTTGAACAAGGAACAGATTCATTGCAGAACCTTCCGTAACCTGTCCTTCTTCATCAAGAACAATTGCATCATCAAATCCCATATTGTGCGCATCAGTCTTAATCAAAGCAGCGTTGGCATAAGAGCCTGCGACTTTAGCACGGGGAGGAATAGCATTATCGCTGTTTCTTCTCCAGCTTGATACACAAACTTTCAAACCTTTTGATGTATCAATGTAATCTCCCATTTTATTTGAGATAATTAAAAAAGAGTCTTCATTATCATATAATCCGGGACCGACTTTTTGAGCTGATTTGTATAATGTCGGACGCATATAGCAATCTTCTTTATAATTATTTTTTGCCAGTAATTTTTTAGTAATTTCGCAGTATTCTTCAACAGTATACGGACTTTCCATACACATAATTTTGGCACTTCTTTGAAGTCTTTCATAGTGCTCGGGAACTCTGAAAGCATATAATTGTTTTTCTTCTTCATTCCAGTATGCTCTTATACCTTCGAATACGGCAGTTCCGTACAGGAAAGCATGTGTACGAACAGGAATCATTGCTTTAGACGCATCTACGTATTCACCGTTCATAAAATAAAACTCTGTCATAATCCCTCCTTAGTTTTATATAAATTACTATACCATGAAAGAGATAAAACAGAGTTATGTGATTATAAAATCTTAACTTATTCTTTAAAGGCAAACCGTTTTTTATTAGTAAGATGAGAATTTCCGAGATTTGCAGTTTCAATGAATTTTTTAGCATCATTTACGGGAATTGCAAAACCTATGCCGATATTTGAAATATTATTATCAGGATTATATATAGACTGTGAAATTCCTATAACTTCTCCCTGAGAATTTAAAAGAGGACCTCCGGAACAACCGGGATTTATTGCGGCATCGGTTTGAATTCTCCCTTTTGCATAGTCAATTCTTGATACAATTCCTGAAGTTAAAGTTCCCGAAAATCCGAACGGGTTCCCGATTGCCAGAACTTTCTGCCCGACTTTTACATCGGAAGAATCCCCGAATGATATTGTTTTCAAGTTCTTTTTAGCATCAATCTTTAAAAGAGCCAAATCTTTATTTTTACCCATTTTCGCAAGTATTGATGCCTTATAAACTTTTCCGTCATAAGTAGTTACATCAATATCTTTCGCTCCTTCAATAACATGTGAGCCCGTCAGGATTACACCGTCAGAACGAACAACGCATCCCGTACCTGCCGAAAATCCGTCAGTTAAATTTGCATCAATTGCTACTATAGCAGGATTAATTTTTTCGTAAACACTTATATTTATAAGTTCATCAGGTGCAAAATTCTGCGCTGATACAGGCAATAACGTCAATATAACAAAGGTCAGATATAAAACAATTCTTTTAAGCATATTACTCCCCTTTTTATTATTATTATCCACTATTCCCCGAATTGTTCATTATACTTAAAAATTTTTATAAGGGCATTATTAAATTTATTACAATTATAAATATATTAAAAAAGCTCTCTTAATAAGAGAGCTTTTTGCGTTAATAATTCATTTCCCAATTATCATTGAGTATTTTACCGAAACAACCTTGAATGCTATTATCATCGCCTAAACAAAATGTATTAAATGCTGTATCCCTTGCCTCAGATGATAATGGAAAAGCTGTAGGTGCAGAAACACAACCATCAATATTACCATTAACATCAATACACATATCAAAAAAATCTCTACCATATATGTTAGGCCCTTTCATGCCATTAGTATCTACTACCATAATTATAAAGTTTACACCCCTATTTGCGTACCAGGGTCTGATAGATGCTCCGCTAGCTAAAGTAAACATCATACGCTCCTCATTATCAAATCCACTGGCGGACGCGCCAGATATTTTTCTATAATTTGCAGGATCTTCAAAACAAGGTTTTGTATCCTCTGTAAGACAACTATTTATAACCTTAAAATGCTCTGTTACAAAATCATTCATAGCTGCTTGACTATTTATCCCGGCTTCTCTTAAATTTATAGCATTTTTTTCTGTAATATATTGAACCATTGCTTGTTGAAATTCAGTATATACTTTATGCAATTGCGTCACATAAGTTTTTCTCTGGTGATTTTGCATCAA
>FR900485.1 GCA_000438175.1 Fusobacterium sp. CAG:439 | reverse complement strand
TTTATTTTCAGCTATTCTGTTGTCAAAGTACTGGGTGGATTTTCGACCGCTCTTTTTAACGAGCCCTGCTATCGCAGACACAATTTTCTTTTAATTTTCAAAATCGGGGTTTACTTCCTTTTTATATATAAGTCAGATGCATTTAATTATTTATTTCTAATTGCTAGTGTCATCTGCATTTCTTATATTATAACATCAATTTCTTTTGTCAAGAGGTTTTATTTATTTTTTTTAATTTATCTTAACTAAGAATTTTGAATGTTCACTGTGCACTGGGCACGTCTTTTATTGTATGCAAAAGAAAATTTTAAATCAAGCCCATGTTTCCATGTTTTTTCCATGTTTTTTACAAATTTTCCAAAACCAAATAATAATAAGGGTTTAAGGTATTTACAAAAATTCATAATATCAAAATGCACACAAATTTTATGACGCATGCCAATAAAAAAAGTTCCAAATATTTTTCATTTTTTTGAATGAGTTTTTTTAAAAGTACATAATATATACTGTTCATATATAATTATCGGATTAATAAATTAATATTAATAAAGGAGAATTTAGCATGAAAAAAACTTTAAGAAATTGTGTATTATCTCTATCAATTTTATTGGCATGCTCGACAGCAGTATTTGCTGACGGCAACGCATTTACACCGTTAAATTTTGATGATACTGCTTACGGAACACCTGTTAGAACATCTGCGGCAAATCCTGCTCCTGCAGCATCACCCGTTGCTCCAAAAGCTAATACGGTTAATGAAGAGCCTGCAGGAAACGTAAAAATGCAGAATGCAATTATTCAGCTTGATAATGCACAGGTTGATGTAAGAAATGAACTTCTTAACTACAAAACAAAGTATTCTGATGTAGACGCTCAGTATACTGCAATAAAGGCAGAAAGAAAAGCTTTGAGCAAGCAAATTAAATCTATTGAAAAGAGAATTAAAAAGATAGATAAACAAAAAGAAAATATCAGAAAAAATATGTTATAAGCATGCCCCCGAAAAAGCATGTAAAAAACGACCTGTTTAAAAACAGGTCGTTTTTTTAATTATTTCCATTATATATTCTTATATAATTCCAATAACTTCTGAAAACTTTTTTAACATAATTTTGTGTTTCGGGGTATGGAATTTGTTCTACAAATTCGTCAGTATCATTATAATGAAGAGTTGTCTTCCATTTTTGTATAGAGCCTATACCGCCGTTATAAGCAGCTACGGATGAAATATCATACCCCTCAAGATTTCTTCTTAAAAATTCATAGTAATAATTCCCAAGTTTAATATTTTTATAAGGATTAAACAAAGCATCGGAAATATTCATGCCGAGTTTATATTTTAAATTTATTTCATTAGCCGTTGAAGGCATGAGCTGCATTAAACCGCTTGCACCTACAATACTTTGGGCTAGAGGATCAAAATAACTTTCTTCTCTTGTCAAAGCCAGCATAAGAGGCGGATTATTGCCGGTTTCGTCAGCATATTTTTTGATATCATCATAAAAAATTACGGGATAGACAAGACGCCATCTCAAATCATATTTGTCAGGTTTATCCTGAATTTTATCCATTGCATCACGCGCGACAAGCATAGAATGAGAATAATCACCTTTTTTATATAAAACCCAGCTTTTTATAAACTCATCATTGCCGCCAAGCTCGCTTACAATGTCATAATCTTTAAGTTCCACAAGTTTTACGATTATATTATTGCGTGTATATTTATAAGGATAAACAACGGGCTGCGGATTAATATAACTTGTTATCAAAGGTCCCCTGAAACCGCTTAATTTAAGATAAGCTCTGTATGCGTAATATGAATCCGGAAATCTTTCGATCACACCTTTATAATAATTTGAAAACTCCTCATAACTGTTCGTTTTTTCAGCAATTTTTCCCATCCAAAACATAACCATCGGAGATGAATTGGCATTAGGAAATTTTTTCAAATGATCACGTCCGATTTTTTTAGCATTTTCATAGTCGCGAGCCTTAATTTTTGCGAAAAAGATATTTGCAAGGGCATCTGCAGAAAATCTGCCGTCAGGGTATTTAAGATATAAATGACTGTAACAAGTTGTTTTATCATTTTGGGAAACATTTTGACATTTTAAACTTAATAAATAATCTCTGCCTTTACCTTGAGCAAGCCCCAGCAGCCTGTCAACAGCTTGAGATTTGGATGCGGATAAGCCCGTATAAATATCAACAGCTTCAATAATCTCATCCTCGGAAACATATTGAGCATGCTTTTGAAGTCCGTTCTCCGTTAAAAATTTTGCTCTCGGAAAATTTTTCATAGCATATGAATTTTTCACATCAAGTGCCCAAGCTTCGTTTATATCGGCTTTATGTATAAGCTCACGGGCTTTTTCATATTCGCCGAAAAGATAACATGTATTTGCCATAAGCAAATAATCATCTTTTGAAATATCATCGCAAAAACCTAACCAGTCATTAACCGCCAGCAGAGCTAGTTTTCCTGCAGGAGCTTTTTCAATATAGTGTCTGAAGTGATTTTGAATATCATCAACCGCAGATTGAGGGACTATTTTTGCATTTTCATATTTATTTTTAAGAATTACACCGAGATAATATTCGGAAGCAATGGCATAATCAGTATCGGGCGCATTATGAATAATATTCTCAAAATATTTTTTTGCAAGCTGCGGTCTGTCTTTTATCAGTTTTTGACCTGCAAGATAGCGTGAGCGTATACTGAGCTTATGCTTGGGATAATTATTAAATAAAAGCTGATATTGTTTAATTTCGGATCTGTCATCATCAAGCATTTTTGCGCATTCGGCTCTGTGGTAGATAGCTACTGGCTTCAAATTAGAAAACATACTGATTTTCGAAAAAAGATAATATGCATTTTGATAATCTCCTTTTTCAAAATCAGAAAGAGCGGCAGAATAAATCTTATCGGTCTTTGCAGGTGACTGGTAAATCACTGCAAAGTAAACTCCTGCGGAAATTACTCCAAAGGCTAAAGCTCCGGCTATTACTTTCTTTTTCAAATCCCACTCAAACATTCTGATAATACTTTAACAAAAAATTATTTATTATTCAAGAAAATTAAGAATATTTGATTTTAAAAGAGTAGTTTTATAAAGAAAATTTACATTAAAACGCAATATATTATAAAAAAAATTATTTTATAGTATAATATATTATGAATATATCAGGAGGTTAAATGTACGGAATTATATTAGCAGGAGGCTCCGGCAGCAGATTATGGCCTTTATCAAGAGAGCTTTACCCGAAACAGTTATTAAATTTAAATTCAGATAAAAGTCTTTTGCAATCCACTTTTGTAAGGCTTAATAAATGTATGCCTCAAGAAAATATTATAAGCATTACAAATACAAAACACACATCAAATGTACGTATGCAGCTTTCCGAAATAAGTGCTGCTCCTGCAGTACTATCAGAACCTGTTGCAAAAAATACGGCTCCTGCAATTGTCCTTGCCGCAAAATACATAATGCAAAAATCGGAATCGGATCCGGTTATAATAGTTGTTCCGTCCGACCATTTAATCAAAGATAATGACAAGTTTCTTTCCACGGTAAAAAAGGGAGAAAAACTTGCCAATGAAGGTTATATTGTAACATTCGGCATCAAACCCGATTACCCTGAAACAGGCTACGGATATATTAATACTGCAGAAAAAGCAGGGGACGGATTTAAGGTTAAAGAATTCGTTGAAAAACCTGATTTGGAAACTGCAAAAAAATATCTTCACGACGGCACATATTTCTGGAACAGCGGGATATTTATGTTTAAAGCGTCTACACTGCTTAATGAAACGATAAAGCATGCCCCTGATATTGCAAAAGTTTCCGAAGAATTCGATTTTTCAAAATCCAATGAAATTCCGTTTATTAACTTTGACAAAATGCCGAGTATTTCTATAGATTATGCTATTATGGAAAAATCAGACAAAATTGCGCTGGTAAAATTAGAAAGTGATTGGAATGATTTAGGTTCCTGGCAGTCTATTTACGACGTAAGCAATAAAGATTCACATGGAAATGTATTTATCGGTCATGTTCTTGATAAAAATTCAAAAAATTCATTTGTTTATGCATCTTCAAAACTTGTTGCAACAATCGGTCTTGAAGATACTGTTATAGTCGAAACAGAAGATGCAATTCTTGCCTGCAAAAAAGATAAAACTCAGGATGTTAAACAAATCTATGAAACATTAAAACAACAGAATGATAACACACACCTTGTACACAAAACAGTATACCGTCCCTGGGGTTTTTACACTGTTATTGCGCAGGGTGAAGGATTTTTAACCAAAATAATTCATGTAAATACCGGTCAGAAACTTTCCGTTCAATCACATAATTTCAGAAGCGAGCACTGGGTTGTACTTTCAGGAACAGCAAAAGTTGTACTGGAAGGAAAAGAATTAATTCTTTCTCCGGGACATAGCGTTGATATCCCGCTGAAAGCCATTCACTCACTTCAAAACCCGTATGAAAACGATTTGGAAATCATAGAAGTTCAAAAAGGCGATCCGCTTATAGAGGAAGATATTATACGTTACGAAGACATGTATGGACGGGTGTAACTATTGACAAATACTTGTAAATCGTAAATAATGGTAAAGAGAATAAAAAGGAGGCTAAAACAATGAGTTTTAAAGCGTTAAGGGTTGCCCCCCCCCGCAAAGGTCGCTTATGTCAAGGGGTTAAGGGCTTTTACTTTAGCAGAAGTATTGATCACACTGGGAATTATCGGAGTAGTTGCTGCTCTTACATTACCTTCTGTCATATCTGAATACAGAGAAAAACATACTGTAACTGCTTTGAAAAAAAATTACAGCATCTTGAATAATGCTATAATGCGTGCAGTAGCCGAAAACGGTGATATAGAAGACTGGGGGACAGCATCCTATGATTATACAGATGAAAATGACGAAAACAAAAATATTGAAACTTTTAACATTGACATTATAACAAAATATCTTAATATTATTAAAAATTGCGGTCATGAGGCAAAAGGCTGTTTTCCGCAGAGATATACAATGCTAAACGGACAAAAAGAAAGAGATTTTGAAAATTTATCGTACTATAACAAATTTATACTGGCAGACGGGACAGTAGCAGCACTTCAAGGCTACCTTGGCAAAGACGGAGGAAAGCAAGGTGAGGTTTGGATTGATGTAAACGGCATGAAAAAGCCAAACCGTATAGGTGAAGATACTTTTCTGTTCATAATCGAAAAATCAAGATTAATACCTTACCAGTTAGATAATATAAAAACAGGGAATTTATTACAAAAAGCTGCCAATGGTTATTCCCTTGCAGGGTGGGTCTTAACTTTTGAAAATCTTGATTACTTGCATTGTAAAGATTTGGAATGGGGCAAAAAGATTAAATGTTCAAAGTAAAAGTAAATTTTTAAGCTCCATATAATATCCTGCTTCTGCAAGCTTATAAAATCTTTCTACAGCATTAGGGGCAATAGCTTCAACCCATTCTCTGTCAAGATAAAGCCCTTCAACTAACCTTGCAAAAAGTTCGGCCGGTTTTTCATAATATTTTTTATATTTGTTAATCCTTGCGGAAATTCTTGTCTGCTTTTTTTGATATGATTTCAACCTGATATATGCCGTAAATGCTTTTGGCATGTCTGTAAAATCTTTTTCAATATTATCAATGGAATAAAGCTTTGTTGTTTTCCTGAAAAAACCACCCTGAATAAGTTTTACTCTGTCATATTTTAAAAGATATCTCGCATCGGACTTTTTAATATATTTATCAAATTCCTTAAACTTTTTTGAACGCATAAAATCGGGATAATATATTTTTATTATATTTTCATATTCTTTAATTTTCGACTTAACCCTGTCTTTATGTTCATAAAGTCTGACACATAGAGAATTCGGGTCAACAAAATTCGTGACTTTAATAAGTTCATCAAACAAAACACGGCTGTCATCTTTAAAGAGCATGCCGAGTGTTCCGCCGGTCTTATTCATATCAGGCTCTATTTTAGAATGAATGTAATGGGCAAACTCATGAAGCAATGTAGGCACAACCCTGTTTTCAGGAATATTTTTTGATATATCAATTCTGTTTTTCAAAAAAAATCCCTGATGCCCGCGCGCTTTTGTAGTTGTATGAACTGTTAAGCCCAAAGATTTAAAGTATTTAATAAGTTCTTTTTTATCCATATTAATTTTAAAATATTTTATAAGGGTTCAAAATATTATTCGGGTCAAAAGTTTTCTTGATTTGCCGCATGTAATCCAGAGCGGCTGAATTTATAACCCTGTGAATATGTTCACGTTTTTCAGCCCCTATCCCGTGTTCTCCTGATAAAATTCCTCCCAATTTTGCCGTCAAATCATAGATTTCAGCCTTTGCAAACTTATAACGTTTATATTCGTTTTCATCATTGTAATTTATCGGGATTTGGGGATGGACACTTCCGTCTCCGACATGACCGACCATACAAACCTCAAGATTATATTTTTCACAAATTGCACGAATTCCTAATACAAGAGCTTCCAAATTTTCACGCGGAACAATCACATCATCTGTTGTTACATTCGGTTTTAATTTTGCACATGCCCCCATCGAAGAACGTCTTGCCGTCCAGATTTTATTATATTCATCATCATTATGTGATGCTTGAATTTCAGAAGCATTACAGGTATTCAATATTCCGGTAATAACATCTTCCTGATATTTCATGGAACATTCAAAGCCGTCTATTTCAATAATCAGTGCAGCCTCTTTATCAGTTAAAAGATTTGCGGGATAAAATTTTTCAACTGTCTGAATTGCATTTTTATCCATAAAATCAATTGTAGCAGGATAAATTCTCTGTTCAATAATTGCGTTTACTGCAAGAACAGCTTCCCTTACCGTATTGAAATATGCCATCATAACTTTTTTACTCTGCGGTTTCGGAATTAATTTCAAAGTCGCTTCAACAACAATTCCCAATGTTCCCTCTGAGCCGACAAAAAGAGTATTCAGGTTGTAACCCGTAGCATTTTTAATCGTGCCGGAACCTGTTTTTAATATTTGCCCGTCTGCCATTACGACTTTTAAATCAATAACATAATCCTTAGTTGTACCGTATTTAAAAGACTTAGCACCGCCTGATGCCTGTGCAATGCTGCCGCCTATTGTTGAAACTGCCAGATTTGACGGGTCAGGCGGATAAAATAATCCTAATTTTTCAACTTCTTTTTGTAAACACCCGAGAACAACTCCGGGTTCAACACAAGCTGTCATATTTTCCTTGCTTATTGATAAAATTTTATTCATTCTGGAAAAATTTAAAATAATCCCGCCATGCTCAACCAGACATGCTCCGACAACGTTGGTTCCAGCTCCCCTGCATATTACAGGCACTTTATATTTATTTGCAAGTTTAACTACTTTTTGCACCTGTTCGGTATTTTCAACAAAAACGACAGCATCGGGCAGA
>FR900484.1 GCA_000438175.1 Fusobacterium sp. CAG:439 | reverse complement strand
TAATAAGTTTGTCATACTTCCACTCCTTTTTTTTAATTATAAACGATTTTTAATATTTTTCAAGTAGCATTAATGATTTATTTAATTCCCCACTTCTCCTGCAGCCTGTTTAATCTTCCAGTACTTTGCAAATTTTCTAAAATGTAATTAACCTTTGTCATAAGCCTTTCTGATTCCTGTTCTTTTCTGAAAGCTATTGCATAAGGTTCTTTCGAATAGCGTTTTGGCAGCAATTTAACTGATTTATCTTTTACTGCAAAACCCAAAAGTACTGTATCATCTGCAACTATGCCGTCTGCTTTATTTTCCTTTAATGCTCTGTATGCATCATTATAATTTCTATAACCTATAACTGTAACTTCAGGTACATTTGAGCGCAAATTTTTTTCACTTGTAGAACCGAATACAATTATAAGTTTTTTGCCTTGAAAATCACTTAAAGTTTTTGCTTTGCTCGAACTGTTAACCATTATCGCCTGCCCCGCAATATAATACGGTACGGAAAAATTTAATATTTGCTGTCTTTGATTTGTAATTGACATTGTTGCAATTAAAAAATCAACTTCTGAAGAACTCAGTTTCATAATACGATTAGATGCGGTAACAGGTACAAACTCAACTTTATTTCCGTCACCGAGAATTCCTTCCGCAATAATTCTTGCAAGGTCTATATCATAGCCTGTTAAATTACCTTTATTATCTTTAAAACCGAAAGGAGCCGCATCATCACGCACTCCGACAATTAATTTGCCGCGCTTGGTAATATTTGCAAAATCATCATTTTTAACTTCTTTTTTGCCGCAGCCTGAAAATAATAACAAACAACAAAATAATAATAGGATTATCTTTTTCATAATAAAGATATAATACTTAAAAAAAAACAGTCGGGCAAGAAGACCCGACTATTTTTAATTTATTTAAGTTTTGCTTCAAGCTTTTCTATACGAGCTTCAAGCTCATTTATTCGTTTCTGCTGTGCCTCATATTTTAAATCAAGTTCTTTTATTGCGTTAATCATCGCATAGAACATATCTTCAAAACGAATGCTTAAAAAACCGTCTGTACATTTTTTTACAGCATCAGGAAAGATTTTTTGAAGATCCTGAGCAATTACTCCGACATGAGGTGTTTTAGTTTCATCCTTTTTTAAAGTATAGTTAAAAACTTTTAACTGCCTTATTTTATCTAAACCTAAATTATATTCTTTTCCAAGATACTTCAAACGCCGATCAGAAACTGTAGGATATTTTTGAGCATTACGATTCCATTTAATATTATGTCCGTCACCAGTCGGCTTATTTGAGCTGACAAGTCCCTGTTCATCATGTTCGTCACCGCGGTCATCTGCTACCATTAACCAGGTATAACCGCGAATTACAAGATTTCCGTTTATATAAACAGTCGGACCATTAGGATAACCGTGACGACGGCCGCCCTTTTCACTTCCCCATTTAGAGGCATCACTGCTGTTAACAATTTCAACTATAGCATTTCTGCCGATACCGGCATCTTCACTTGCCCGAATATCAGGTAATACCTTTGGTGCAGATCCTATAAAAATACGTTCTACATCATCTGATGCCTCAAAAGCAGTTGAAGCAGGACCCGAATTAGCCCCTATACAGGTTTTGTTAGTACCTGTAACGTATTGGCAAGCATTAGCACCTATCGCAATATTATAATTATTAACAGCCTTAGCATTATTTCCGATAGCAACAGCACTATGACCGCTTGCATCGGCAGAATACCCTAAGGCTGCTGAATGATTCCCGCCATTTACTTTACTGTTTTGTCCAATAGCAACACTTTGACTCCCTTGCGCTTTTGCCTGATCACCGATAGCAACAGCTGCATGCTCCGTTGCTCTTGAAAATTCTCCTATAGATATTGAATAATTCGCACTGGCACCAGATTCACTACCTAGGGCTACAGACGCATAAGACGAAGATTCTGCGCTTGGTCCAACT
This sequence comes from Fusobacterium sp. CAG:439, assembly GCA_000438175.1. Classification (GTDB taxonomy): domain Bacteria; phylum Cyanobacteriota; class Vampirovibrionia; order Gastranaerophilales; family Gastranaerophilaceae; genus Stercorousia; species Stercorousia faecigallinarum. The sequence goes on along the minus strand of FR900484.1, from coordinate 47 downwards.
GCAACTGAACGATAACCTGTTGCTTCTGACCAACTGCCCAAAGATAA
>FR900483.1 GCA_000438175.1 Fusobacterium sp. CAG:439 | reverse complement strand
AAATTTCTCCAAAATTCTCTTTTTGAAATTTTGACAGTGCAGATTGGGGGTTGTTTATTCATAATGCTCATATAATTTTTCTATTTCTTTATGATAATCTAAATAATTACATATCATTAATGCAGTTAAAGTTAGGTCATAAGTTCTATCGTACCAAATTTCAAGCTCTTCATCACTCATATTTATTTTATTATTTCGCGGATTCTCACCTTTATTATTATGCCTTATATGTAAATTATTGAACAAGTTCATTAGATTTTTCGATAATGATTGATATGATGAACCTCTAAGTTTTAACTCAATACCTTCAATTTTTAACTGTAATGTTTGTAAGATGTTTCTTTTAGCTTCAATGTTTCCTTTTAAATCATGTCTTCTATATTCAATAACTGAATTCGATAGGTCTGGATATAGTTCTGCAACTGCAGAAGTTCCTGCATCATTTTCTATTATAAAAAGGTAATTATTTTTGGCTATAACTTCATAATTTATTTTTTCTAAAACTTTATTTATATTTGAAATAAGTTTGTTAATATAAGAGGAATCATATCTATCTGTCCTAAATTTATTTTCTGTGAAGAAAAATACCATATTTAATATAAATTCAAAATATGTAAGCATTGTTTCTTTATTATTTTTTTTGATATCTTCTTTAGATATATTTAAGCCATTTCTCATATCTCTAATTGAAATATATGTTCCACTATATTTGTAATTTACAAACAAAAAATCATGGATATAATCTTGAATTGACATCCAAGTAGTTTCTGGTAAACCGCTTCTACTAGTACGCCAATGCTCAACTATCTTGACAGTCGAAAATATAAGTTCAATACGCATCATTTCATCAGCATAATTAATCTCGGTATCTCTTATTATTTCCATTATTGATTTATGCATTACTATAAATTCCTTATTTTTACTTCTTTTGTAATTTTCTAATATAATTATCCAATTCGATTTTGTTTATAATTGATTTAACATACTTGTCGATAGTTTTATTATTGCAATAATCCGCACTTGCAACTATATTAACTCTATTCTCTTCAATTAATTTTATAGCTTTATCTTTCTTTCCTCTTTTGGATGAATTATAAACAGCAATAGAATGCCCACCATTAACTTTAACCATTTTCATAGCCGGAATATCTGTTTCCCCATCACCTATAAAAATCATATTAGAAAAAGGAACAGCTCTATCTTCTTGATTAACGTATGCATTAATAGTTTTATTATCATTTATGTCACAGCAACCTTTGTTTATTCTGAATAAATATTGAGTTTTAGATGTATAGTTAACAACATTAGCTGGCCATACAGGAACTCCATTTGCATCATATATATAAGCTGAAGCAAAAATATATTCAAAATTTTTACCAATAGGAGTGCATTCAATAATTTCTTTTAGACCAGATGAGATAATATAATGTTTAACTTCAATTCCATGTTCTTTTCCATATTTGTTAATTCTGTTAAACCAAGATTCTACACCTTTATATAATTCGATATTCTTACCATAATCACAGAATGCTTCTTTATTAAATGGAACATTTTTATTGCGAGCTTCTTCTATCATTAATTTCATATATGCTAAATTTACATCTGCATAATTATCTTTTGCAAATTTATTAGACTTTGCCCAAAATTTTGGCGGTGTAGTATCAAGACTTTCCATAAATCCATATTCTTGCATATTTCCTGGAGATAAAGTCCCATCAAAATCATAGCATATTGCCATTGGTATTAATTTTTTAGTCATATGTAATCTCCTTATTATTCATCGAAATGAACATCCTCTTCTGCAATATTATGAATATCAACTCTGGTTTCTATATCAATCCTATTTACAAACCATTCATTAAGTAAACAGTTACGGATAAAATCCTGAATTCTGTTTACTCCATTTAATTCTTTCAAAGTCACAACCAAACTAAATTTTAAATTCTTACCATCTTGCGGGTCTAACCGATTTTTAGTCTTTAAACTTATTCCCCATAAACCTTTCGCAGTATACGAGTCTTTTGGTAAGTTTCGTGTTTTTACAATTTCTCTTATGTGTTTTACGTTATCCCATTTTCTATAATTTGAGCGAGCATCTTCTTCATTAGTATAGAACCCTTTTTTATCTTGAAAATTGTTATCAATTGATTTTATACCATTGTCTTTAATTCGTCCAAACTTAATATCCAGTTCTGTATTAGTATAATCTACACCTTGACTTCTGCAACATCGAGGGAAATAACACAATGTAGCTTTAGCTATAAAAGGATGTTTGTTTTGATGAACAGGCACTGGAATTTTATAGTTATAAGTATCATATTCTTCAGAAACCCCGGAAATAACAAATTGAATTTCATCATTTGGAGAATTTACAACATCCTCGATTTTTACCGGTACGATACCATGACCGATTTTACACGAATCTATTTTTTGTTTTTCCCAAGTAGTTGCTGAATGTATTAATAATGCTTTTGCTTCTTCTCTATTTAACCCAAGAACTGAAATTAAATAACACATTTTTCTTGCAATCCAGGGCGCTGCAAAAGAAGTGCCTTGAACAAATTCAATCCCTCTATTTGTACAAACTTTTATTTTATTATCAGTATCACCACCATAGTATGAAATATCAGGTTTTATAAAAAATGACAATACAGGCCCTGTACGGGTATAAGACGCTGGTTCACCACTGTTTGTCACAGAATTCACAACAATTGAGTTTATAGAATCGGCTGGTGAACCTATACTCTTGTTTTCTTCATTATCAGTTTTATTTGTTCCTGCAATAATAAATACAACATCATATTCACATTGAATTTTATCAAGAATTGCAGCTTCGGGAGAAATAAAATTTGGGTTTATTTCAAACTTAGAGCCTAATGATAAATTCCAGACTTTTATATCCGGATTTGTCATTACAATATTTTCAATATTTTTTAAAACATAAAATGAACTGAATCTATCACCTGCTGCAACTGTAAAGTGCCTAACTTTAAACCTGCCACATCCATCATCTAAATTTGGATTTAAAGTAGGGCCATCAACAATAATAGAAGAAACTGCTGTCCCGTGGAGATAATCATTCTCGGTTATCTCAATCTCTTTTTGTAATAAATTTGTTGTTTCAACCCATTGTGAGAAATATACATCTTTATAAAATGCTGTATCAATAACTCCTATAGTTGGCTCATTTTGCGGAGCAGGAATAGACAAAATTTCTTTATCTGCAAAATCAAAATCGGATTTTGTAAGTTCAGATAAATCACTTACTGCCATAGAAATTAAATAAGGTGCTTTTGCTTTAAGTATATTTAACTCATCTGGGAATAAATATACTGTAGTGTCATCAATAATTCTATTGTTATCAATACGTATACCTAACTTATTCATTAATGTTGCAGTATCTTCAGATGTTTTAAAAATTGTAATTATTGAATTATTTTTTAAATCTTCCACATCTCTTAATATATCAAATTTTTCAACATAATATGCGTCAACAATTATCCTTAAAAAAGTCGATTTAAATTTAGGAGGATGTTTAAATAAAATTCGTTTACTGGGATCTTTTGAATTAATTTTCTTTATAGTTTCATGTGATATGCAACCATTAAACTGCTCTTCAAGTATTGTTAAAGTAATTTCAAGTTCATTAATAGCTTGTTGTAATTCAGGAAGAGAAATGAAATGAGTTATTATATGTTTAGGAGAATTTGTATTATCGAATTTTGCACCTACAATACTGTTATTTGACAATAAACGCTGTACTCTGTTACTTTTAGCCGCAACTTTGTTATAATACACACTAACCAAAGCTCCGGGTAATGTTTTTTCATTAACCCAAAATTCATATAATCTTTTTAAATCATTCAAAAGA
>FR900482.1:64324-76509 GCA_000438175.1 Fusobacterium sp. CAG:439 | reverse complement strand
ACAATAAATTAATGAGTTAGATACGGCGCCGAGTTTTACTTGGTGCCTTTTTCTTTTTTAATCAAGAAGCGTTTTTCCGTGTAAATCTGTGCCGCCTGTTTTTATAAGATTATATTTATCTGCAATTTTTTCAACTGTTTTTGCCTTATGGAATTTAATAATTCCTCTGTGACGTTTGTAGGGGTAGTAGACTTCCAGACCGTCAAGACCGTATGATATGAGCTTCTTTACAAATTTGTCCAAATTTATTGCCCAACAGCAGGCAGGATGAGCAAGAACCGCTATGCCGCCTGCATTATGAATTGCCTGTATAAGTTTTTTTATATCTCGTTTTGAAAAAATTCTTACTATGTCTAATTCTGTTTCTTTTTTAGTTTTTGCGCAGAATGATAAAAGTTCTTTATTATTAATGTCTATATCGTAAGCCAGAAGGTGCATAAATACATAGCCGCACCAGACATCAAATTCAACACCTGTCATTACAATATCTTCTTTGAGAATATCGGTTTTATGGTAGGCTTCTACTGTATTATGATCGCAGAAAGCTATTTTTTTGAAGCCCTGTTCTTTTGCTTGTTTAAGTATATCATTGACATCGCCCTCTCCGTCTGAAAAAGTCGAGTGTAAATGAAGGTTAACCTTATTGTTTATAAAATCTTCTTTTGTAAATTTTTCCATATTTGTAATAAAATTATTATACAATAAATTAAAAGTATTTAACAGGAGAGATATGGCAAAAGAAGATAAAAGTGTTTGGTTAATATTTTTTGAAGGTATAAAAATTTATTGTTTAAATATTCATAAATTTTTGTTATATATGGCTTTTCCTGTTCTGGGGCAGTTAATCGGACTTTTTTTAATTTTCGGTCTGACTTATTGGTACACTCAAAATTTACAGGAATTAACTGCGAAATTTCCGCTGTTAAATGATTTGTCCGTAATGCTTTTATGCATAATTCTCTCGATTATTCCGGGACTTTTGATATGGGCAAAAGCTTTCTGGGATTATCTTGTTTCATACGGTGCGTTGAATTCTATGACCGATGGTTATTTAAATACGGGAAGGGTTTATGATTTTAAGGCTCATAACTCTGTTGTCACACAAAAAACATTTTCTTTCATAGCATTATGGCTTTTATTCAGTGTGTTTACTTTAATTGCTGTAATTCCGATTTTTTGGATTATAGGTTTCGTATTTTTCATTTATTTTATATTGATTTTTCAGGTGTTTGCTTTTGAAAACGGTTTGTCGCCTATAGGATATTTTAGAAGAAGTCTCCAGCTTATTAAAGGTAAATTCTCAAGAACATTTTTGTTGATGATGCTGCTTGTTGTCTTTACATATTATTTTTTGACGGCAGGGCTTGGAGTAATTTTTGATGCTCTGAATATTACAAAATCTCTTGCAAAGGTTTTTGAAGTCTGGGCATACGGTCTGCCGCTTGAACCTCTTGAGCCGTTTCATGTTACACCGGCTCTTATCGGGTCGGAACTTGTTAAACAAATTGTATTTTTTATTGTAATAGGTTTTACTTTGCCAATAAGAAGTATTTGCTGGACATTGTGGTATAACAATCTCGCTTCTGAAACTGATGTTTTACCTGTAAAGCCGAAAAAGAAGTCTAAAAAAAGCTCTTCCAAAAAAGTATCAGCTAAAACATTTAAAATAGAAAAAAGAGGGATTGATCCTGAAATTATCAGACGGGCAAGATTGGAAGACGATGAGTACTAAATTATGTTTATTTGTAAAAATTGTAAATCGGTTGATAAATTTGAATTGATGTTTTCTCCTGATTACAGAGGCGAAAAGAAATTCATGCAGGAGTACAATAAGGACGGTGATATTGTAATTACAGTTGACGGTTATAAATTTATTCCTGATTTACAATTTATGAACGACCATGCGGTATGCAGATATTGCGGTCAGATTTATATGTGGGACTATGAATAGATAAAAAGGAACAAATATGAAAAGAGAAGGCAGAGAAAATAACGAAACAAGAACAATAAAATTTACAAAGGATTATACAAAACACGCATTGGGTTCTGTTCTTGTCGAATTCGGCGATACTAAAGTAATTACAACTGCGTCGGTTGAAGAAGGAAAACCAAAATGGATGGACAAAGATGAAAGAAAAGGCTGGGTTACAGCTGAATATTCTCTTCTTCCTTCTGCCCCGAATACCAGATGCCAGAGAGAAAGAACAAAAATTTCCGGCAGAACGCAGGAAATACAAAGACTTATCGGCAGAAGCCTCAGAGCTTGTGTTGATTTGGAAAAAATGCCGGATTTGACAATAACAATTGATGCTGATGTAATTCAGGCAGACGGCGGAACCAGAACTGCAAGTATTTGCGGAGGCTTTCTTGCTTTAAAAATTGCGGTTGAAAAGCTTCTTGCAAACGGTCAATTGACCGAAAATCCGATTATTGAGCCTATCGGAGCTGTTTCTGCAGGAATTGTTGATGGAGAAGTCAGATTGGATTTAGATTACATTGAAGATTCTCACGCACAGGTCGACAGTAACATTGTTTTGACAAAAAGCGGTAAAATTATCGAATTTCAGACGACTGCCGAGGGTGAACCTTATGAACAGAACAAGATGATTGAAATTTTTAATACCGCTCAACAAGGAATAAAAAAAATAGTTGCGATGTATGATTTAATTTAGTATAATATTCTGGTAGACAAAAAGGAGAGTTTATTATGAAAAAATTATTAATTGCATCTTTAGTACTGGTAATGAGCAGTGCCGCAGCAGTTTATGCCGCAGATTCACAGCCCACGACTTACACTGAACGCTTTATCCAAAAACATACACAAAAAATTGTTGATAAAGAAAAACAAATGCAGGAACAGCAAAAAGCGCGTGAAGATGCCCGTCTGAAACAACGTAAAGAGCTTCAAAAGAAAATGGAAGCAGACAGAAAAGCAAGAGAAGATGCTGCAAATGCAAGAAAACAAAAAATAGAAAGAAAAAAACAGTTATTTAATGAATTAATTTCTAAATAATAATTAAAAAGACACTTTTAAAAAGTGTCTTTTTTTTTGCATTGAAGGTAACTCCATGATATAATTATTATATTAAAATGGAGTTATTTTATGCATACTTTGACTAAAACTCTTACAGGGGCGCAAATCGTATTAGAAACATTAAAAATTTTTGATGTTGATACTGTATTTGGCTATCCAGGCGGAATTGTACTGAGCGTTTATGATGAGTTGTGCAGGCAAAATTATATAAAACATTATCTGATGCGTCACGAGCAAGCGGCTGTTCATGCTGCCGAAGGTTACGCAAGAGTGAGCGGAAAATGCGGAGTTGCTATCGTAACATCAGGTCCGGGCGCAACAAATATTGTTACGGGGATTGCCAATGCATATCTTGACGGTTATCCTCTTGTTGTGATTACAGGTCAGGTGTCTGCTGAATTGCTTCATCAGGATGCATTTCAGGAAGTTGATATTATAGATATTACAAAATCCTGTACAAAACGTAATTATCAGGTAAGAAGAGCAGCCGACCTGCAAAAAACTCTTACAGAAGCCTTTAATACTGCAATGTCAGGTAAGCAGGGTCCTGTTGTAGTAGATATAACAAAAAATGTTTTTTCGGAAACCGCCGAATTCGACAGAACTTCAGGTTATGAAACCTCAAAAAACTCTGCACCTGATTTTGAAATAAAAACTGCACTTGATGCAATATGTGCCGCAAAGCGTCCGTTACTTATTACAGGCGGCGGAGTTGTACAGTCGGGTGCTGCATATGAAATAAGTAAATTTGCAAAACTTTTAAATATTCCTGTTGTTTCTACTATGATGGGGCTTGGAACATACCCTTCGGATGATAAGAATTTTATCGGAATGATAGGTATTTTCGGACATCCTTGCGCAAATAAAGCGGTAAGAGAGAGTGATTTATTATTTGCTGTCGGGACACGTTTTAATGATAGAATAAGGTGTTGTTTTCCTAATAATGAACTCTGTAAAAATCTTATTCATCTTGATATAAACGAAAATGAAATTTCGAGGATTGTGCCTGCATCAATTTCATTAGTTGGTGATGCCAAACTCGTATTGAGTAAAATGATTGCAGAGTATGACAAATCTCTTTATAAAACTGATTTTCAATGGGGTGCTGAAATTAAACAGCCTGATATTATTCCGTTAAAAAGAACATCTTCAATGCATTCTTTTGAAGTTATGCAGGAAATTTATAATTCCTTAAAGGATAAAAATTCTGTTATTACAACAGAAGTCGGACAGCATCAGGTTTGGGCGGCAAGATATTTAAAATTTAATGCTCCGCGGAAATTTATTACATCTGGCGGGCTCGGAACAATGGGATTTGGTTTTCCTGCTGCTATAGGTGCTTGCATTGCGAATAAAGAACCTGTTATATGTATTGCAGGTGACGGCTCTTTTCAGATGAATTTGCAAGAGCTTGCAGTTTGTATGGATTATAATCTTCCTGTTAAAGTTTTTATCATGAATAACGGGTATTTAGGGATGGTAAGACAGTTTCAGGAAAGAACTTGTAATGAACGATACTTCGCTACAAAAATTTCCAATCCTGATTTTGTAAAACTTGCTGAAAGTTACGGGGCATCAGGAATAAGAGTTGAAAAAATAGAAGATATAAAGGATGCAATTAATAAAGCTTATTCTTTTGACGGGCCGTTTTTGATTGATTTTGTGATAGAACCTAAGGAGCTGTTGTAAAATTATGCAGGGTAAGAAGCGTCTATTAATATTAACAGGTGTGTATATAATCATTCTTTTGTTTGTTGTTACTTATTATACTTGCAGTTTAATTGATAAGGCTGCAGTTACTTCTTTTAAAAAATTGTATAGCTCATATACTCAGGCTCTATATACTACAGTATATCAAATGGACGGAGATACAGGCTGTTATTTCAGTTCTGATAAGCGTATAAGAAGTGATTTTAGCAGATGTGACAGATTTTATAAAAAGTTTGCATCCAATTTGAAAGTAACCAGATACTGTAAAAATAATGCATTGAAGAACGGCTGCATTCCCGTGTATAATAGCTATGCAAAATCAGTTTCCTGTGCCGGATTTTCAGAAAGCATGATGAACAGATTTAATCAGGCATTTGTAATGAATGATAATACAAATCTTATAGTATTTAATCAGCCTGCAAATGTTCAAAAGCCCTTATTTGCGGTAGACAGCAACGGCAAATTATTTCCGAATAAAAGCGGTTATGATCTTTTCAGTCTTGTAATAATGCGTAATGCTGAAGGAAACTATTCTTTTCATCCTAATGTAATACATTGTCTGCCTAAAGAAAAGGGCGGTATAAAAAATATTCAGGATGTGTATAAATAATTAATCCATTTGAGAATACACTCTTTTAATCTCTTGAATATCCTGCCACATAAGCCATTTTGGGCTTCCTTTTTCTCTGGAATCATTTCTTAAAAGATATGAAGGGTGGAAAATAGGCATCATTTTTGACATATTCGGTCCTTCAAACCATTTCCCGCGAATTTTTGTAATCCCCTGAGTTGTACCGAGAAGCGAATTAACTGCGACACGTCCGCAAAGCAGTATTATTCTCGGTTTAAGTATTTCAATTTGTGCATCTAAATATTCTCTGCACGCTGCTTTTTCATCGGGAAGCGGGTCTCGGTTATCAGGCGGGCGGCATTTTAGTGTGTTGCAGATATATACATCTTTTTGTCTCGATAAACCCACAGATGCAAATATTTTGTCCAGTAATTGTCCTGCTTTGCCGACAAAAGGTTCACCTTTTTGATCTTCATAGTATCCCGGCGCTTCTCCGATAAGCATAAGTTTGCGGTTGGGGATGCCTCCTGAGAATACAATATTAGTTCTTGTTTGTCCAAGCGGGCATTTTTGGCACGTAAGGCATTTTTCACGAACTTTTTCAAGTTGTTCAATTTCGTTTGTAGTTGCTTCTTGCATAAGAGTTAATCCCTTTTAACAGGAACGTTTTTGAATAAATCTTCAATAGGAATATTGAGAGAATTTGCGATATCAAAGACGATAAAGGCGGACGGTGTCTGATTTGCACTTTCTATTTTTCTTATAGAATCTTTATTTACATCTATAAGTTCGGCTAACTTTTCTTGTGAGATTTTCTTTCTCATTCTTTCAGCCCTTATATTATCGCCTAGAATTTTTAAACGTTCATCTCTCATATTTTTTGTATTATAGTGTATTGACAATTTTTATTCAAACGTTTATAATCATGATTATAACGATTATAGTCGTAGTTTGGCGTAAGAAAGTAGGTTGTATGCAAAATAAAATTCTCAAAAAAATGATGTGCTATGAGGCTGATTTGCAGGAAATCAGAAATTTTCTCCAAATTCTTTATAATTGCGTTGAAAATAATAACGACTGCTATTATCTTCAACAGTTTGTCAAAATTATTGAAACAAAACTGGATAGCTTTGCCGAAAATTACGAAGAGTTAAATAATCAGGTTTGGGTATTGCTCAGTTAGGTTTCAGGTTCTAAGATTGAAATAACGGCATTATCAAGGTTTAGATATTTTTTTACGGTGTTTTCCAAATCCTCTATCGTAATCTCTTCCACATCTTTTAAGTAATTTTCTATAAGCTTCAAATCTTCGCATACGGTCATATAATAACCTATTGTTTCTCCGATTTCCGAAACTGTTTCTGCTGCAAATGCAAAACGTGATTTTGTCTTTTTCTTTGCTTTTTCAAGCTCTTCTCCGGTAATCCTGTTTGTTATAAGACTTTCAATTTCTTTCTTTATAAGCTCAAGTGCAAGCTCACGTTTTTCCGGTTTGAAGTTTGCCTGTATAAAGAAATTATTTCCGTCTTTAAACTGGTAATGTTCGGCATTTGCCATATTAAAGATTTGTTCGGGCTGTTTTTCGATTAAGTTCTGGTATAATCTTGAACTTGTGCTTTCTCCTAAAATTATGCTTATAATATCAAGCTCGATATTTTCTTTAAGCTGATTGGCTTTTGGACCCAAAAATCCGACCATTAAATAAGAAGTATTTGTTTTTGCTTTATTCTCAACAACGACCGTACTGTCAGCGGGTGCGTCAATTTCATTAATCTTTTTCGGAGCGTTGGGGCGACCTTTAAAATCAAACTCTTTTTCAACCTTAGCCAAAACTTTTTCTTTATCAAAATCTCCGACAATAATAGTTGTCATATTTTCGGGAGAATAAAAAGTTTTATAGTAATTCATTATTTCATCGCGGGTAACACGGGAAATAATTTCGGGAGTACCTATAACATCGCGTTTGTAAGGGTGTTTTTTGTACATATTGAAGTTGCAGGCGTTATAAACTTTTGTCCAATTTTGATCTTTACGCATTCTGATTTCTTCAATAACAACGTGGCGTTCGCGTTTGTCCGTAACTTTGGGGTTGTTCAAATCAAACGGAGCTCCTATTTCTTCCTCTGGCAAAACAGGGTCAAGCATCATGTCCGCATGAAGTTCGATCGCAAGGTATAAATCCCTGTCTTGAGGACCTTTCGGAAGGGTTACATAATAGAACGTGTAATCTTTCCATGTTGCTGCATTTACGATTGCCCCTTTTGCTTCAAGAGTTTTGTCAAAATATCCCGCTTTGTGTTTGTGTGTCCCTTTGAACATCAAATGTTCAAGAAAATGTGAAATTCCGTTATTTTTATCATCCTCGTTTATTGAACCTGTTTTAACCCAGGTGCTTACGTTTACAAGCTCGCCTTCTTTATGGGCAAGAACAATTTTATGTCCGTTATCTCTTTCGTAAATTTCTACATCTTCCGTAAGGTATGGATATTTTATTAAACTCTTCTTCATTATTTTTCCCCTTTATTTTTACATTATACTATAAATAAATTTTTGGGTTATAATAATTTTATGAATATTATTAATCGTTTAAAAGGTAAAGTAGTGGTTTCTTGTCAGGCAATGCCTTCCGAGCCTTTGTATCTTGAAAAGTGCATGGCTGCTATGATGAAGTCTGTTGTAAAAGGCGGAGCAGGCGGTTTACGCGTTGCAGGGGCAAGAGATGTTAAGAATGCAAAACATCTTTTTGATGTTCCTGTTATCGGTCTTACCAAACCCGATATTATTCCTTCTAATTGGCAAGAGATAGTCTATATTACTCCTACTTTGAAAGAGGTTATCGAACTTGTGGAAGCAGGTGCAGATATTATTGCATTCGACGGCACAATGAGAGAAAGACCGAACGGCGCAAAGCTTGAAGAATTGATAAAATACGTAAAGATTAATAACCGTGTTTCAATGGCAGATATTTCAACGCTTGAAGAAGGGCTCAATGCAGAAAAGCTTGGGGCTAACATTCTTTCAACAACACTTTCAGGGTATACTCAGTTTTCTCAGAACAGAGGCACAGGTCCTGATTTTGAACTGTTAAAACAGTTAGTTGATAATACAAATTTGCCTGTTGTCTTAGAAGGTCGTATATGGGAGCCTGAAGAAGTTGATAAAGCCTTTGAACTCGGTGCTCACTGTGTTGTTATCGGTTCGGCAATCACAAGACCACAGTTAATTACTAAAAGATTTGTTCAGAGAGGGTAAATTTATATGCTTAAAAAAGCTTTGGCAATTGACGTTGGCGGAACAAAAATTTATAATGCAATAGTTAACGAAAAAGGTGAAATTATTTCGGAAATAGAAAAACGACCTACCCCGAAAACTTTTGCGGAAATAAAAGCGGCGTTTGAAGAAATTATCAATAAATATGAGCGTCAGGTTGATGTTATTGCTTTTTCCACATGCGGCGCGGTTAATAACTCTAACAGCGGAATTTTAGGCTCTACGGGCAATATTGCAAGAGAATATCCGTCAATGGATTTTAAAAGTTTGAGTAAAAAGCCTGTATTTGTTGAAAATGATGCTAACGCTGCAGCCTGGGCAGAACATATTATCGGAGCATCTAAAGGAATGCCTTATTCTGTAATGCTTACCCTGGGGACAGGTGTAGGAGGCGGAATAATTCTGGATAATAAATTATATAAAGGAAAAAACGGAGCAGCGGGAGAAATGCATTTTAAAATGCGTACGGATAAGCACAGAAAATGCACCTGCGGAAGTTATGATTGTTTTGAAGCTTACGCATCAGGGACAGGCTTAAAAAGGACTGCCGAAGAAATTTCAGGCGATCCTGATATTACCACTTATGACGTTATTCAAAATAAAGACAGGCCTTTAATGAAAAAAATTCTTGATAAATGGCAGAATGACATTCTTGAAGGTATAATCGGACTTGCAAATATTTTTGACCCTGATGTTATTGTACTGTCGGGTTCAATGGCAGAATTTGTCAATATCGATTATATTGAAGCAGAAGCTAATAAACAGATTGTCACTACTCCTTTTAAGGTTGTAAAAGCATCCGCGGGAAATTATTCGGGAATGATTGGTGCGGCACTGCTTGCTCTGGGGGTTAAGTAAATTGGGAAAGTCTAAAAAAAGAATTATTTATAAAGGTAAAAATCTTCAATTTACAAATCTTACAAGAGAAGAAGCCGCAAAAACAGCAGCGGAATTTCTTAATTTGAACAGTAAAGAGGCTTATTCGCTTATTACTCTTTTTGGTTTGACTGCGGAGGAAATTCTTGAAGCAGGAGCAAGTTACGAAGCTGTAAAAGGAGTGGAAAATCTTTTAGGATGATAAAAACTATTTTATTCTGGCTTGAAAATTCAAGACTTTTTTCGCTTCCTATGACTCTTCTTTCCTGGCTTGTAATTTTTGTTTATTCTCTGAAAGAGGGCGGAAATATTATAAACGGTATTGCGGCATTAATCGGAATATCGTTTGCTCATCTTGCGACGAACCTTTTTGATGATTACATTGATTATAAAAATTTAACGGACAACTCACAAAAGTGCAAGTGTGCATATATAAAAGAGGGGAAAGCTTCTTTAAATGATGTTCTAAAAGTTGTTGTAATCTATTGTTTTATAGCTTGTTTGACAGGTTTATTTTTGTTTTTAAGATGCGGTTTTCCCGTAATCTGGCTTGCTGTTATCGGCGGAATTATTACTCTTATCTATGCAAAACTTTCACAGAAAGGTATGAGTGAGATTGCAGTCGGACTTGCTTTCGGACCTTTACTTTTTGAAGGTGTTTATTTTGTAATGACCGGAAATTTTTCTTATACCGTACTTGTAATGTCGTTAGCAGTTGTTATGTTTACTATAGGTTTGATGTATGTTCATACGCTTTTGGATTTTGAAGGTGACCTGTGTGCGCATAAAAAAACTCTTGTCTGCAGAATAGGCGACAAGAGCAAAGCTTTAAAGGGCGTTTTTATCGTTTATGGCTTAGGATATTTATTTACCGTGATGCTTTCTTTTATGTTGAATAATTATCTTATACTACTTACTCTTGCCCTTATTCCGCTTGTTTTTAATATGTATAACTCTCTTAAAACGTATACTTGCGGAGGAGATGTCAAAGAATTTTATTTCAGGCTTCTAAAAGCAAGAAACCTTATGGTTTATTATTCAATTTTACTTACCGTTTTTTTATTTATTAAGTCCTGATAGCATTTCTTCCGGTTTTTTCCCGCCTTTCTCCACGAGAGAACAACATGCTTCTAATCTTATAATTCCGGGTTTTACTTCGTTTAACTCGAAAGAAAATATGTCGTGTCCCCATTTATTCGGCCCCTTTTTTCCGTTGACGTCAAGAGCAAAGCAGCCTGCCCAATCTCCGGGAATTTCATCATATGTAAAAAGAATTGTTCCGTCGTTAAATACGAATGCCCAATTTCTGTTAAGTATGTTGTTTTGTCTATAACCGCTGCACCCATTTAACGCATCATCATCTTCATATTCTTTTATTGTATCTACTCCTTGATATTTCGGAATGCAGTTATCTTCGTAAGCATTTCCCTTACAAGTTTTAATAACATTCATCTGCTTTGTCAGTTTTTCATAAAAATCTTCGCATTCTACAAATTTTGTTGTATCTTGTGATACATTGTTATGATAGTAACACTGAGGTAATACACCGTCTTTTGCTTCAATCAGCCTAATGGCATTATAAATATTAGAATATGCCCTTTTAAATTGCGACTGCAGAGCTGTATTTTGATAATTTGCAATCAAAACCGGCATAGTTAAAGCTGCAACTATCCCTATAATACCTAAAGTAATAAGAACTTCTGCCAATGTAAAGCCCTTTAGCCCCTTAATCTGCAAGCCTTTTGCGGGGGGGGGGCAACCCTTAATGCTCTTAAATTAATCATTTCTGCCTCCTTTTTATAGTCCATTATTTATTATTTTTTTTAGATTGTCAAGTTTTTTTATTAATTACATTATTCCTACTATTTTAATTTGAACTTAATTGTGTTATTCTGATAATGTAAGAAGTAAGGAGCATCAATGAACAGCACAAATCAAAGTTTAAAACCGATTACAACTAAAATTAATCAAGCAGGAAATATTGAAATCGGAGGATGTGATCTGGTCGAATTAGCAGAAAAATACGGAACACCTTTATATGTGCTGGATGAAGAAACTATAAGAGCTGTTTGCAGAGATTATAAGAACGCATTTAAAGCTTACGATAAAGTTAATATGATGTTTGCGTCCAAAGCTCTTTGCTCTATGGCATCTTCTGCAATTGCTGCAAGTGAAGGTTTCGGTTTTGATGTTGTTTCCGCAGGTGAAATCTATACTGTTTATAAGTCCGGTGCTGATATGTCAAAAGTCTTGTTTAACGGAAATAATAAGTCTTATGACGAACTGTCTCTTGCTTTGAAACTGGGTGTCGGCAGAATTTCTGTTGATAACTTCTTTGAACTTTCTTTGCTAAATGAAATTGCAAAATCTTATAATAAAACAGCTGATATATTGTTGAGAATTACCCCCGGCATAGAATGTCATACCCATGAATATATTCAGACAGGACATTTGGATTCAAAATTCGGGTTTGATTTAACACAGATAGACGAAGCCGTTGAACTTATTCTAAATGATTTTACAAACTTAAAGCTCCACGGGCTTCATGCTCATATCGGTTCGCAAATTTTTGAAACTTCAATTTATGGAGATGAAATAGAAATTCTTGTGAAAGAAATAGCAAGGCTTGATAAAAAATTCGGATTAAAGCTGAATGAAATAAACGCAGGCGGCGGGCTAGGCGTTAAATACACTGACAGTGATTGTCCGCCTTCGACTTTTACA
>FR900482.1:61453-64308 GCA_000438175.1 Fusobacterium sp. CAG:439 | reverse complement strand
CCTTCCACTTTTACAATTGCAGAAATTATTATAAACAGGTTAAATGAATGTGTTGAAAAATACAATATCGAGCCTCCGGCTTTATTTATAGAGCCCGGCAGAAGTATAATATCAACTGCCGGTGTAACTTTATATACTGCCGGCAGTTCAAAACAGGTGCCTAAAGGTAAAAAATATTTTGCAGTTGACGGCGGAATGGCAGATAATCCGCGGCCTTCTATGTATCAGGCTGAGTATTATGCCGAAATTGCAAACAAACCCGATTTTGAACTTCAACAGGATGTTACGATTGCAGGAAGATTTTGTGAATCAGGTGATATTTTAATAAAAAATATAAAGCTGCCGCAGCTTGAAGAAGGCGATATTCTCTGTGTTTATAATACAGGTGCTTACAATTACTCTATGGCGTCAAATTATAACCGTGTACAAAAACCTGCTATGGTACTTGTAAATAATTCTCAATCTGATATTATAATAAAAAGAGAGACACTGGATGATTTAATTGCTCACGATGAAATCCCTCATAGGTTAAGAAAATGATAAATGATATTTTTGATTACATATTAAAATATATCGGGACGCTGGAATTGACTTTTAATTGGTCGGATTTTATCCAGATAGCTTTTCTTGCAGGACTTTTGCTGTTTGTATATAAAAAATTTATCAAAAATACTTCTTCTGAAAAATTCGTAAAAGGACTTCTTATTCTTGTCTGTGTTTGGGTTTTCAGTGAAGTGCTTTTAAGAATTGATCTTAAAATTATCGGAATGTTTTTAAAGTCCGTTGTTACTCTTGTTTCTTTAAGTTTAATCGTTATTTTTCAACCGGAATTAAGAAGATTTTTGGGTTTCTTGGGACAGGTTGATTTTGTAACGAGAATTTTCAACTCTAACAATGATAAATCTAAAAATCAAAAGATTGATGTTGTAAAAGAACTTATTGAAAGTGTTAAATATTTATCTAAATCCCACACGGGGGCTTTAATCGTATTCCAGAGCGATTTGAGAAATACATATTATGATGTTGGTACAAAGCTTAATGCAGATTTGTCAACAGAGTTAATTTTAACTATATTCCACCCGAATACACCGTTGCATGACGGTGCTGTCGTGATAAACGGCGACAGGATTATTTCCGCAGGCGTGCTCCTGCCTTTGACCGAAGATCCGAAGTTAAGCTGGAAATACGGCACACGACACAGAGCAGCAATAGGGATGACCGAAAACAGTGATGCTGCTTGTCTTGTAGTTTCGGAAGAAACAGGGGATGTATCCGTGGCAATTGACGGCGGCCTTAAAAAGTATGAAGATTTGGTAACTCTCAAATCTGATTTGGAAAATATTCTCGGTTACAAAGATAAAAATGATGATGATAAAAAAACTATTTTTAAAATAAATAATTTTATGACTATAAAAAAATCATCAAAAGATGATACAGGTAAGGTTTGATTATGCCGGAAAGAAAAATGACTAAAAAAGAGCTTTTGCTTTCAATATTGAATAAAATGTTTTTTTTGACGGTAGGTCCTTTTGTTGCGGCATTTGCTCTTGAAGTTTTTCTTGTTCCGAATAATATTATTGACGGCGGTATTGTCGGGATTTCTATTATTTTAAGCTACCTAACAAAGATAAATTTAGGTTTATTAATTTTTGTTATTAATATTCCTTTTTTCTTTCTTGCGTTTAATAAAATCGGTAAAAAGTTTGTACTTCAAACTTTTTATGCTATCGGAATGCTCTCTCTTGCATTAAATGTTTTTACGACACATCATCTGCCCTCAACTCATGATTTACTTCTGTCAACTGTTTTCGGCGGTATAATTCTGGGTGCGGGCGTGGGACTTGTTTTAAAAAACGAAGGCTCTCTGGATGGTACGGAAATTATGTCGCTTGTTTTGTCCAAGAAATTCGGTTTTTCTGTCGGTGAATGGATAATGCTTTTTAATGTATTTATTTACAGTGCAGCAGGTCTTGTTTTCGGATGGAATAAAGCTATGTATGCCGTGTTAACTTATTTTATCGCTTTCAGAGTTATTGATGTAGTTCTTGAAGGCTTGAATTCTGCTAAATCCATCAGAATTATAAGTGATAAAGCATATGAAATAGGACAAGAACTTTTAGAAAAACTTGATATCGGAGTTACATATTTAAAAGGTGTCGGAGCTTATTCCGGGGCAGAAAAAACTTTAATTTATTGCGTTGTGTCTCGTCTTGAAATGGCAAAAATGAAAGAAATTATAAAAAATATTGATCCTCGTGCATTTATTTCAGTGGTTGATGTTCACGAGGCATATGGCGGCAGAACAAAAGGAAGTATTGACAAAATTTAACAAAATGGACAATTCTTTTAAAATATAGTATTATAAGTAAAAGAGTATAAAACGGAGGCGGAGCCTCTGGCGGGAACATAAAAATCAGATAAAATCGGCAAAGAGGATAAAGAAAATGGCAAAAAATATTGATACAGTACCTATAGAAGTTAGTATTTTAACGGCAGACCATGATATTAAAGGCGTTGTGCATGTTTCAAAATACACTAACACTAACAGAGAACTCACTGATTTATTGAATGATAAAGAACGCAGATTTCTGGCTGTAACAAATGCCGAAATTTATCCTAGAAATTCAAATCAATCCCCGAGAAAATATAACTTTTTGGAAATTCATATGGATTATGTTCTTATGGTTCACCCGTCGTCTCAAGCTGTATTCCAGGAATCAGGAAGAACTCAGGAAGATATTTCAAGATTTAGAGATTTAAGATTAAAATTAAACCAAACAAAACCATTTTAATAATATAAGGAGCAAATATGAAAAAATTCGAAATTGGACATGAACCCGAGATTTTGGGGGGGG
>FR900482.1:30761-61382 GCA_000438175.1 Fusobacterium sp. CAG:439 | reverse complement strand
TGAGGTTTTAGTAACTTTAGGTATAATCGGTGTGGTATCAGCAATGACTGTACCTTCGTTGATGCAAAATCATCAGAGAAAAACTTATGTTGTTCAACTACATAAAGTTTATAATGAGTTTTCACAGGCACTTTTGCAATATCAGACAGATAAAAACGCTGTTAATCTTACTGAAGCGGGGTTAAGTTCACAAGGAAACTTTGATGCTTTTGTTTCGGATTATTTTAAGACAATTCAAAAATGTGATAATTCTTTGACGCCTTGTTTTAGTGATGATTACAAGACTTTAAACGGCGGCGGTGTTAATTTTCATAACGGAACTTCTTACGTGCTGGCAAACGGTTCTTCTATCCGTTTTATTTTAAACGTAGAGGGTGATAAAATCGGGCAGGTTGGAATAGATATTAACGGTAAGCAAGGACCAAATATTTTGGGACGTGATTTGTTTTTTATTGCGGTATATAAAGATGGAGCTTTAGATGACTTTAACGGCGGAACGGCACCTTTGACGGAAGAATTACGCAATAACGTTTATAACAGTGATTGTCAGGGCAGCGGAAATGTTTCAGGATGGGGTTGTTTTGGCAAAATCTTAAACGATAATTGGGAAATGACTTATTAAAAACAAAAGGCAGTTATTTTAGTAACTGCCTTTTGTTTTTTATTTATTAACTTTATTTTTAGCTTCTTCAAGAAGATTTGTAGAGCGGCTTTCCTCCGGAATTCCTGCAAATTGTGTTGTTTTATCTTCTGTTTTGCTTGCTGCAGGTGTTGAAGTGTCATAAGTATTTTTGGTATCCTTATGAATTTCTACAGGTTTGTCATTTCTTGACATCCAGGCTTTTGTTTTGTCAGCCAGAGGAGTTGCAATGAACGGTACTATAATACGTTTTGCGATTAATGTGGCTGCTGCAAGAGATATTAAATAACCGAATGCGTTTTTAAGTCCTTTTTTATCAGCTTCTCTGGCAATATGGAAATCTTTACCGGACATTCCTTTGAGTTTATCAATTTTATTGAGTTTTGCCTGGAGAGCTTTATCGGCAGCTCTTGTAAAGTTTTTACCGAACAACTTATTAAATATTTTTCCCTGAACTTTTTTATTTGATATTGTAAAGAACATTAATAATTGCATTGCAATCATCAAGCCGCCGTTTGCCAAATCCAGTGCGGCAACGAATTTACGTTTATCCTCGGGGATTTTATCGTTATTCAAACTTTGTTTAACGTAGAAATAACAGCCTAAACCGTCTTTAAGTACAATTGATGTAACCCCGATCATAGACATAAATTTTGCGTTATCTTTTTCGTAGTTCGGGAATACTTTGTTTTTCATCGGTTTACATTCAGAAAGCCATTTAATTGTCTTTTGCGCCCAATTCTTTTTGTATCCGATAACTCCGAGTGCGGCAGCTCCTGCTATTGTTGCAGCTTTTGAAACTGTTTCAGCTGTCTTATTATGTTCTTTTTCTTTCGCTGAACCAAAGGCAATATTGTTATTTTTATTTGTGTTTAATGAATTAACTGCGAGAATAGTCATTATTTCACCTCGCTGTTCTTGGTTGCTTCGTTAACCAGTTCTTTTGATACGTTATTATGTTTTTTGCTTGAGAGGTTGGGGAATACCGCATCCATAAATCTCGGGTAAACCCAGTTAAGCAGTGCACAGCTTACAGGGAGTACTGCCAGTGCACCGGCAAGTGTTGCGATACGTTTAACACCTTCAATATGGCTTTTTGTCAGTGCTTTGAGTTTGCCTGCAACTTCTTCTGAGAAGATTTTATCTGCTAATCTGAATTCTTTATTTGTTTTCTTTGCTTCTTTAATCTGTTTGGCAAACATTTCTTCGATTTCGCTGACTGTTTTATTTTCTTTAATGGCCTGTTTAATTTTATTTAAGAAATCTATAGCTTCATTATGAGAGTTTATTCTATCTGAAACGCTTGCTTTTACTGCTTCGATTACCTGCTCTTTTGATGTGAAGTTTTTGTATTTTTCAACGTGTCCTTGCATTTTTTGAACTTTTTTAAGCATTTCATCTTTTCCGGCAGAAGCAAGAACTCTTGTTTCGGAAACTATATTTAAAAGATGCTGATCAGCTTTGTTATGTTTAAGTGATTTATATTTTGATTTAAGGAAATTGCTGATATCATTAACATTATCCGTACTGTTAATTTTAGCTTCCATTTCATTTAACAGATTTTTTGAGGTGTCATAATTATTTCTAAAGAATTCACTTCGTTCAATTCTTTTTGTTAATTTTTCATCTTGACAGCGTTTGAGTTGTTTTTCCTCATCTTTAATCATGTCATCTACCGTTCTGTTTAACAGGTCAGTAAATTTATCTGCTGCCATTTTTTGCGGTTTAGCTTCACCTTTAATATTATAATAAACGGTATTATCTTTTCTTAGAGAATTCAACATATTCTTATGCTGTTCGTTGACAATTTCATCAGCTTTTTCTTCAAGCTGCTTTTTGCTCAAACCGGGGTTCAATTTTTTTACGAGCTTCAATACATAATCCTTATCTCTGAAAGGAGTTTTGTTACACTCAAGATTCATTGAACCTTCATTAGCCATAGAATTAATCTTACTTGTAATCGGGATTGTTACCAAGCCTTGCGTTGCAATTGCCAGTACAGCAGACAGCGGCTGCCTCCAGGCAGAATAAGTTCTGGTATCTTCATCGGTATCAGATAGCGGATTAAATTTGATGAACAAAGGTGCTAACAAACCTGTTCCGAATGCATTTATACAAATATCCTGAAACTCTCCGATATTATGTTTTAACTTATTTATCCATTTTAACATTTTGGGGTTTAATGAATTAATTTCTTTTTCTATTACTGACTGCGGAATACTGCCCGTAAAACCCAAATAATTAGTATTAAGGTTGTTCTGTTTTCGTTGTGCGCAGTACGCATTATTGGTGATATTTAAATTAACCTTGTCTACATTCATTTCTAATCTTCCTACAACGATGAAACCTTCTATATATATAGAGGTTCAAACATGATAAAAATTGCTAGTTTTCTTTATTATTGTTAAGTTTTGTGAATTTAATCAATGTCCAATTACCTTTCTGCTCAAACTTAACTATTGCAAGCTTTTCCAGCATTTCAGCAAAAGTTTTGTTTTTAACATATGAGAAAACTAAAAACAGTAACGGCTCTTTATTATACAAGTTTTCATCCGCTGTTATTTTTTCCATGCTTTGAGGGGAATAGAATGAAACACTGTTTAATACTGCCATCACAACACTTTGACCGTTCTCCATACGGTTGAATATTTGATTGTTAAGCATGCTTTGAAAATATGTATTTTGTTTTGATGAAAAAACTGATTTATAAATTGTTTTTCCGTTTTTGTATGCATCTTCATAGGTTCTTGAGGGGGAAAGATACATGGGAAAATTTCCTTTATGTATTTCTACCACTCTGTACGGTGAAAAATCAAAATATTTTTGGAAACGGGTTTGAGGATAATATTCAAGAAGAATTATGTCATCTTTTTTCAAATCCATTCTTGTAAGAATATCTGTCATTATTTTATGACCTTCTGCACGGCGCATTTTAGGTGCCGAATAAGGGTGAAGGATTATATAACCCACGGAGATAAAACAATAAATAATAATTAAACTGTTTTTAATTATTTTATTATTTATTGAGGTTAATCCGCTGCATGCCAAAAATATTAATATCGGATATATTTCGATGGAATATTTTGTTATAAATACAAGTTTACCTGTTAATGACGCTGTTACAAGAACAAGTACGGTTCCTGCAAAAATTGCAAATAGTTCAATATTGAACTTATTTTTTATCAGGGATTTTATAATGCAAACTGTTGCAATTAAAGTCGGAACAAGCATAAAGAACGCAAGCTTCGGCGCGTATAAAAATTTGTCGGGCGCATTTGTAAGGTTTGTCAGCACAGGCGAAAAGTAATCCGTAAATAAAAATCCCAATTTTGAAATTGAAAAATGTCCCCACCACTGTGAAAATGATTGAGTGGTAAGAATTTTTAAAATAAGCGGACTTAAAATAATACCGCCTGCGAATATTGTAAGCCAGACGGTTAGTATAACTTTTTTAAATTGTTTATAAAGATTAATACTTAAAAATATCAGATTAAAGAATACAAATACAAAGCCTATTGTATGAGTAAAGAGAATTAAAAAATTAAATAATGCACAAAGCGCAAAGTTTTTTTTAACAGGATTTTTAATACATCTTAGCGTATACAACAAACTCAATGCTGAAAATAAAAATAATACAGAGTATAAACGAACTTCCTGTGAATAATATATAAGAAAAGAACTTATTGCCGTCAGCGAAGCGCATGTTAGACCTGTTTTTTCATCTTTTTCCCGGCCGGTAAAATACATTGCAATGATTGAAAGAATTCCTGCAAATACTGATGTAAGTCTTAATAAAAGATCGCTTTGCCCGAAAAGTGTCATAAAAAATTTTAAATATAAATAATAAAAGGGCATGTGGCATTGTGATTTAACTGCACTGATAAAACCGTTATTAAACGGAGCTGCCGCAATCATCCAGCTTACATATTCATCGTTCCATAATCCGTCAGGCTTATCAATAAAAATAAGCCTCAAAATTATCCCGAGAATAACTATTCCAAATATCCCAGCGTATTTTTTCACGATTGTCAAAATCCCTCTTTAATTATATAATAAAAACAAAAATTTAAAAGAGGAAAGTTATGAAATTAGTAATTCAAATCCCCTGTTATAATGAGGAAAGTTCATTGCCTGTTACGCTTCAGGCATTGCCGCAAAAAATTGAAGGTATTGATGAAATTGAAGTTTTAATTATCAATGACGGTTCTACCGATAAGACTGTTGATACCGCAATGGCAAACGGGGTAAAACATTTCGTAAACATGCCTCATAACTGCGGGCTTGCCAAAGCTTTTGTTGCAGGGATAAATGAAGCTCTTTCTATGGGGGCGGATATTATAGTAAATACCGATGCGGATAATCAGTATTGCGCAGATGATATAGAAAAACTCGTAAAACCGATATTGAACGGAGAGGCTGATATCGTAATAGGGTCGCGTCCGGTATCAAAGATAGAGCACTTTTCTCCGCTTAAAAAACTTCTTCAAAAGCTAGGGTCTCTTGTAATGCGCATTATAAGCTCAACTGACGTTGAGGATGCACCGAGCGGATTTAGGGCTTTTTCAAGAAATGCGGCTTTACAGTTAAATGTTTTTGATAACTATACATATACGCTTGATACAATTATTCAGGCAAGAGCTAAGGGATTAGAACTTAAATGCGTTCCGGTAAATGTTAATCCTGATTTAAGAAAATCTAAACTTGTAAAAAATATATTTGATTACGTAAGACGTTCTGTGTTTACTATGATTAGAATGTTCATTATATACAGACCGTTCCGCTTTTTTGCAATTCTTGCGGGGCTGTTCCTTGCGGCGGGTTTTCTTGTCGGTCTGAGATTTTTGTGGTTTTTTATTTTTGAAAGCGGTTCCGGACATATTCAATCTTTAATATTATCCGCAATTTTAATTATTACCGGAGTTCAAATAGCGGTTATTGCTGTTGTTGCCGAACTTTTGTCAATTAACAGAAAACTTTTGGAAGATATTCAAAAACGCATAAAACTTCAAGACTTGAAAAAAAATTAGGAAGTTATAATATATAAAAAGATTAATTAAAAATAGGAAATTTATATATATGGCAAAATTTGAATTTGTTTCTAAGCTGAGAGATTTTTTTACTTCGGCACAGGCGGTAAAAGTTTCGGCTTTTATAGGATTTACTGTTTTAATGACTGCTGTTATCGCTTCCCAGAATTTCTTTTTTCAAAATATTATTGAAAACGGAATTAGCAAACGTGATATTATAGCGCAGAAAACCTTGACGGTGGAAGATGTAAAACGCACGGAACAGCATAAAAAAGAAGTTTCTCAAAAAATTGAACCTGTTATGGCTCCGGCAGAAGATGATTTTATAAAAAGCAATCTTCAAACACTGCAGTCGTCAATTATGCAAATCAGGAAAAAAGACGTTGACGAAGCCGTTAAAAATGAAGAAATCGGAATATTATTTGATTTGTCAGATAATTCAAAAAAAGATTTTATTATAAATTTTCTTTTAAAAGCGGATGACAACAGCCTTCGAGAAGTCTTTGATAAAGCAAATTTAACTTTGTCAAATATATTGCGTGCAGGTATAACGGAAAAAGATTACGAAAAAGATAATATTGATAAAATTATTTTGAATAATCTTGTTTCAAATGTATCCAAACGACAGGTTTCTGTTATAAAAGCCGTTTTGGAACAGGTTATTGTCCCAAATCTTGTTGTTGACGAATTTGCAACAGAAATTGCTAGAAAAAATGCGCAAAATTCAGTTAAGCCCTATGAAGTTATTTTCCAAAAAGGTGATAAAATACTCTTTGAAGGCGAACCTGTTACAAGGCTGAAAAGAGATGCCCTGCGTCAGGCAGGATATAATGTATACGAACTTAACTGGCAGGGGCTTGCAGCTATATATATAATTGTATTTATAGGTACTTTTCTGTTCCTTTGTTATATGAAATTTTTCGAGAAAGATTATATGGAACCGAGATATCTCTCTATAACTGCCTTTTTATCGCTTCTGATTGCGTTTATAGGAGTTGTACTGCCAACGGGATTTTCTCCTTATGTAATCCCTGTTCCTGCTTTCTTGATTTTAATGTCAATATTTACTAAGCCGAGAGTTGCTTTTATTGCAGCTGTTATTCTTCTTTCTGTAATGTCAGTAGGGTATCAGTATAATATTCAATATCTCGTCGCTTTTATTCTTTTGAGTATACTTTCTGCTGTTTTGATGTCACAAATCAGGTATGCCGAACGTGTTGATGTTATTAAAGCAGGATTTAATATCGGTATTGCAGGTTTAATCCTTGTTTTGAGTATTTATATTCTTGAAAAATGCCTTATTGATGTTGATAATGTTTTGATATTAAAAGATTGTACATTTGTTCTTTTAAACGGTATTTTCAGTGCGGTAATCGCATCCGGCTTAATGCCTCTTTTCGAAAGTATGTTTAAAATAATTACGCCTTACGGTCTGGCTGAACTCGGCGACCATAACCAGAAACTTTTAAAAAGGCTGCAGATGGATGCTCCGGGAACTTATCATCACAGCTTGATGGTTTCCAATCTATGTGAAGCTGCTGCAGAAGCTATCGGAGCCGATCCTATTTTAGCAAGAGTGGGGGCTTTATATCATGATATAGGTAAATTAAAACGACCATTGTTTTTCGTTGAAAACCAATCATACTTTCTGATAGAAAATCCGCATAATAAGTTTACTCCCAGAATAAGTAAAATGATTATTACCGCTCACCCGAAGGATGGTATTGAGATTGCTAAGGAATACAAACTTCCTCAGGTAATACAAAACTTTATAACCCAGCACCACGGAGAAGGGCTTGCCAGTTATTTCTATAATCAGGCAGTTAATGAAGAAGGTGCCGAAAATGTTAAAGAAGAACAATTCAGATATGCAGGTCCGAAACCTAATACAAAAGAAACAGCTATTTTAATGATTGCTGATGCAGTAGAATCTGCCGTTCGTTCTCTAAAAAATCCAACGCCTGAAGAAATTGAGGGAATGATTAATAAAATTATTGTTGAAAGATTAAACGACGGTCAGCTTTCAGACAGCCCTCTTACTTTAAAAGATATAAAAACAATTGCATCTACGTTCTCGCGTATTTTGCGCGGAATGCAGCATAACAGAATTAAATATCAGGAAAATCTGGCAGAAGAATTACAGAAACAAAAGATTAATATGCCCGCTAAACTTCTGGATGAAGATTTGGAAAATAAAATTAAACAGCTTGAAGGCGATAAAAATCCGCCTAAAGAGGATAAAAATGACTAAATATAATATTTTTAGTGAAAATATATACGGGAATTGGGAAATTGATGAGAAAAAATATATTGATATTGCTAAAAAAATATTAAAATACTATCTTTCTTCGGATAATGTTTATCAAAACTCTTGTCTTAATGAATTTGATTATAATACTATATCTTTTGATTTTTTGTATTGTGATAGCGTTAAGACACATGAGATTAACAGAGAATATCGAAATAAGGATTATCCGGCAGATATTATAACTTTTGCAATATTTGCAGACAGTGAAGACAAATTTGTTTTTGACGGAGAGATTAATCTCGGTGAAGTGATTATTGCACTTGATAAAGTTATTGAGGAAGCCCTAAAAAAAGAAGTTACAAAGGAATATGAACTGGCTTTTTTAATCAGCCATGGTATATTGCATTTACTTGGATTTGACCATCAAACGGAAGAAGATTATAATTTTGTTATAGATTTACAAAATAAAGCACTGGAAAGTATAGGGATATGACAAAATTTAAACAGCAGGGTTTCTCAAACACATTTAAAAATGCCAGAAAAGGTATGAGGCTTGTATTAAAGTCAGAAGTAAATATAAGGGTTCATTTTTGTATAGCAATGGCGGCTCTGGCACTGGCATTTTTGCTAAATTTCAGCCTTGAGAGGATGTGCATACTCCTGTTGACAATAGGTTTTGTAATTGTTACGGAAATGATTAATTCGGCAGTAGAATTTTCATTGGATGCTGTTTTTCATAACAGATATTCAAGGCTTGTAGGAATGGCGAAAGATATTTCTGCAGGTGCTGTAATGTTTGCTTCTGTTATAGCTATAGTAATTGGTGTGCTGCTCTTTGGTTCTGCTATATTGAAAATGTTATAAAAACTTGTTATAATTTAACATGTTATAGTATGAAAGGAGCCATTATGAAAAATTTATTTAAATTTGCAACTTGGGGGGGGGGCGATTCTTAGCTTCTAGAGGGAATTTTGAAAGTTTATCTAAAACATTAGTGTCGGGTCAAGCGGCACGCTTGGGTTTTACCCTTGCAGAGGTTCTTGTAACTTTAGGTATTATAGGTGTAGTTTCTGCTATGACAGTGCCGACTTTGATGCAAAATCACCAGAGAAAAACCTATGTTGTTCAGTTGCATAAAATTTATAATGAAGCCCAGCAGGCGGCACTTCAGTATATTACCGATAAAAATGCTATAGATTTGAAAGAGGCAGGATTAATTTCTACTGAAGCTGCTGCTGATTGGGTTAAAAGTTATTTTAAAGTTGTAAATGATTGCGGAACGGATTATTCACCTTGTTTTGCTGATGAATATAAATTGATGAATGGGGCGTCTAAAGGAGCTGTATTTTCTAATGACGCACGTAAATTTGTACTCGCAAGCGGTTCTTCAATATCTGTTTCAGGACATACAAACGGGAATATATCTTTTTTTGTTGATATTAACGGGCAAAAAGGTCCAAACATTGTAGGACGCGATACGTTTCCTCTTTTAATTTATAAAAACGGAATAATTGATGAAAGTGACGGCTCTGAAGCCGATGGTACTTTAACTGCGCCTTTAACAAAAGAAAAAAGAGAAGAAATATATGAAGCCTACTGTGTTAACGGGACATCCGGTTCACATTGGTGGGGCTGTTTCGGGAAAATTTTAAATGACGGATGGGAAATGAATTATTAAAACAAACTTTGTTGTTCAGTACCGTTATTTTTATAGCCGAGATGTCTGTAAGTCGCGGGGGAAACTTTTCTTCCCCGCGGTGTGCGTTGAAGCAATCCCGCCTGTAAAAGGAACGGTTCACATACATCTTCAATTGTTCTTACATCTTCGCCGATAGCAGCAGCAATTGTTTCAATTCCGACAGGACCGCCGTCGTATTTTTCTATAATTAACCGCAAAAGGCTTCTGTCTGTATTATCCAACCCGTAGTTGTCTATTTTCAAAATATCCAGAGATTTATTTGCAACGTCTTCGGTAATTTTTCCGTCATGTTTCACAAGAGCGTAATCCGATACCCGCTTAACAAGTCTGTTTGCAATACGCGGAGTTCCTCTTGAACGTTTTGCAATTGCGTGTGCGCCTTCTTCGGTTATTTCAATATTTAAAATTCCGGCTGTTCTTGTTATTACCTGTGCAAGTTCGTCTTCTGTGTAAAATTCAAGCCTGTGTATAATCCCGAAACGATCGCGCAGAGGACCTGATAATTCTCCTGCTTTAGTGGTTGCTCCTATTAATGTAAACTTCGGAAGCGGTACGCGCAGTGTTTTAACGGTTTGGCTTTTTCCGGTTGTCATATCAAGGAAAAAGTCTTCCATAGCAGGATAAAGAATTTCTTCCGCAACTTTATTTAATCTGTGAATTTCATCAATAAAAAGTATTTCTCCGCCTTTTAAAGACATCAGAATTCCGATAATATCTCTCGGACGTTCCAATGCGGGAGCAGATGTTATTTTTATATCAACACCCATTTGCTCTGCAATAACACCTGCAAGCGTGGTTTTGCCGAGACCCGGCGGGCCGTAAAAAAGCAGGTGATCAAGCGGTAATTCTCGTTTTTTTGCTGCAGCAATAGATATTTTTAATGTCTCTTTCAGCGCAGACTGACCGATGTATGTATCAAAAGATTTCGGGCGGATACAATTTTCAAAATTTTTATCATTTTCCAGACATTCACATTTTATTACCGAATTTTTTTTCTTTTCGATAATTGTTTTATTCTGAAAATCATTGTCGTCTGTTATTATACTCATTGTTTTTCCTATATATTTATGATAACATAAAATTAAAGGATAGGAAAGAATATTAAGAAGGAGAAGTCATGAAAGTATCAGAACGTTTAGAACAAATCCCGCCTTATTTGTTTGCGGAAATAGACAGAAAGATTGCCGAAGCTAAAGCTAAGGGTATTGATATTATAAGTCTTGGTATAGGAGATCCTGATACTCCGACGCTTGCTCCTGTTGTTGAAGAAATGCACAAGGCTATTGATAATCCTAAAAATCATGATTATCCGCCCTATAATGGAACTGAAAAATTCAGAAAAGGGGCTTGCGAATGGATGAAAAAACGTTTCGGTGTCGAGCTTGACCCTGATAAAGAAATGCTTGCAAATATAGGTTCTAAAGAAGCTATTGCGCATGTTTTCTTTGCTTTTGTAGATAAAGGTGATTATACGCTTGTTCCCGACCCGGGTTATCCTGTTTATCACAACGCAACAATATTTGCAGGCGGAACTCCTTATGAAATGCCTTTATTGGAAGAAAACGGATATCTTCCTGATTTTGACAAAATTCCGGAAGATATTGCAAAAAAATCAAAAATTATGTTTTTGAATTATCCGAATAATCCTACAGGGGCTGTTGCCGATTTGGATTTCTTTAAAAAAGCAGTTGATTTTTGTAAAAAATATGATATTTTGCTATGCTCTGATATGGCATATTCGGAAATGACTTTTGACGGTTACAAAGCTCCGTCTGTTTTACAGGTTGAAGGCGCTAAAGATGTAGCTTTAGAATTTTATTCCCACTCAAAATCTTACAATATGACAGGTTGGAGAGTTGGATTTGTGTGTGGTAACGCTGATGCCGTGAAAGCTCTGGGCACAATTAAAAACAATATAGATTCAGGTACATTTAAAGCAATTCAAGATGCAGCAGCAGCAGCATTTAATGTTGACGCAAAATACATTGAAGATTTGAATAAAATGTATCAAGAACGCAGAGATGCTGCAGAAGAAGGTTTCAGAGAACTAGGCTGGGAAGTTAAACCTTCAAAAGCAACATTCTACTTATGGCTTCCTGTTCCCAAAGGAATGACATCGGAAGAATTTGTGACTGTTATGCTCGAAAAAGCTCATGTTGTGGTTCCGCCAGGAAACGGTTACGGTAAATACGGCGAAGGATATTTCCGTGTTGCTTTAACTAAAGATGTTGAAACGATTAAAGAATGTATCAGAAGAATGAAGGAAGCGGGCATAAGATACAACTAAATACTCTTTTTAGATGAGTTAATTTCCTTGTATGGAAACCGTTAGCGTGGTATAATTTTTCTATGGAATGTCCAAAATGCGGTTTAGAAATTGATGATAAAGCAATGGTTTGCCCTAACTGTAAGAAGGTGCTTAAACTTGCGTGTCCAATCTGCAAGACAATTAATGAAAGCAATACTTGCAGAAAATGCGGCTACGTAATTATTACTAAGTGCCATAACTGCGGTAAGATAAACCAGACATTTACCAAAAAATGTAAAAAATGCGGTTTTGATACCGAAAAAAGCGTTATAATGAATGAAGCTAATACAGATGATTTTGTTATGCTTACCATTGATTTCCCTAATATGGACGAAATGAAAACATATCTGGGTTCTGCTAAGCTTTTAAATAAGTTTAAGATTAATCTTGATAAAATTATTAATGATTATGCTAAATCCATAGGGCTGAGACGCCAGTTAATCGGTAAAACTTATGTTATAAGGTGCGATAAAGATTATACATTTAACAGCTCTGCAGCAACTGCAGTCAAAGCCGCTATCGAATTGCTTAACCTTATAACCGCAATGAATTGTAAGCTGACAAGTAAAAAAAATGCAACAGTCCGTTGTAACATGTTTCTTCTGAAACGAAATATTGAAGATGATCCGAATAATTTTGATTCCGGTTATAATATCAGCCTCTTAAATCAAAATACAAAAAATAAAGAGGAAAAAATTCTCAATACTTTTCAGGTATTAACTGATGATAATGTAACTGATGCTATAGGTTCGGATTATAAAATTTCACCGTTAAATTCCGTAATGGTCAACGACGAAATGGTTATGTTTTATGAAGTTGATTTGAGGGAGTTTGTTAAGGTTGAGTATCCTGAGGAAGAAGAAGATAAAGAAATTGAAATTCCTAATTTTGTTCAAAATATGCTTATAGAACAGGATAAACTTGACGGAGAAGCTTTAAATAATCTGGATTCTCCCGGAGATCCCGATGCGATTTATGATATTGAAACGATTAATTTTGATGAGATAAATGCAGAATTTATCAGAACGGAAAATATTGATGTATTGTTCCATATTCTTAATAAATTTCAATCTGTACCGAAAGGAATTGTCGCTATTAAGACAGCTGAAATGTATAAACCGTATACTTTGAAAGTTTTAAATGCAGCGGCGCAAACAGGACAATTTAATAACATAATATCGATTACCTGCTATGATGAAATGAAATATTCTCCATATTCATTTTTTAGAGATTTGGTATCTGCGATTTTTGAATATACTGTTTCTCAAAAATTGTTTTTCCAAAATGATTTTTCGATGTTTGCATCTGTTGACCCTGACGGTTTGATTAAAGATCTGATTACTTTGCAGAAACGAGCTGATAATAATACGGAAGATACACGATATATTTATTTTGATATTTTTCTTACGCTTTTGCAGATAATTCCAAAGACTTTAATCTTTATTGAAGATTTTGATAAGATTGATTCAAGCTCTTATGACGTTTTAAGATATCTTTTTGAAGCTTTTGAACAGCTTGATATAAGTATTTTGCTCTCGTATGATAAAGATTTTTCATTACACCGAGATTGCCATTTCTTGTTGAGCAAACCTTATTATACCGAAATCTCTCTTAAGCCGACATCTTTTGAAAAACTGATTGAAGAAAATAAAATCTATTACAGAAATATATTAAATAACTTCTATTTTCAAAGGGTTGCCAAATACGCATGCGGAAGCAGTCTGTTTATTGATATTGCTATTCAATATTTAATTGAGTCTGGGGTTTATGCGGCTGATGACGATAGTATTGAAATGATTAATCCTAAAACTATTATTATACCTTCAAGCCTTGATAAGCTCGTTGCAAGAAGATTAAATCTTCTTCAGGATGATGAGGCTGCAATGAAGTTTCTAACGTCAATTGTTCTTCTCGGAACTCGTATTGATATGGGGACAATAGACAGTTTGGGGTATCAAAACAAGGATGAAATTATTGAAAAATTATCCGATATGGGATTTATGTACCAGTATAATAATTGTATTTACTTCCCGAATTACAACCTTTTAAGAGATAATCTTCTTACAACTATAAGCAAAATATATCTTAAGGAAGTTGCGGAAGAATTATTTGCAAAAGTTTTCAATGATGATATGCCCAGTCCTGTAAAAGCTTATTTATACGGGCTTTTAGGAGATGAAAACAATGAACGTATGCAGTGGGAACAGCTTGCTGATATAAATCTTTCACTCGGAGATTTCAGCTCTTATTTGAATTGTACAAACAAAATATTGGAGCTGCTTGATAAGAATACCGACCCCGAGCAGGTTGAAAATATTGAAAATTATAAATTGCATTTATACGAAGATATTTCAAATAACTTATATGATTATGTTCCTGATAAAACTTCGGATATTGCGGAGATTACGCTGAAAAATCTTGAGAAATCAACAGATACTGACAGGATTATTCTTCTTTGCAACAAAATGATTAACGGATCATTGATTGCGGGGAATTATAATCACGCTCTTGAATTAACACATAAAGTTTTATCGCTTCTGCCGCCTTCTTCGCTCAACCCGTCTGATGCGAATTTTAACAGTTATTTCTTTTTAATGTCAGTGATACATATACAAATTCTGTTTAATATTGGTGCTCTTGCTGATTGTCTTGATATTGGTTATAAGGTTTTGAATATTATTAATAACCAGACTTTAAGCACCTTAAAACCTGATTATATGTCGGATGATGATTTCCGCTCATTAATCGTTGATTCTGCCGGATATGTGGCACTTGCAAACGTGCTTCTGCTGGTCGGGAATGTTGATGAGTTTTTAAAAATCTTGCGCACTGACTTAAATTGTATTCCGCAATCTTATGATTTATTCATAGCTTTGCAAAATCTGCTGCATGGCAAAAAAGTTGCGGGACTTTCTCAAAACGTATCTGATAATGACCGCTTTGGTGCGATAATTTTAAATATAATTAATGCTTTTCTTAACTTTAGCGGGGATTATACGACTTTTGCCGAGGATATTTACAGAGCAAAGGTTGCCGCCAAACGTAACAGACTTCATCAGTTAGAACTGTTTGCAGACTTGATGATTGGTTACGCATATATGCAGCTGGGATCTTATAAGAAGGCTGACGCTATTATTTATAAGATAATTAAAGCAACTAACAACAATGGTATGACAACGCTTTTATATGTTGCATGGTACATTATGAGCGAACTTCATTTAAAACAGAATAAGTATGATGTCGCTTTTGGTATTGTTAATAATTCACTTATTCAACTGGAAAAGAATAATACAACAAGCGAGTACCTGCTTATGTTGTTTAAATACAACATGTATAAGGTAATGATGTTTAAAAAAGAAAATGAAAAGGCTGATATTTGTATAAGCCATGCAAAATATATTGCGGAAAAATACGGTATTAACTTTACGTTTGATACAGATGCAAGCCATTATATTGCAGTAGAAGATGACGAAGTAACTCTTGAAGAAGCCGGAATACTGGCAGATGCTCCTGCTTCTCAAGAAGATACAAGTTCGGGAAGCGAGGGAGTATGAAAATATTATTTGCAGCAGCAGAAGCAGCACCTTTTTCAAAAGCAGGAGGGCTTGCCGATGTAGTGGGAAGTTTGCCGAAATATATTGAAAAAGATGCGGAAATAGCTATTTTTACTCCTTTGCATGGCTTAATTGATACAAACAAATGGGGAATTAAGGAACTTGAAAACTCTTCGCTCTGGCTAACTTTTAACGGCATGGGGCATAAGTTCAGATTGTTTATGTGCAAACTTCCCGGCACAAACATTAATGTTTTTTTTGTTCATAACGACTGGTATTTTTCCTGCTTTAAAGAGGTTTATCCTAAGTGGCTCGATCCGAAATATGAACATGAAAGATATATTACTTTTTCGCTTGCGACAATGGAATATGCAAAACTTTTGAATTTTAAAGCTGATGTTATTCATGCAAATGACTGGCACACTGCTATGATACCTGTATACCTTCACAGTAATTACAGATATGATGAGTTTTGGAAAAATACAAAATGTGTATTTGAAATTCATAATCTTGCTTATCAGGGTGTTTGGTTTGAAGATGTTCTTGATTTTGCGAATATGAGAAAAGACATTGTTTATAACGAATGGGGTGTTGAACATTACGGAAAAGTTAACTGGATGAAAGGTGCCATAAATTATTCAGACAAAGTGGTTGCAGTTTCCCCGACTTATGCTAACGAAATTTTGACCGGAGAGTACGGCGAGGGAATGGATTATACATTGCGTATGAATAAGCATAAGCTTGTCGGAATATTAAACGGAATTGATTACGATGTTTTTAATCCTAAAACAGATAAAAATATTACAAAAAAATATGATGTAAAATCCTTAAAAAATAAAGAAGAGAATAAGAAAAAAGTCTGCGAAGAATTCGGACTTGAGTATAATCCTGAAAGACCTATGTATGCAATGATTTCACGTCTTGTCGGGCAAAAAGGCATTGATTTAATCCGTCAGTGCGAGGGGGAAATGAAAAGTTTAAATGCCGATTTTGTATTTTTGGGAAGCGGTGATAAGGATTATGAAAATCTTCTTATATGGCTTTCAAATAATTCTACCAATATTCGTGCTTATATAGGTTACCGCGCTGATCTTGCAAATCAGATTTACGCGGGAAGCGATTTTTATCTGATGCCTTCTAAATTTGAACCCTGTGGTTTAAGCCAGTTAATTGCAATGCGCTACGGATCTTTACCTGTTGTGCGTGCGACAGGCGGGCTTGAAGATACGGTTACAGGATATCCGCTTGCGGATTCAAACGGATTTAAATTCTGGGGATATTCAGGCTGGGATATGATGCAGGCAATATATTGCTCACTGGG
Source organism: Fusobacterium sp. CAG:439 (assembly GCA_000438175.1). Taxonomy (GTDB): domain Bacteria; phylum Cyanobacteriota; class Vampirovibrionia; order Gastranaerophilales; family Gastranaerophilaceae; genus Stercorousia; species Stercorousia faecigallinarum. The sequence goes on along the minus strand of FR900482.1, from coordinate 44,585 downwards.
TGTCTATCAGGATAAATATACTTTTAATGCAATGCGAAAAACTGCTATGGAAACAGATTTTTCATGGAGAAGAAGTTCTGCTGTTTATCTTAATATGTATAAAGAACTTGCTCAAAAATAAATTAATTTGCCGTATATAAAAATACATGTCCATAATGTTGTTATGGACAACAAATTGAGGAAAGAATATGTAAAACTTCATATTTCTGTGGTACTTGCTGCATTTACGGGGATTTTGGGCAAATTAATAAATTTAAATGCCCTTCTTCTTGTATGGTATCGTATGTTTTTGTCTTTCATTATGTTTTATATTCTTTTGCTGTTTACAAAAAAAGTGCCGCGCGAGAATTTAAAGGAATGTTTAAAGATATGCAGTCTTGGGGTGCTTTTGGGACTGCATTTTTTATTCTTTTTTGCGAGTATTAAATATGCAAATGTTGCAGTTGGTGTAGTATGTTATTCTTTAGAGGGATTTTTTACGGCAATATTTGAACCTTTAATATTTAAAAAGCCGTTTTCTCGTAATAACCTTTTATGCAGTATTATTGCGGTTTTAGGTATAAGTTTGATTTTTCATATTGATACCCGGTACAGGCTTGGGATTATTCTGGGCGTAATCTCTGCGGCAATGATTGCATTTTATACTATTTTCAATAAAGTTGCCGGTATGGGAAAAAGTTCAAAAAGTATGTTATTTTATGAACTGTTGGGCGGTGCCGCTTTTCTTACTGTAATTCTTCCGTTATATCTGATATTTGGCGGCATTCAGTTTGAATTTCCTTCCCTATCGGATTTTACGTATCTTTTTATTCTGGCTTTTTTCTGCACTATCGGCTTATATATTCTTCATATTCAGGTTTTGCGGACACTTTCTGCATTCACCGTAAGCTTATACGGTAATTTTGAACCTGTATACGGAATTTTAATAGCAGTATTATTTCTTGGCGAAGGACAGGAGCTAAGTTTATCTTTTTACATCGGTATGTGTTTAATCTTAATATCAGTTTTTCTTCAGTCGTTCATGCATCAAATATATTGCAAAACTCCTCAAAATAATTTATAATAATAGATAAAAATGAAAGGAGCGATTATGAAAAATTTGTTTAATTCAGCAACTCGGGGGGGGGGCGTAATTTAAGCTCCGCTCGTGGTTTTACTCTTGCAGAGGTATTGGTAACCTTAGGGATAATCGGTGTAGTATCCGCAATGACTGTACCGACTTTAATGCAAAATCATCAGCGTAAAACTTATGTAACACAGCTGCATAAGGTTTACAATGAATTAAATCAAGCTTTACTTCAGTATCAGACTGATAAAAACGCTTTAAATATTAAAGAGGCAGGTTTAACTTCTAACGAAGCTTGCGGCGAATTTTTAAATAAATATTTTAAAGTTGTTACTGATTGCGGGGATACTCAAACTCCATGTTTTGCATCATCTTATAAAAAGATGTCAGGTGTTAGCTCTAGTTTTCACTGTTCTAAAAATTGTGTTTCTCTCGCTAGCGGAGCAGCTGTGGAGATGTATTACGGGGGATATCCTTTTGACGCGGGACAAGTTATAAGAATAGCTGTAGATATTAACGGAGCCAAGGGACCTAATGTATTTGGGAGAGATGCATTTACTATGTTTTTATATCCGAATGGTATTATTGATGACTTAGTTTCAGATAAATCATTACTCCCTCCTTTTTCAAAAGAAGCTCGTGAAGGGCAATATGTTAATTGCACAAATTCTGTTTCCGGTGCTTTTCACGGATGTTTCGGATATATCCTAAATGATAACTGGGAAATGAATTATTAATAAATTGATTAAGAGTTCAATTTATGGTACTGTTACTGTATGATTGAACTCTTAATTTTATATGTTTTGCAAAAAAGAGATTTAACAATGTACGCAATACAAAAGCGTATAGATGAAAATTTTGCTCCTTTTACAAAACCGAGTTTCGGAGCAATAAAACCTGCTCTTCGCAGATTGGAAGAAAAACAATGCATTTCTTCAAGAAAAAATATGTCCGATGGAGGAAAGTTATCGGTTTATTATCAAATTTCAAACAAGGGTGTTTCAGAGCTTAAACGTTTAATCCTTGAGGATTTGAGTGATAATCCGCTTCAATTTCTCTCAAATGCAAGAGTAAAACTTTCATGTGCTGATTGTCTCGATAAGACTGACAGAAAAAGGTTATTTTTTTCATTAAAAGCACTTGCTATGCAGTTTAAGACAGATGCACAAAATATTTTAAATGACGAATACAATCGCATCAACTTTTACCAGAAGATTATTCTGGATAATGCTCTTTGTGAATATTCAAATTTTCTGACTATTATAGAAGGACTGGAGAAAGATAATGCCGGCAATAGTTAGCGGAGTTGTTAAGGGGTCAATTGCGGAAGAACTTGAAATACTTGCAGGCGATGAGGTGTTGTCGATTGATGATACCCAAATGCTTGATATGATTGATTATAACTTTTTATGTAAATCAGACTTTTTAACTTTAGAAATAAAAAAAAATAATGGTGAAGTTGAAGTTATTGAAATTGAAAAAGATTACGACGAAGATTTGGGCATAATATTTGAAAGTGCAGTGTTTGATAAAGTTAAACCCTGTTTAAATCACTGTATTTTTTGTTTTGTGGATCAGCAGCCGAAAGGATTAAGAGAAACTCTCTATGTAAAGGATGACGATTACAGGCTGTCGTATCTTCAAGGAACTTATATCACTCTTACTAATCTTTCTGAGAAAGATAAAGAACGTATAAACCGTATGCATTTGGGACCGTTTTATGTTTCTGTTCATACTACAAATCCTGAACTTCGTGTAAAAATGCTTAAAAATCCTAATGCAGGAAAAGCATTACAAAATCTGCAATGGTTCAGAAAGCATAGAATACCTTTTCATGCTCAAATTGTTTTATGTCCCGGGTACAATGACGGTGCAGAACTCGAAAGGACGCTTACTGATTTAGCAGAACTTAAAAATACTGTATTATCGGTTGCAATTGTTCCTGTAGGTATAACTCAATTCCGGACAGAAGGTTTAAAACAGGTTGATAAAAAATGCGCGGAACAAACTCTTAAAATAGCTTCTAAATATAAAAGAGTATGCTGCTCTGATGAATTTTTTCTGCTTGCGGAACAAGATATACCATCTGCAAAATATTATGGCGGTTTCAACCAGCTTGAGGACGGTGTAGGTGCTTTAAGAATGCTTCTTGATGATTTTAAATCCAGAAAACTTCCTAAAAAGATTAATAAACCTGTGAAACTTTCGTTTGCAACCGGTTATGCCGCAAAATATGCAATTGATAAAATTGCAGATAAGTTAAATAAAATAGAAAATCTTACGGTTGCGGTAAATCCCGTAAAGTCCGATTACTGGGGGCGTGATATTACGGTTGCGGGCTTAATAACAACAGATGATTTAATAAGAACGACAAAAGATATTGATGCAGATTTGATAATAATTCCTTCTGTAATGCTCAGACCTTATTCGGAAGATTTTCTTGACGGCAAAGATCTTTCTTACGTTAAAGAAAAAACAGGAAAAGAGTTTTTTGTTGTTAAAGATATATATTCTATGAAAGAAATAGTTGAATATTTGTATAACATACGTTAAAATAGGTATAGTTAATAATGAAAGGAGCAGTTATGAAAAAATTGTTTAATTATGAAACTCGGGGGGGGGGCATAATCTAAGCTCTGCTCAAGCTTTTACCCTTGCCGAGGTCCTGGTAACTTTGGGAATCATCGGTGTCGTTTCTGCTATGACCGTCCCAACATTAATGCAAAATCATCAGCGTAAAACTTATGTAACTCAATTGCATAAAGTTTATAACGAAATGTCACAGGCTTTACTTCAATACCAAAATGATAAAAATGCTTTGAATTTAAAAGAAGCGGGATTAACTTCTAACCATTCGATTGATAGTTTTATAACACAATATTTTAAAGTCGTCCAAACATGTGATAGTATAACCGGCTGTTTTGCTTCTTCCTATAAAAGTATGAATGGGACTGCCTATGGTGCAATGACAACTAGCCTTAAATCTTATGTATTATCAAACGGTGCTGCTATCCGCCCTAATTATAGTGAAGAAGGCGATAAACTTATTAATTTAATGGTTGACATAAACGGTCAAAAGGGCCCTAATCTTCATGGAAGAGATTTATTTTTTATGTTTATATACAATAACGGCATGATAGATGACAGAGGATCAAGAGAACCGATGAGTGAAGATGAACGGGAAAAATCTTATCAGTCTAAATGCATAACTCCTTCAAATGTCGGTGGATGTTTCGGAAAAATTTTAAATGATAACTGGGAAATGACATATTAAAAAAGGCTCCATAAGGAGCCTTTTTTAATATCTTTCGAGATACCTGTCGATTTCCCATTGCGAAACGTATGTTCTGAATGAGTCCCATTCTTTTTTCTTTGCCGATAAAAATTCGTTAAATATATGATCACCAAGCGCAGCACGTGCAACAAGCGATTTATCAAAGCAATCCAATGCTTCGGCAAGGCTTCCCGGAAGAGCATCTATTCTTTGTTTTTTGCGTTCTTTTGATGTTAATTTATAAATATTGCTTTCAACCGGAGCAGGCGGATCAATTTTATTTCTGACACCGTCAAGGCAAGCTTCTAAAATTGCCGCAAAAGCCAAATACGGGTTGCAGGCAGGGTCAGGTGAACGGAGCTCAACACGGGTTGCATTTCCGCGTTTTGCAGGAACTCTTAAAAGAGCACTCCTGTTTGCCAGCGACCAGGCAAGATATACCGGAGCTTCATACCCCGGAACCAGTCGTTTAAAACTGTTTACGGTCGGATTTAGGATTGCCGTAATACTTTTAACGTGTTTTAACATACCGCCTATTGAATATTTTGCTATATCTGTAAGCTGATATTCTGATTTTTCATCGTAAAAAGCGTTTTTACCGTCTTTAAACAATGAGATATTACAATGCATACCGGAACCGTTAATACCGTAAATCGGTTTTGGCATAAATGTAGCATGTAAATTATGTTTAGCTGCAATAGCTTTAACTGCTATTTTAAACGTTGCAACATTATCAGCGGCACTGAGGATATCTGTGTATCTGAAATCGACTTCATGCTGACCGTCAGCTCCTTCATGGTGCGAGGCTTCTATATCAAACCCCATTTCCTGTAACGTTAAAACGATATCGGAACGGACATCTTCTCCTAAATCATCAGGACCTACATCATAATAACCTGCCCTGTCAGAGGTTTGTAATGTAATTTTGCCATCTGTATCTTTGCTGAAAAGGAAAAATTCCGCTTCAGGACCGATATTCATAGAAAATCCCATTTTTTCAGCTTCTTTCATAACCCTTTTAAGGTTACATCTCGGACAGCCCTCAAAAGGCGTGCCGTCAGCATTGTAAATGTCGCAAATTAGACGTGCAGCCTGTATTCCGTCTTTATTTCTCCAGGGTAAAATCTGGAAACTGTTTTTATCGGGATAGAAGTACATATCTGATGTTTCAATGCTTCTAAAGCCTTTGATAGACGAACCGTCAAGCATAATTTCATTTGCAAGAATTTTTTCGATATGTTCTGAAGGAATAGACAGATTTTTCACCTGTCCGTTTATGTCTACGAACTGAAGTTTTATAAACTTGATATTATATTCTTTAATATATCCTTTAATATCTTCATCCGTAAAATTTCTGTTGTCTAATCTTGTATGCATAAATTCTTTCATGTAGACCTCTTTCCTTCTAACTATCTTTTTTTATTAGAATACTTTTTTAAAAAAAGGTCAATAGTTTGCAAATTAAGATTAAGTAAAGCCGTTGCGTACGGGCTTTTGTAAAATTATAGATGTTTTTCTAAAAATACTGTTAATTTTATAAAAAACAGGGAATATATTAATTACTAAGGGAGGTATGGGAAAGATTTAAGAATAAAATGTTATTTTCGTACAATTTTTTGCGCCTTGAAGTATGAAAAAGCTTTACAATCTGTCTTTACAGAACTTTGTAAATAAATGTAAAGAAATAAATATGATATAGCAATTATATACTTAAAAAATACTTTATTAATATGTAAGCAATAAACAAGATTAAATAAACACGAGATATAAATTTAACACACACTAACTATTTACACTACCTACTACACACTAACCTTCTACACACACGAGGAATTACTAAAAAAGAATTCCAAACTCTATCGAAAGATAGGGTTTTTTTTTGCACATGTGCAGGGATTTAAGTTCCTATACCATAGGCGGAAATACTGTATCAATATATTTTTGATATTCTGCCGGTTCAAAAAATCCTACCGAGAATTCAGCTGAATTTTTCCCTGATTGTTGAGCTTCAGGAACTTCTATCGGCGGACCTGCAGGAGTTGAACGCGACGGATTTTTAGGATTTGAAATTACACCTGTACTTCGCAAAAGAGTTATAAGCAGAGATTTTCCTTTAACTTCGTATTCTGTAAGTCCCTGTGTAATTACGCCAAATCCCTGTGTGCCGACATATCTTTGCATCGGTGCAAAATTTGTTTTGACTTCAATACCTCTGACTTTTGGCAGGTGTTTTCTCATATTATATTCAGGATCAAATTCTCTTTTAATAATTGAGTTTAAATCCTCTGAGTATGTTTCTGTAACAGGGGATTTGAGATTGAATTTTACCTGCCATAACCTGTTTTTAAATTTGTTATCCCATTCAATTTTAAAGTTTATCAATTCACCGTACGGCTCAACCTGAATATCAAAAAAACTTGTTTTAATTATGTTGTTTTTGAAGGAATAAACTTCTGCTCTTTCGCCTTTATCATCTTCAACTGCTCCGAAATTATACGTATCGCCTTCGTCTTTAAAGCGGACAAATTCCATTTCAATATTTCCGATACGAATTTTTCCGTTTTTTATTTCAAAGTTTATGGTTGATTTTACGGCAGGGGCAGACTTTAATGTATAAATATCAGTAAAATCTTCTGTTACAGGAATTTTTTGCGCGTCATAAAGAAGTGAATTTTCTACCCCGAAATGTTTTGAAATAACTTTATATTCAGGCAATAAATCTTTGCTTTGCATGATTGGAGTTTTAAAATTGTGTTTAAGCCTTAACTCTTCGATAATTGTATTTGCAATCTGAATAATTTTTTCATAGCGTGTAATATTTTCACGGTGCACCAAATCGGTTGAACATCCGCAAATTCCGTCGTGAGCCTGATTTTTAAGAAGCAATTTATAAGCATATTCAATGACTGCACCATATTGCACGCCGTATTTTTTTTGTAATTTGTCAGCCTGTTCGAGAAGGTATGTGCACTTCACGTTGTATTGTTTTAGCTTCATTCTTGCCGAATATGAGCCGGGTAATATAAATGTTAAAGAATTATCGCGTAATTCGTCGTTCCATTCAAATTGTTTGAAATTATCTTTTACAAGTTCAAAGTATTCAAAGGGATTTGAAAGCTTGATTTCATAGTGTTCTAACAAAGAGTTAACTTTGTTGATTTGTTCTGCAATATCAGTTTCAACTCCTAAATGATCTGCCCCAATTGGCAGGAGTAAATAATCTCCTGATTTTTCCGCAATTTTATCTAAATTCCCTTTCAGCCATTCTGCTTTTTTTTCAATAGTCATAGGTGCAGAAAATATGTCCATAAAGTAGCCGCGAATTAAATTAACTGTGTCTGTTCCGTTAAAAGTAAATTCTGAGGGGATGTCGCCGCATCCTCGCCACACAACACATTTGTCAATCCCGAAACTTTTTAGTATAGGAGGAATATTTTTGCTGTGTCCGAATGTATCTGCAAGGTAGCCTATAAAATCGGTACATCCGAAATCTCTTGAAATTTTTAATCCAATTTCAAGGTTTTTTTCAAATACTGTTCTGTCTGTGAGAAATTCATCAACAAGAGTGTAAAAAGGGCCTATAAATAATTTTTTTTCGGCAATTAGTTTTCTTATAATTTGTTCTTTTTCGGGTCTTATCTCAAGATAATCCAATAGTGCACAAACCTGTCCGTCAAAATAAAAAGACGGAATTTTATTATTTTCGAGTAAATCTAATACATTATCGAATACTCTTAAAAGTCTCAGTCTGAAAACTTCAAATTCCCTGTACCATTCTCTGTCCCAATGTGTATGTAAATATGCAATAACTCTTTTTTTCATAATATGTTTTTAACATAATTATTTATCAAGTGCAAAATCTTAACATATATGTTATAATGAATATGTAATAAAATTTGAAAGGAGCAATTATGAAAAGATTTAACGTAAAACAGTCATTTCCGCACGTAGTGCTCGGGGGGGGGGCAGTTTAGCAGCTCCTAAACCTGCATTTACACTGGCAGAAGTACTTGTAACTTTAGGGATTATCGGTGTAGTATCTGCAATGACTGTGCCTTCGTTGATGCAAAATCATCAGCGTAAAACTTATGTAACCCAGCTGCATAAAGTTTATAATGAAATGTCACAGGCATTTGTTCAGTATCAGACTGAAAAAAACGCTTTAAATCTGGCGGAAGCAGGCTTAACATCGCAAGATGCGCTTAACAGTTTTGTGCCAAATTATTTTAAAGTAGTCCAAACTTGTGAGAATTCTTTAACACCTTGTTTTTTGGAACAGACTTCTTACCGTAAACTTACCGGCGGAAGTTTAGGTTCTCCGTATACTGTCAAAACTTCTTATGTTATTGCCAGCGGTGCTTCGATAAGATTGTTTTATTCTCCGGACGGGGAACGCTTAGGTCATATTATGGTTGATGTAAACGGTCATAAAGGTCCTAATATCTTAGGCCGCGATTTGTTCACAATGTGTTTTTATAAGAACGGTTTAATGGATGATTTGGGAACTTCAGCTCCTTTATCAGAGGATGAAAGAGATAAGCTGTTTGATACATACTGTTCAAAAAGTACGTCAAGCGATTACGGCTGTTTCGGCAAAATCTTAAATGACAATTGGGAAATGACATACTAATTATTGTCTGCTCAGATTGCCTTAAGGGACAATAGCTAATTTTTTCTTATTCGTTTAACCTCACTTTTACAGAGGTGAGGTTAAATGAAAAAAATAATTTTATTGTCAGGTATTCTTTTACTTTTTGCGGGTTCTGCCCATGCGGGTATTTTATCAAATATATTCGGATTTGGTAATTACAATAACGGATATTATTATTCTCCGAATTACCGCTATATGAACCATGGCTATTATAGACCGCCAAGATATAATAATTACTATAATAACGGGTATTACTATAACCGCAATCCTTATCATTATAACAGATATTACAATAATCGCTACCCCGGTAACTATTACAGACGACCTGTAATATATAAAACCAATGTCAGAAGAAGTATGGCGGATAATAATGAAAAATTGGTTGCGAACCAATTGTCAGGGCTTGATAAACTTGAACGTAAACTCTTGTTTCAAACATATGAATATGAAACTCCGAAAAGCCGTATCGAAAGACTAGAACAAAAATTGTTCGGAGCTTCCCAAACCGGAGATTTGAAAGAACGTTTATCAACCGTCAAAAGTGCAGCAAAAAATTATAAAACTTATAATCAGCCATATAACGGAAATTACGGAGATTATTCCGCCGAAAATTCATATCGGCCGCCGATTTTTACAGGCTCATCAGGCGCAGGCTGGCAAAATACGCTCTGGGGAAATTTTAAAAATCAGTTTACAGGCATGCCTACAGGTTTTACTCCTGCAATGGATCCTGCTTATATGGATTATTTTGAGGCGGAACGTGCAATGATGGGGAACGGACAGTCAACTGACATAAGGACTAACAGAGGTTATTACAAATCCAATACAAATCGCGGGATGACTACAGGCGTTACGATATTAGATTGACTTTTAAGCCTGCATCATTAATATCATACATATAGATGTTTATAACACTCTGAAAATAAGTCATAATTATCTCAAAAGAGTGGTATAACATGCCTTTCAGGTACAGATTGCAAAAAGTTCTTGAGTTCAGAATTCGTAAAAAAGAAGAACAACTGAATATTGTTCAAAAAGCTCAACAAGCAGTTTATATTGCGGAAGAAAATATCAGAAAAAACGAAGAAGAAATCAGGACAACAAAACTGAATATGCGTCAGGCTGATCCTATGATGTATGAAACTTATGATAAGTATTTACAGCATCTTTGGGATAAAGCAGAAAAACTTGAAGAAATAAGAGCTGATGCTCAACGAAAGCTTGATGAAGAAAAGGCTAAACTTGTAAAACTCGAACAAGGTGTAAAGGTTCTTGAAAAGCACAAAGAAAAGCATAGAGAAGCTTACATCGCAGAAGAAAAAGCCGCAGAACTGAAACAGTATTCGGAACTCGGTGTCACTCGATTTTTCAGACAAAGTCAGGAAAAAATCGAAGAAGAGGAAATCCTCAAAAAGTTAGAAGAGATAGACGGAGGTAGTTATTAAAATGAATGTCAGTACATCTTCAGCAACTGCGACAGCAAGCACATCGGATGTTAGCTCAACTCAATCAAAATCTAAAACAAGCAGTACTTCTAAAACAACCGAGAAATCTTTTGATGAAGAGATGAAAACAGCTTCAGAAAAAGAGGAAGTAAAAGAAAAAGATACCTCTGAAATAAAAAACGATAAAAAAACATCTGAAAAAGATACTAACAAAGAGGCAAATAAACTTTCAAAAGATTTACAAAATCCTGATGATATAGTTCCTGATGATATTTATAAAGGCGGTATAAATTTTACAGATTATAAATACCATAATGAAGGGCAGTCAATTTTGTCCCAAAATATTCAAAATCTTTTAAATACCAAAGACCTTATGAACACTATTAATTCAGCGTCAACTATAGATTACGATGTAATTAATATGTCTGACAGCGACGCGAATTTCTTTGCTAATCTGGTTCAAAATACTGATATGTCGATGAAAAGTATTGCTTCCCAAATAAGCGATGCTATGGTTAATAATTCGGAAAATGTTCAAAAAAATGTACAGGTATCCTCAGTTCTGATGGATAAACTTTCAGAATCTATGAAAACAAATCAGCCGTTCAGAATTGATTTTGACAAAGATGTTTCTGTCATTATAAAAGTGAATAAAGACGGAAGCCTTGCCGCTAACTTTATACCGGGAGATAAAGCGGTAGAACAATATTTAAAAAATAATATTTCTTTCTTAAAACAAAGATTTGATGATCAAAATCTGCCATACTCGGAGTTAAGCTATAGTAATTCCCGCCAGCAACAGCAGGAAAGACGCAAAAACAATAAGGAGAACAGCAATGAATGATTCGTTTATAACGGCTCTGAATACCCAAAAATCAACTACAAACTGGATGGATGTTATTGCAAGTAATATGACTAACGTTTATACTCCAGGGTTCAGAGAACAACAGGTTAATTTTAAAACATTCCTTGGCGGTGCTATTTCTGACGATTACGATAAAAAAATGAGTCAGGGAAAATCAACTCCCGGTACTTCTAATGAAAATCTTTTTTTAGAAGGTAAAGGCTTTTTCCTTGTAAAGAATGCTGAAGGAAAAAGTATTTATACAAGACTTGGTGAATTTACTTTTGACAAAGAGGGGGTTTATAGAGACAGAAGCGGTAATACTGTTCAGGGATATATTCTGAACGATAAAGGTGAAATTATGCAGGGAACAAAATCCGTAGCTTCTGATCTCTATCAGGAAACCGCAATGAAAGGCGGAGCCCTGGATATTCCGACCACTAATATTAAAATGTGGATTGACCCTAACAACGGAAAGTATTTAGGTAAATATGACGATTATGAAATTAAAGGGGACGGTACTATTTACGGTAAAGCAGATGGCGGCAAACGTTCAGTTCCTTTATACAGAGTTACTACAAGAAATTTCCATAATCCTGCGGCTTTATATGAATTTAAACCAGGTCAGTTTCTTGAAACAGAAGAGTCCGGAAAACCGTTGATAGGTGTCGGTGAAATTCGTTCAGGACTTTTAGAAATGTCTAATGCGGATTTTAAAGCTAATATTTCATATTACCAAATGGCAAAATTACAAATGGAAGTTTCTAACAAACTTATTTCTTCTCAAAAAGAATTGCTTCAAGAAGCATTGAGATTAGTCGGAAACTAATAAATTCTTTAGATTTAAACTCCATTTTACAAAAGAGATTTATAATCTCTTTTGTTTTTTTATGTGACGTGTTACTCCCTTTAAAAATATAAAAACATCGTAAATAATTAAAAAAAAGGAGTGGAAGTATGAAAAAATTATTACTTAACATCAAAAGTCGGGGGGGGGGCCCTTTTTAGCTTCCAGTCAATATTTTGACAGTTTATTCAAACCATTATTGTCGGGTCAAGCGGCACGCTTGGGTTTTACGTTAGCGGAAATGATGGTAGTAATGCTCATCATGAGCATCATTTTGGCAGCTATGGCGCCTGTAATGACAACACGGAGCAAGGCAGACAGTTCGTCCCCTTGGCGCTATTCACCAGAGAATTTATCCGACGCCTATTTTGGAGCAGGCGAAAGTCAGGTTGCTATGATTGGTCAGCCTAATAAACTGGAAACTGATGATGCCGCTCGTTTAATTTTAACCTCCAGCAGTTCCTTGCCGGTTCATATTTCTTTTAAACGAGATAACACCAACTTAGGGCGTCTTCAGATGATAGGAGACAATATTGTTTTAGGCAGTGGAGATTTATCTTCTAATAGCGGGACACGTTTAAGTTCTTTTGGAATCAACTCATTAGAATCTAATACAAGCGGTTCAGATAATACGGCGATTGGAGCACAGACTTTAACTAATAATACAACAGGCGAATGTAATACGGCGATTGGTCAGGGCAGTTTAATGAATAATATAAGCGGAGAAGGTAATAATGCCTTAGGCACTTCATCCTTGCGGAATAATACAACTGGCTCTAATAATACTGCTGTTGGTCAGGATACTTTATATAATAGTAATGGTAGTTATAATACAGCTCTTGGCTGGTATTCAATGAATTCAAACACCATCGGCGAATACAATACGGCTGTAGGAGCAAATTCACTTTACAGTTTAACAGAAGGCAGCCATAATGTTGCAGTCGGTTATGAAAGTTTAAAGTATTTAGGCTCAAGTAACAGTTATAATACTGCCGTCGGTGATTATTCACAGTATAATACTACTTGGGGGCAATATAACACCTCCATCGGTTATGATTCCTTACGAGATAACGATGGTGGTAGTTATAATGTTGCAGTCGGTTACCGTAGTAATTATGACGAGACCTCCCTTCATTCCTCTTCAGGTTCTGTTTCCATCGGTGGTGAAGCACTTGCATTTGCGAATAATGCAATTTCTATCGGTCGTTATGCAAAAGCATCTGGCGAGCAGTCAGTTTCATTAGGCAGCAGTGCTGATGCAAGTGGACATGATTCTATTTCTATCGGAGGAAGCTCAGTTTCTTCTAACGAAGCTTCCATAGCTCTCGGTTCAAGTTCAAATGCGAGTGGAACCAGTTCTATAGCCATTGGTAATGGCGCTATTGTAGATAATGCTGGTAATGTTTCTTTAGGTGGTGCAAGTAAAGCCTCCGGCAATTCATTAGCCACAGCTTTAGGTTATAATGCTTATGCAGAGGGTTTTTCCTCAAGTGCTTTAGGTGCAGGTTCTCGAGCTAATGATAGCAATTCAACAGCTTTAGGTGCTTATTCCACAGCAACAGGCAATGGCTCAATCGCTATCGGTTATGACGCCAAAGCTCAAGGTAAAAATAATATAGCTATAGGAGTAAATGCTTGTTCAAATGTTATCGGCAGTAATAAAGTATGTATAGGTGCAGAATCAGGTCCAAAGAGCG
>FR900482.1:13686-30712 GCA_000438175.1 Fusobacterium sp. CAG:439 | reverse complement strand
TGATGATAAAGAGCGTATATTTATCGGCGGTCGTTCGAAATTTGATGATGGTACTGCCGTTTTAGAAGTCCATAATACTAGTGAGAAAGAAGGATATTTAAATTATTACGATGATATAAATAAAACAGCAGTTGTAGTCCATGGTGCCCTAGTAGTAAGTGGGCCTATTTATGCTCGAACAAAACGAAATAGTGACCGCTATGGCAGATTGTGGAAATTGTTAGAGGTAGATGGCAATGATGCAAAGTTGGAAAGCGGAAATACAGCTCCTTATTACCGTGATTATATTGATGATGGCCCTAATCCTTCTTCTGACCGCCGTTTAAAATATGTAGGCAAAGAAAGTCAATCAGGCTTAGACCAAATCAAACAACTGAAAGTCTTTAACTATACCTTTAAGAAAGACGAAACTAAAACCCCTCATGTCGGTGTAATTGCACAGGATTTGCAAAAAGTCTTTCCGGATGCAGTAAAAAAAGGCACAGACGGCTTTTTGACAATCCGTTTTGAAGATATGTTTTTTGCTATGATTAACGCAATAAAAGAACTGGATTTAAAATACCAAGCCCAAGAAAAACGTATTAATGAGCTTGAAGCCCGTATAGAACGACTTGAAGATAAAATTTTATACTGAAATAAGTGTGCTCAACGCGCACTTACTTTCATTCCTTCTCCCGCTAAACTGCGGGAGTTTTCCTAACAAGCTGTCTGAATGTTTGTCAGCTCTGATATTATGTCTTTAATTTCCTGCGAAATGTCATTTATATCGTAAATCTTTTCTTTAACAAGCTGTGCAAATTCAGCTTTTTTAAATTCATGCAGTCCCCTGTGTTTAAAAAATTCTTCTAAAAACTCTACTTTCGATGGACAGTTTTCAAGCCCTTCTATTGGAGCAAGTGAAATATTTTGTGTTGCATAATTAAGTGTTTTTATGATTAGTGAATTCGGCAGCATATCTTCAAATTCTCCGTTTTTAAGCAGATGAATTCTGTCGAATTCTCTTAACTTTGGCTTAATTTCTTCCAAGTTTGATTTTGCGTCGTTGTCGAGCAGAATAAAAACAGGTATTTTAAGTCTGTCTGCAAAGCTGTAAAAATATTTAACTACTTGATTTTTCCCTCCTGCAGATATTATGTATACTCCGTTTTTGTTAAAGTCATAACCACAAATTTTTGAGAATACAGGAAGCAAAGTTTCTTCGGTTATTCCTTCGCATAATAATAATTTTCTTACGGGAAATCCGTATGTGTTTTCATCAGGAACCGTATCTCCGAGTGTTCTAAGCCATTTAAGATTGTTCGGAATATTTTCGGGCATAATCTTTATAATATATTTATAGTTAATCCTGTTCTGTAAAAGTTTTTTAGTGTTTTCGTTAAGCTTGAATACAGAATTCTCATAATCATAAAGTCTTTGGTTGATAAGCAAATCATCATTTTTATCAGGAAAAGAACTGTTAATAACACTTTCTGCTAGCTCTGTAAGTTCCTGATAATCCATATTATCCAGTTCCTGTTTTTTTAATTTCGGTTCAATAAGGTTATTAATAATTATGTCCTTAAATACCCTCAGGTACTTTGTTTCGGTATCTTTAAATCTTGTAAGCCTGTCAACTGATATTATTAGTTGCTCTTTTGTCAGCGGTTTGATTTTCAAATTCTTTATTCCTGTTTGTAACATTTGTTAATTAAAATATAATGAATATAGCAAATTTTTTCCATTTTATTTTTTTATTATAATAAGTAGTAGTGGAGTGAAATTGTGTATTCATTAAACATTAATACCCAGCAATATAATAATTATAACACAGTAAAGTCTGTTAAGGCTACGGGGGTTAATAAAAATGAGCATGCCGCAGAAACTAAGCCTTCTTTCACTTCAAATCCCATAATGGCACAGGTTCCGTATAATGCTGCACTTACTGCATCAAGGTTCAGAACGGAACTTTCTTCGAAAGACGAAAAAAATAAATATAATGAATTATTGAAGATTTCTGACAGGGATACAAAAAAACAGTTAAATACTCTTTTGAAAACAGGCATTTTACTTAATGCTGATTCTAACGATAATTCAACAACTCTTGATAACTTGTACAAAATTGCAACAACACAGCGTGCACAAGGATTAAGCAATAATGTTATCTTAAAAGACACAATTGAAACTCTTGCTGATCCTCATATTATTACCCAGCAATTCGGTAACATCCCGGATAAATACAGAGCAAATGTCGAAGCCGCAGCAGGTGATAAAGCTGCTGAAATTAATGTTGAACATTCAGGCACCTGTGTTGCTTCGAGTATCGAGTTTAACTTAGCAGATAAGCATCCTGCAGAGTTTGCAAGATTTGCAGAAGGCTTGAGCTCGCAGGAGATGAGCGTCAAGAAAACTATTAAAATGAATAATCTCGCAGATAATACGCTTGATGCAATATGGCTTTTGAATGCTTTTGAAATACCTTACGAAGCACACGATTTTGACAGAGCAACATTGAAATTTGCTCCTGATAAAAATGCAATTGTAAGAGCATTTATTCAAACCGTGGACAAGGACAGGCTTGAACGTTCTCCGTTAGATGTTTTGATGCAGTCTACATTCATGCAGGTCGGTTCACAGCAATCTTACGACAGCTTAACAGATAAGCGCGCAGGTAAATTCAATCAGAATGATAAAGGATTAATTGAATTCGAAAAAACCTTTACAGAATCTGTTGTTGAAGATAAAAATAAAATTTCTGTTACTTATCAGACTGTTGATGAAAATGCGAAACTTATCGGGTACGAAACAAGCTTTGATACTATGAAAAAACAGATTACTGATGCATTAAACTTAGGCGAAAACGTAATTGTCGGTTATACACAGGTCGATAATACCAATACAATTATAAACGGTCATGAAATAACAATTATCGGAACTAAGACAGACAAAGACGGAAAAATGATATTTATCTGCAATGACACTGATGATAATGTATCAAAACCTATTGAATATTCGGAGGATTACTTACTTCCGAAAATTCACCATGCTGCATTGCCGCAGTCTGTTGTTGCAAATGATGTAAATCTTGTTGAAAACTGGGTTGAAGGATTAAAGACTTACAAGGAGTTAAAGAAACAATCTCAGATGAAACAAGCGGCTTAATGTTTATTTACATTAAGTCATTTTTTAGCAAAAAAAATATTGATGACAGTTATTTAATTTAAATAAAAGGGTGAAAAAATATGAATTTAACAATAAACAGCTTACCGAAAGTTTCATTTAAGGCAGCAGCGGCAGCATACACACAGCCGTCACAGCAGCCTCAGCCGATGCCTCAGGCAAAACAGGATACTTTTGAAAAAGCTGATAAAACGCAGACTAAAACTCCAGAATACTCTAAATCGTCCGTGACATCAGCTCCCAAATATTCAGCCCCTGATTATACCCAGACAGATATTTTTTATATAAATGATAACCATGGTCGTATAGGAAATATGGCACGTATATATAGCGCGAAGAAATTTTATGATTCTCAATCTAAATCCTCATCCGCAGATAAGTTAGTTCTAGCTGCCGGAGATATTTCCGCAGGGGCTGATTTACATATTGTACAAGCCGCAAATACATATATGAATGGTCTCGGTGTAGATGCAACTTCTGACGGCAATCATGAATATGATGCAAACCCGCCGGAAATAGCTGAAAGTAAAAAAGGTGCAAAATTTAAAAGTTTGGGTATGAATTTGCAAATTCCTAAAGGAAATCCTCTCGACGGAGTTATTGAAAAGTCATTTGTAATTGAAAAAAACGGTCATAAATATGCAATTATAGGTCTTGCTCCTCCTGATTTGCATGAAAGAATTCGTGATAATGACTCTAGAAAGCAAATAGGTGTTGATGATTTTGAAAAAACATTGAAAGATGTTCAGACAAAAATTGATGAATATAAACAACAAAAAATTAATAAAGTAATATTACTTTCTCATTGTGGTCTTGCAAAAGACCAGAGACTTGCACAAGAAACTTCCGGAATTGATATTATAATAGGCGGACATACCCATGATTTGCTTGAAGGCATTCAGGAAGGCAAAAACCTATTGTATTCAAAATCCAACGAACCGGTAATTATCACTCAGGCAGGAAAAGACGGTGAATATTTCGGTGATTTAAAAATTACGTGGGATGATGAAAAAGGTATTATAGTTAAAGCACAAAATAATGTCACTCCTTCCAGTAATTTTAAACGTAACAGAGTTTTAAAAGGTGTATTTGACCATATTTTAGGTAAACCGGAATATCTTGGTGAAATTAAATCAGCTACAGGACCTACAAAAAACAGACTTATAGATCCTAATCCAAATGCATTTTTTATTATGGATGCTGTAAGACATGAATTTGATACTGATTTAGCTTTGATTAATGTAGGAAACATAAGAGGTTTCTTTGAAGCAGGACCTTTAGATTCCCGTCAGGTATTTGAAGTTGTACCGTTAAAAAATAGTATGGTAAAAATAAAATTAACAGAAAAAGAAGTAGTGGATTCGTTGAAAAACGGTGCAAAATCCTTTATTAACCCAGGAAATAAACCTAGCATAGTTATTCCTTCGGGCTTAAAATATACTGTTACAAGAAACGGAGAAATAAAGTCTGCAACGTTTATTGACAAATCAGGAAAAGAAATTCCTATAGATATAAATAATCCAGATCCTAATAAGATTTATACAGTGGCAACAGATGATTTCTTTGCATCAGGCGGTGATAACTTAATATCTAATAAAGTAGAAAAAGGTGAAATTGACGAAAAATTTGATTTTGATAAAGACAAACTTACTTGTGATTATATCAAAAAACTTAATGCTCCTATAGAAATTAAAGACGATGGCCGTATTAGGGTTATTGATTAGTATCCGTACTGCCCTTTCGCATTCAGGTATTCTTTTACAGTGTTCAAAGATGCCTGAACAATACGGGTAACACGTGATGAAGACAGCCCGACCTGTTTTGCAATGTCTTTAACCTGCATATTGCGGTAAAATCTGTATTCCACAACAGTTCTTTCTTTTGGGGGAAGTTTTGCGATTGCTTCTCTTATCATTCTGCCCATTTCCGTAATTTCTGCATTTTCATCAGGCTGTGCATGAGGGTCTTTCAAAAAGTCAAAAGGAGAATCATTATCGCTTGCTGCAGCTGCTAATCCGTCAATAGAAAGAATTGTTTCATAAACAGCTTCACGGACTTTTGCTTTCTGCATATCCATTCCTTCAACTGCTTCTTCCTCTGTATATTCATCTTCTGACTTATGTTTTAAAGAATACCATTTATATCTAATTCTTAATTCGTTTCTTATAGCCCATCTTACGGCTGTTGCAATATAAGCAGAGTTATATCTTTCTAACTGCTCAGGTGTTTTGTTTTTTATCAAAACCTGAATTGCCAGAATACCAATTGACACTAATTCCTCATAATCAACCATATGAGAAGGAATTCTTCTGTGTTCTACTTTCGCGACTTTTTGAACTATGTCTATATATTCTTGTAATTTATTTTTATTCTGCATAACCATGATTATAAAACTATTTTATCATAGAATTTACTTTATTTTACCTTTATTTGTAGTATTTTTCAAGTTGTATACAAAAAGTAAGATTTCAGCGATTGCCTTGTAAAGCTCGGGCGGTATTTGCTGGTTTAAGTCCACCATTTTGTATAAAGCTCTGGCTACAGGCGCATTTTCAATAACGGGAATTCCGTGTTCTCTGGCTATTCCTATAATTTTTTTCGCGATCAACTCTGTCCCTTTAGCTATAAGCATTGGTGAAGCCATTTCCTCTGCTTTATATTTCAGCGCGCATGCAATGTGTGTCGGGTTGGTTACTACAAAATCAGCGTCGGGAACAGCATCCATCATACCCTTTTGCAGCATTTGCATACGTCTTTGGCGCAATGCTGCTTTAACATTAGGATCGCCTTCCGTGTTTTTGTATTCGTCTTTAATTTCTTTGAATGACATCTTCTGGTCTTTCAAAAACTTCCATTTGGTAACCCCGTAGTCAGCAGCAGAAATTACCAAGAACGCAATACAGGCTTTAAATATAAAGTCAGTTATAAGTTTGCCGAATTCTATCATAACGGCAAAATTGTTATCTATGGCCGCAAGCATCAATATACTTTCGATATGCTCCATGTAGACGCTCCAGCCTATATAGCCCAATAAAACAACTTTTAAAATATTTTTAAATAACTCGAATAAAGTTTTTATTGACATAATATTTTTAAAATATTTTGTCGGATTAAGTTTGTCGAGTTTAGGCATTAAAGGCGCAGTTGCAACAAGAGGTCCGACCTGAATAAAGTCTGCCATAATTGCCACAAACCAGGCAATAAAAAGTATCGGACCTATAATTAAAACAGCGCATTTTATTGTAACGGTCGTTATATAAGTCATTCCGATTTCCGACAGATGTCCGTTCGGAATTTGCTCATAAAGAAGCGTATAAAGCTGCACAATTTGATCCCAGACAAAAGGTGCAAGACCGAAAATTACGGAAAATAATATGAGCAGCGATAAAGCTGTTGAAAAATCTTTAGATTTGACAACCTGACCTTCTTTTCTTGCCTGTTCGAGTTTTCTCGGGGTGGCATCAAATTGTTTATCTTCATCACCCATATGCTATACCTTTTTTAATTATTATTATAGCATAATCAATCTCTATGAAACTATTTTTACACCTGAACTTGTCCCTAGACGTTCGGCACCTGCATTAAGCATTTTCAGTGCAGTTTCTTTATCTCTTATGCCGCCTGATGCTTTTACCTTCAGTCCGTATGGAGAAACTGTTTCATACATAAGTTTAACATCTTCTGCTTTTGCTCCTACGCCGTTTTTTACAAATCCTGTTGATGTTTTAACAAAGTCTGCTTTAGCTTCTATACACAATTCACAGGCTTTTTTAATTTCTTCTTTTGTTAGTAAATCTGTTTCAAGAATAACTTTTAGCGGTTTATTTTTACAAGCTTCTTTTACTGCCTTAATATCTTTGACAACAAAATCATAATCTTGATTTTTTATTGCCGTAACATTAATTACCATATCAATTTCATCGGCACCGTCTTCAACTGCTCTGCCTGCTTCAAAAGCTTTAACGTCGGACCTGTCGGCTCCGAGCGGGAAACCCGCAACAGTAACAATTTTTACATCTGTTTCGTTTAAATGTTCTTTGGCAAGTTTGACATAGGCAGGGTTGATGCATACGCCTAAAAAATTGTGTTCTTTTGCTTCTTTAAACAATTTTATAAAATCTTCAAGTTTTGCATCCTGTTTTAAAAGAGTATGTTCAATGTGTTTGTTTAAATTTTTCATATTTCTTCCTTTATATTATCTAAAATTCTATTTGCTGAATATGACTTATTCAGTGTAAAAAAATGCAGTCCCTTAACTCCTTCTTTAATAAGAGCACTGCACTGGCTGCTTGCAAATTCTATGCCGAAAGCAATTAAATCTTTCCCTTTGAATTTTTGAATATTTTGTTTCAGCTTATCGGGAACCGAAATATTTGCCATAGAAATCATTCTGTTTACCTGTTTTTCGCTTATTACCGGCATAATTCCCGCAATTACCGGGATTTCAATTCCTGCATTTCTTACACGATTTACGTAGTCAAAGAATAAATCATTATCAAAAAATAATTGTGTAAAAATTGCATCTGCCCCTGCATCAACTTTTTTCTTAAGATTTTCAATATCTGTTTTTAAATCCGGGCTTTCTATGTGTCCTTCTGGATAACCCGCAACCCCTGTTGAAAAATTCGTTTTAGCTTTGATGAAACTTACAAGCTCGTTTGCATAACGAAAATCGTTACGGCATAATTCATTATTTTCAGGAATATCTCCTCTAAGAGCAAGTATATTTTCTATCCCTATATCGCCGAGTTTTTTCATATCGGCTTCTATGCTTTCTTTGCTGCTTGAGATGCAGGTAAAATGAGGCATAACATTCACGCCTGTACTTTTAATGTGTTTTAATAAATCAAATGATTTATTCTCACTTCCTCCTGCTCCGTAAGTTAAAGAGATAAATGCAGGATTATATTTTTCCAGAATTTTTATTTCTTGTAAAAGTTTATCAATATCTGATTTAGGCGGAAAAACTTCAAAAGATATAACTGTTTTGCCACTGGAATAAATCTCTCTCAACTTCATAGGTTGATTATACCATAAAGATTAATTATAATAGTTGCATGGATTTGAAAAATAAGTTACAAATTTTTGCAGGGGATATATTAGGCGGTCTTAATGCCGCAATAATAACATTGCCTCAGGCATTGGCTTTCGGGGTTGCTACTGGCTTTGGTGCGAGTGCAGGGATATGGGGTGCAATTATACTATCATTTGTTGCGGGAATTCTGGGAACAAGAATTCCTATGATATCAGGTGTAACTGGTCCTGTTGCGATTGTTGTCGCATCTGTAATGCATGCTTTGAATAAAGATTTAGGGGCTGTTGTATTTATCGTATTTCTTGCAGGGATAATTCAAATACTGCTTTCGCTTACCAAACTGCCTGAAATTGTTAAATACGTGCCTTATCCTGTTATATCGGGCTTTATGAACGGTGTAGGCGTGATTATTATAATTATGCAGCTAAATCCGCTTCTTGGAATCTCCCCTTGTTCAAATACAATTGAAAGCATCGAGACAATTTGCAAATCGCTGAGTTCGGTTAATATTGAAGCGTTTGCTATAGGTGCATTGACACTGCTTATTGTGTTTTTATTCCCTAAAAAGTGGAATAAGTATATTCCTTCACAAATTCTTGCGTTAATTATATGTACGCTTATTTCCATAAAAACAGGACTGCAGGTTTCAAAGATTTCCGAAATTTCAGTTTCTCTGCCTGCAATAACTATGCCGCAGACAAATTTGCATGATTTAATTACATATTTTCACTATGCAATTACTCTTGCGGTAATACTTTCATCAGAAAGTCTTTTAACAGGGCTTGTATGTACTTCTATTACAAAAGTACAGCTTCCGCCTAAACTTTTGTTATCTGCACAGGGGATAGGCAATATTTGCTGTGCATTAACAGGTACTCTGCCCGGTTCTGCCGCAACTATGAGAACTGTTGCGGCTTTAAGAACAGGGGCTTCAACAAAGCTGGCTGCCGTTGTTACATCTTTTGTTCTTGTTTTGCTGATATACAAATTTTCAGGTTTTGTCGCTGAAATTCCTCTGGCTGTTCTTGCGGGAATTCTTATAAAAATAGGTTACGACATTATTGATACAAAGTTTTTGAAGGTTATTAAACTTGCCCCGAAAGATGATCTGTATGTCCTAATCCTGGTATTTCTTTTGACAGTATTTTATAATCTTATTGTTGCGGTTGGGGCGGGAATTACTCTGGCTGCTCTTTTATACGCCAAAAAAGCCGCAGATAAAGCAAAACTTGTTAATAAAGAAGTTTATGATAAAGATATTATGAACCTTGAAAAAGTTTTGGAGAAAGATTACAGGCATAAAATCCGTGTTGTTCATATAAACGGTGCATTTTTCTTTGGTTCTGCAACCCAGTTAATATCTCAGTTTGATGAACTTTTGGGGACAAGGTATTTAATTCTTGTTTATGACAGTGATGATCTGCTTGATATTTCAGCAGTGTTTGCGCTTGAAGATATCGTTCTAAGACTTAAATCGCAGCATATTAAAATATTGATGGTAATTAATAATGAAGAAGTTCATAAACAATTGCAGCAATACGGAATAACTGAACAAATCGGTGAAAACAGAGTTTATTTTTCCGAAATTGAAGCCATTGAACACGCTAAGGCTTCTTTTAAAAAACGTGTAAAGAAAAAATATTTTCGTAAATAAAAAGCCCGTAATTTTACGGGCTTTTTATTAGAATTTGTAATCGGGAATTACGAATGGTTCGTTATTTGCATCTTTGTCCACAAAATTCAAATAATATTTCATCGCTTCATCTTTTGTGCTTTTGTACAGTTCTTCGGACACGTATTTTTTATGGAAGTCATTCAAATCACCGGAATAATTTCCCAGAACGTTTGCATAAGTTTCAATTACCGCTTTATTTGAGCCTCCGCCGTAAGCTTTTGTTTTTGCATCTGTTCCTGAAGGTCTTATTTCGATATATTTATCAGTAAATTCCAGATATGTTCCGTCACCTACAAATTTTATTGATACAAGATTGTCAAAGTTTAAGCTTTTGAATGTGTTATTTAAAACTTCTTTTACATTTTCAATTGTCATTTTGCCTTCTTTGACAGCTATTGCCATTGAAAGATAGAATAAATCATTTTTTGTTCTTTTTGCTTCTCCGGCTGCTTTATCTTCTTTCAATTTGTTAATATCAGGTTCGGATTCGTTGTAATAAGCGATATCAACACGTGTATCAAAACGACCGATAATATTATTTTCGTCAAATATTTCAGTCAGATACTCAGAAAGCGAAACCTGCTTTCTTTGAAGTTTTGATATTAATGCAGATGCGACGATTATTGCCTCTGTAGCACTTTTTTCTCTCATTGCGATAGCAAATCTTCCCGCTTCGGACTTAATCAGCTCCTCTGTGCCCATAATCATTCCGCCTGATTCTTCGCCCCCGAACAGCAGTCTCGGGTTAACTCCGAGATTTATGGAATTTCCTAAAACGTCGTCGATTATAACTTCATTCTGAGGTGTATTTTTAAGTTTTAATTCGACTTTTTTCATTATGTTTGCAATTTCTTTGAAACCTACAGGCACATTAACAACTTTAACCCCTTGTTTTTTAGCCCATTCATCCCAGGAAATTGCGGAAGCTGTAGTTTTAATCATAAATCGCGGGTGCTTATCCCATAACCCTTGAGATTTTAATTGTTTAGCCCAGAAATCCATTAACATCAAAAATGCCTGATTTGCAGTAAATATTGTAAGAATTAAATCTTCATTCAATCTTATGTAATCAATTCCCGCTTTTTCAAGTTCGGGGATTGTGCAGGCGTATTCGGTCTGAGCTATTGTTAATCTGTCATGGTCGGGATCAGTAATTAATACAGCTGTTCCGACAGGCATTTTAGTTAATTTTTCTTCGTAGTGAAGTGTTTCGATAACAGGGAAGAATTTTTCTCCGTTTTGACTTTTGGCTGTTACTGTAGCGTCAACAGAGTAATCATAAAAAGCCTTTTCTCCTTTAGGAGTATGGTCATATTTTCCGATTGAATGGAAAAACGGATCTTCCTCAATATTAAACCATGTGAATTTATCTGAAATTCCAAGTTTGTTGAGAACTCTGCTTAATGTTCTGTATGCGGAACCGCCCACATTTTCAATAACAATTTTGTCTTTAATTTGTTTGATTAAATCGAGATTAATTTTTTGAGCAACTCCTGATTGCAGATATTCTACATATAAATCTACTCCGTCGTCCATATTGCCGAGAACTTTTTCATCAATCAACGGGTTGTTTTTTGCTGCGATCCTGATTTCATAGGTTCCGTTTTTATTTGTTTCATCAAAAATTTGACGTATTTTTTCAACAAATTCCATTGATTCTTCAGGAAGGTACTGGCTTCCCTGAGAATTTAAGTCCTTAGTTGCGTTTTTGACTGAAATACCATGACTTGATGTAATATATTCACCGCCCAGTAAATCTAATTTAAAAGCCAAAAATGAAGCAAGCCAAATCGGAATAGTTTTTCTTTCTTTAGGAACTAATGTTCTTATTCCGTTAGCAGCCTGAATTCTGGCAATTGCATCAAGAAAAAGCTCAGAATTATATCTTACTTCTCGACCTGCAACTTTTATAATTTCTTTCCCTTTGTATTTTTCGTTTGCAACAAGTGCTTTTGCTAATGTTGCAAGTACAATTCCCGCAAGGTTAATAGGAAATCTTGTATCCTGAGGATATAAAATGTTTTGCGGACCTCTTATGCCTGCAGTTGAAACCTTTGCTTCTTTTGCATAATTTGCGAACCATTCTTCAAGGTTTAATCCTTCAGGATTTGTATCTTTATCATAAGGTTTTAAATGGTCCTTTTTTAGTGTAAAAGTAAACTCTCCATCATTTGAAAAATCCATTAAATCAAGATTTTTGATGTAATCAGGTGTTTTGTCATAAATACTCTTAAATAATTCATTTTCCAACTCAACGTTAGATTTTCTCATATTTCTCTCCTTAAATTTTAATTATAATATATACAAAAAAGTTGTATTATGCAATCAAATTTGTTATAATAATAAAGAACATTGAAAGGAGTAATTATGAAAAATTCATTTACAGGTAAGCGTAGAGAATGAGAATTACAACAGCGGGAAACGCAGTATCAAATGGCTGGCTAAGAGTGTTCCTTTTAAAGAAGGTGCTTGTATAGCAGGTTACGTAGGTGACGCAACTCCTTATTGCAAGAATGGCTCATCTTACGCGCAGGCAGTCGAATGTAAGACAAATAATATTAATAGTTTCTGTCGAGTACAGCAGATCCAGCCTGTAAAGTTTTTCTTCTAACTCAAATTGCTCTATAGTATCAAAAAAATATATGAGTTAGATTGAGGTGCCGAAAATACATCGACACCTTTTTCCTTTTCTATTGTTTATTTTATAATTTTGTGATAATATTCAATCAGTGGTTAATGTATTTTGAACACTTATTATTCAGTGTTCAAGGAAAAGGAGAGAAATATGGCTACAAAAGAATTCTTTACTAATTCGGAAGAATTAAAGAAGTTAATGTCTGCCGCACGTGCAACTATTACTGCACCGTTTTTCGGCAACAACGTTGAAGAGGTTAAATCTGTATCCGAAGCATACAAATTGGCTAAAAACAGCCCCGGTACAATTGAATTGACAGGAATGCCAGTTTATAAACCGGAAAAAATAGGTCTGCCTCAAGGTGCAAATCAATTATTGTTTAATGATGGTACTGTAGTCGGTCGCTGCGCTGCCGCAAGAAAAATAGTAGGAGAGCCTAATTGTGATTTAAAATATTTATTACCTATAATCCGTGAAGCAATTTATGGTACACGTGACAAATTGATGTATAAAACCGAAGCTGTTGTAGGTCTTGATGAAGACTTTATGATAAAAGCTCATTTAATGATTCCTGAAGGTTTCGAAAACATTATGTACAGTTGGATGCTGAACTTCCAGTATATTAATGAAGCTTATGCAAACATGTACGCTGAATCAAGAGAACTTCCGGAAGGGGATATTTATGTATTCTCTGATCCTGACTGGTCACACCCTGACTTCCCGTACGGCTTAACCTTCTTTGATCCGGAACATAACTGTGCGGCTATTTTGGGTATGAGATACTTCGGAGAACATAAAAAAGGTACTTTAACTCTTGCATGGGGCTGTGCAGCACGTAACGGCTATGCATCATGCCACGGCGGTATGAAACGTTATAATCTTGATAACGGTAACTCATTCCAGGTTGCAGTGTTTGGTCTTTCAGGTTCAGGTAAATCAACAATTACTCACGCAAAACACAATAATAAATATAATATTACAGTTCTGCATGACGATGCGTTCATTATTAATGTACATGATAAATATTCAATTGCTCTGGAACCTGCATATTTTGATAAAACAGCAGACTATCCGATTGGATGCGATGACAACAAGTATATCTTAACACAGCAAAATGCTGGGGCTATAGCTCTTGCTGACGGAAAAGTTGTTTCTGTTACTGAAGATATCAGAAATGGTAACGGTCGTGCCGTAAAATCTAAATTGTGGTCACCTAACAGAGTTGATAGAATTAACGAACCGATTAATGCGATTTTCTGGTTAATGAAAGATCCTACAATTCCTCCTGTATTAAAATTGTCGGGAGCTTCATTAGGTTCTGCTATGGGTGCAACTCTTGCGACGAAACGTTCTTCTGCTGAAAGACTTGCCGCAGGTGTTGATCCTAACGCGTTAGTTGTTGAACCTTATGCTAACCCGTTCAGAGTTTATCCTCTTGCAATGGATTACACAAGATTTAAACAATTAATTGAAGACGGCGTTGACTGCTATATCTTAAATACAGGTGAATTTATGGGTACAAAAGTTAAACCTGCTCATACTTTAGGAATTATTGAAGCTATCGTTGAAGGCAGTGCAAACTTCCATAAATGGGAAAACTTCTCTGATATTGAAATTATGGATGTTGAAGGATTTGATGCTTCATTCTCTAATAAAGAATATGCAGAACAGTTTATTGCCCGTATGAATGACAGAATTTCATTCGTAAAATCCAGAGAAACAGAAAAAGCAGGTCTTGATAAACTTCCCGCTGATGCGCTTGAAGCACTTGAAGCTGTTGTAAAAGAAGCTTCTTTGATTAAAGCATAAAAGCATATTTTTTAATAAAAGGACGGGTTCTCTATTGAACCTGTCCTTTTTACATGCTATAATACGTAAAAAAACAGAGGAATGTTTAAATGGGTAAAAAATATGCAATGTCTGCTCTTGGTTATGCTATTGTTTTAGTCATAATTCTCGGTGTTGTTATGATAATAAGTGCACCGATGATGGCAGATAAATTTAAAAATAAAGAGCATAATAATCAGCAGGATAGTATTTCGGATGATACCCGCAGCAGTTCTGAGCGTGATGAATATTATGACAGCTCGTCTTCCAGACCTGTTAAAGATGACAGAGGCGGCTCTGATTATCTTTTTAATGAAGTAAGAAATATTGAAAGAAGAATCAACGACAGAATAGATAATCTGGAACTGAGACAAAGGGAGATGCAAAATAAACAAACTAATAGTGCATCCGTTTCAAATAAGTATGTTTGTACAATTGAGGGAAGTCTGGATGCAAATAATAATGTAGTACCCTTAGATGCTCAGAATTCTGCCGATATTAAATCTCAGAAATTTGTTTTTGTTTGCGAATACAGAGAATAAAAAAAGCCTGATTTTTAAAATCAGGCTTTTTTTGTTTAGTTTAATCTGACTATTCAACTTCGATTGCTGATACAGGGCAAGCATCTGCTGCTTCTTTAACGCAATCCATATTATCTGCTACAGCTGATTCGTCAACTTGAGCAATACCGTCTACTGAAAATACTGCGTCACAAATTGATTCGCAAGCGCCGCATCCGATACAAGAATCATTTACTTTTACTGTCATTTCTACTTTCTCCTTATATTTTATACATTGTGAATTGCTTCACAAAATAATTATAATATAAAAATTTTAAAATTCAATTCTGCTTTTTAGATTTTTAACCAATTTTTGACTGTATCGGCGATAAAGTCAAAACCTTTAATTAAACCGAGATTGCCGCCTTTTTGTTTTTTATTGAACACAAGTATCGGCACATATTCTCTTGTATGGTCAGTTCCTTCAACCGTGGGATCGCATCCGTGATCAGCTGTAATGATTAGTAAATCATCATCTTTCATATTGTTAATTATGTCATCAACGTATGTGTCAATTTCTTCAATTGCTTTTCCGTATCCTGCTGCATCATTTCTGTGCCCGTAAAGCATATCAGTGTCAACAAGGTTAGTAAAAATTAATTCTGCATTATTTGTTATATTAATATTTTTGTATGCAATTTTGTCTAAATCAAGTTCATTTTTTACGGCTTTTAAAGTTAACTCAAGCCCTTCTTTATTAGAACCTGTATGGATTGCGTGGGTTATGCCTGATTTTGAAAAAATATCTTCAATTTTTCCGATACCGATAACTTTTGCACCTGCATCTTTGATATCATTTAAAACAGTATGTGACGGAACCATTGAATAATCTCTTCTGTCTTTTGATATTCTGGCCGGCTTGCCGTCAATAATTTTATACGGTCTTGCAATTACACGTGACACATTCCAGTTATCTTCATCAAGTATTCTTCTGGCTGTTTCGCACCATTTGTACAGTGTTTCAAGCGGTATTAAATTCGTATCAACGGCAATTTGAAAAACACTGTCTGCACTTGTATAGACAATAGGAAATTTTGTTTTATGATGTTCTTCATTAAGTTCCGCAATAACGGCAGTTCCGCTTGCCGGTTTGTTGGCAAGTATTCCTCCGCAATTTGTTTCTTTTATGAATTTTTCAATTAATTCGTCCGGAAATCCGTCGGGAAATGTTGCAAACGGTTTTGAAGATACAAGTCCTGCCATTTCCCAATGACCTGTTGTAGTATCTTTCCCTTTTGATTTTTCTTCCATTGTTCCGTATTGAGCGGTTGGATTTTCAACTTTTTTAATTCCTTTGTAATCTTGAATATTTCCAAGACCCATTTTTTCCATATTCGGAACATTTAATCCATTATTAAATTCACAGACATTTTTCAGTGTATTGCATTCTGGTGTATCGTTAAATTCTCTGCAGTCAGGCATTGCGCCTGTCCCCATTGAATCAATAACCACTACTATTGCTCTTTTCATAATAATTTACCCCTTTTTATGACTTATATTTTAGCAATCTCAGCCGTCAATGTCAATTATGGAGTATGCGTTAAAGTCAATCCCTCCGTAAATAATTTGGACATGGGTTTGACCGTGCGGGATAAGTTTTACAAAATTAATTGTCGGTTCATCAAAATCATCATTAGTTTCTGTTGCAGGTATTTTAGCGATGACATCATGTGCCTGATAAAGTTTTAAAAAAGTTTGTCCGTTTTCTTTAAATCCTTCAACCTGATAATGCCCGACAGGAATAGAGGCATTATTTACTTTTAAATTTAACGGTATTAAAAGTACCGGTAATTCTTTTGCGGTATTGCTTATTTGTTCTGTTTCGTTGCTTTGAGAAAAACTTTCTCCTTTTGGGATATTTTTATCACGTTTTTTCTTACCTTTTTTGCTTTCCAAAGCCTGTTCAAATTCTTTATCGCTTACGGGTTTTTGCCCGTAAATATTTGAGTCTCCGAAGTTGTCCCATAAGTCACCTTCCGCAAACACTGCATTATTACTTGCAATAAAAATTATAAATAAAATTGTAAGAAATTTTCTCATACTTTAATAATAATGATTTTTGTAAGAAAGTATACATCTGTTTATATGAGTATCTTGAGAAAAATAGCAGAATGATATATAATAAAAATAAAGAAAGC
>FR900482.1:0-13597 GCA_000438175.1 Fusobacterium sp. CAG:439 | reverse complement strand
CACAGAACAACCGCACTCACCCCAAAGTAGTGCTCGGGGGGGGGGCAGTTTAGCAGCTCCTAAACCTGCATTTACACTGGCAGAAGTACTTGTAACTTTAGGGATTATCGGTGTAGTATCTGCAATGACTGTGCCGTCTTTGATGCAAAACCATCAGCGTAAGACTTATGTTACTCAATTACATAAAGTCTATAATGAATTTTCTCAGGCATTTATACGTTTTCAGACAGATAAAAATGCTTTAAATTTAAAAGAAGCAGGATTTTCTTCACAAGACGATGTTAATTCTTTCATAAAGTCTTATTTTAAAGTTGTAAAAGAATGTGACAGTATGGATGATTGTTTTGCTGAAGAATACAGAAAAATTAACGGTAACGTTACTTCGAATTGGGTGGCAGGTATAAAATCTTTTGTACTGGCAAACGGAGCTTCAATAAGACCGGCTTATTCTTATGAGGGGAATAAAATTTTAAATATAGCTGTTGATATAAACGGACTTAAAGGTCCTAATATCGTGGGGAGAGATTTGTTCTGGCTTTATGTATACACAAATGGCTTAATTGATGATGCTCCGCCTGATGCTGCTGCGAATGCTCCTTTAACAAAAGAGCAGAGAGATGAAGCGTATAATTCAAAATGTCTGCCTGGAACTTCCAGTGACGGCTGTTTCGGTAAAATTTTGAACGATAACTGGGAAATGACTTATTAGTATGTAAAAGCCCTGTTGAATTATAACAGGGCTTTTATGTACTTGTCTTATTATTTTATTAATTGTATAATTAAAGAAAATGTATACCATTTATTAGAGGATATTAACACAAATGTTTTGGGACAAAGATAAGAATTATACAAAACGAACTGCTAAAGAATATAATATTTGGAGAACAATATTTCAATTTATAATTTGTAAAATATTTTATATGATACGTCTTAAGCTGGTTTACAGATTAGAAGTTTACGGCTTGGAAAATGTTCCGAAAGATAATGAATATATTGTTTGTCCTAATCATTTATCAACCCTTGATCCGCCCATGATTGCAGGTATCTTGCCTAGACGTGTCGCATTTATGGCAAAAAAAGAATTGTTTGATATTCCGTTTATAAGATGGTGGATAGATTGGCTCGGAACCTTTGCCGTAAACAGAGAAAGCCTCGGGCCTTCTACAATAAAAACTGTAATGGAAATTAAAAAGAGTAAATGGGTATTCGGTATTTTCCCGCAGGGTACAAGAGGTATTCCCGGCACCATTTCTGGTGTTACTAAAGGCTTTGCGGGACTTGCTAAGATTACCAAATGTGCAGTGCTTCCTATCGGTATTGTAGGTACTCAGGAGGCAAGACATCTGCCGTTTACGGGAAAAGTTATAGTTAAAATCGGGAAACCTATACCATACGATGATAATCCTGATATTGTTGTTCAAAAATGGATTGATGCAATTCAGGAATTGACAGGTTTTAAATACGTACCGTATGATAATAATGTGAATTTAGGAGTTAAGGGAAGTGATGAAGGAAAGAAATTATAACAGAAGATACCCGTATGAATACAATATATTCAGAACGATATTTTATATGTCATTCTTGTATTTTGTGGTAATCCCGTTTATGAAAATCTTTTATACTTATAAAATTACGGGCAGAGAAAATTTACCGACAAAAGCTAAAAGCGGTAAATTTATTTATACGGCAAATCACGTTTCTCATTTTGATCCTCCTATGGTTACTATGGCATGCGGACGCCCGATTGCTTATATGGCTAAAAAAGAATTATTTCAAAAAGGCGATAAGTTTGAATGGCTGGTTAAAAGACTTGGTGCTTTTGCTGTTGACAGAACTAAGCCGGAAATTGCTACATTTAAAACCGTTAAAGACATTCTTTCCACAAGCTGGTCGCTTGGTGTTTTCCCCCAAGGCGGTATAAGACCTTACGGCTCTGAGCTGGGGGATTTGAAAAAAGGTTTTATTGTAATCGCTAAAAATGCAAAGGCTGATATTGTGCCTGTTGCAATAGGCGGTTTTGACGGGTATCCCAAATTGAAACCTTTTACAAGAAGAAATGTTCATTTACATGTCGGAAAACCGATTTCTTATAAATTGAGTGAAGAAGAGATTATATACGAATGGTGCAGGCAAATATCAGAGCATGCAGATTATGTTAATACAGCACCGCTTCCTGCTTCATACAAGGAAGAACAAGCGATATAAAAAAGTCCCTTGAAATTATCAAGGGACTTTTTATTTATATATATTGAAGAAAGAAATTATTTGATTAAGCAGCTTGCGCTGTCTGTGTTTGAGG
Source organism: Fusobacterium sp. CAG:439 (assembly GCA_000438175.1). Taxonomy (GTDB): domain Bacteria; phylum Cyanobacteriota; class Vampirovibrionia; order Gastranaerophilales; family Gastranaerophilaceae; genus Stercorousia; species Stercorousia faecigallinarum. The sequence goes on along the minus strand of FR900482.1, from coordinate 11,298 downwards.
TTTTAATTCCGGTTGAGGTTTTGCAGCTTCAGCCTGTGCAGGTTGTGCTTGTGCCTGATCGGCAGGCATTTGTTCTAATTTTGTCAGTGCTGCTGTTGCTGCTTCCTGAACATTTTTATCCTGATCGTTCTTAGCGATTGTGAATAAAGTTGTCAGGTCTTGTTTGTAAGCCGGTTGTTGAATGTAGCTTAAGGCTTCGATTGCTGAAGTTCTAACCATCGGGTTAGGGTTGTTCTTTAACTGTTCAACAATTGTTACTGCTCCGGGAAGTTCTGTCAAAGGAACTGTTGAACCTGTCAATTTAGCTACTTCATCACCATATAGCTTTTGCATTATTGAAGAAGTAAACATTGCGTAGCTTTTGTTTCTTTCAGCCTGTTCCATCGGAGTGATGGTCGTTGCTAATTTTTTATCGGCATCAGAAAGTTGTTCACCTTTCATTAATTTTTGTCTTGCTGCAATTTGTTCTGCAGTCGGACCTGCCAATTTGCTGGAATCTGTATTTACAATTGTATTTAACGCATTAACAACTTTTTCATCAAGCAATTCTGTAGCTTTTTGAGGTTCATCTTTTACCATATTGGCAATTTCTTCCATTGCATTTGCCTGAACTTCAAAATCAGGGTTAGTTAATTTAGCAATGAATGAATTTAAATCAACTTGAGGTGTCATCGGCACCGGTTGTTCAATTTCAACTTTAGGAGCCTCTGCAGGTGTTTGTTCTGCAATTTCCTGTGTTTTAGGAGCTTCTGCAGGCTGCGGTTGTGTTACAACCGGAGCAGGTGCATTATAATTTACCTGCTGAGTTACCTGTTGAGGTGCAGGAGTTACAGCCGGTTCAACAATTTGCGGTGACACAGGAACTGTTTGTGCCTGTACAGGTGTTGTTGCTGCCGGGCATGGCGGGCACACGATTTGCTGCTGCGGAGGCATATAATAAGGTTGTGCCTGCGTTTGCGGATAATCATATAATTGAGCTTGCGGGTAAGTATAATATGGCATTGTCGGTGCTGCATATTGAGGAACGTTCATTGCAACCTGTCCGACACCCGGTGCGCTCACTGAAGGATTGTGAACATCAATCTTTACTGCATTGTAATTAGGTGCAGGTGTTGCCTGTGGAAATTGTTGAGGCATGTAAGGCTGCATCTGGGGCTGCATGTAAGGATTTACTAAATTTGGAGCTTGAATCATTTAATTTCTTCCTTTCGATAAAATATCTTCCATATTTTTATTCTACTGTTTAAATATTCCTCAAGATATAAAATTGCTAAAATTTAAAATTTTTTTAATAATTCTTAACAATGTGAAGCTCTATATTTATAATTTCCTTAAATTTTTGTTTGTGCTATAATATAGATGTACACAGATGAGCGGGATTGTATAAATTATGATAATTAACAAAAACGACAGAAAATCTATTAGATCTGTATTCGGTAAAACATTGGCAGAGTTAGGAAAAACTAATCCTGATATAGTTGTTTTGGATGCTGACCTGTCATGCTCCACACAAACTCAAATATTTGCTAAAGAGTTTCCCGAAAGATTTTTTAACTGCGGAATTGCCGAACAGGATATGATTACTACAGCTGTTGGTCTGGCATCTGTCGGCAAAATTCCTTTTGCTTCAAGCTTTGCAATGTTTGTTACCGGCAGAACTTATGATCAAATAAGAAATTCTGTCTGCTATCCGGAGTTTAATGTTAAAATAGTAGGCACACACGGCGGCGTTACGGTAGGAGAAGACGGCGCAAGCCATCAGGCTCTTGAAGATATTTCTTTAATGCGCGGCATTCCGAATATGTCTGTAATTGTTCCCGCTGATTGCAGAGAGTGTGAACAGGTTATTAAGTTTGCGGCTGAAAATTACGGTCCTATGTATATTAGAATTCCGCGTACAAATGTCTGTGATATTTTTGATGAAAACTATGAGTTTGATTTTTGTAAAGCTCATGTAATTGAAGATGGCAGCGATGTTACTGTTATTACTAACGGCGAAACGCTTGCCGAAGTTATTCAGGCATGCGAAAATCTTAAAAAAGCCGGATATTCCGCCCAAATTATCCATGTCCCTGTTGTTAAACCCCTTGACGGGGCGACAATTATAGAACATGTTAAAAAGACAAGATTTGTAATTACCGTTGAAAATCATTCGATAACAGGCGGTCTTGGCAGTGCTGTATGTGAACTGCTTGCCGAGTATTACCCGCTTCCCGTTCACAGAATAGGTGTTAATGACAACTTCGGACAAAGCGGCAAATGGGATTTTCTGCTTGACTACTACGGCTTAAGTGCTGAAAAATTGGCTGTTACTATTAAAAAATATATTGATAAGTATCGTCTTGTTAAATAAGATAAATAAGGAAAAATTATGATTCAATTCAGGTCTGTTACAAAAAAATACAAAAATGATAATTATGCTCTGAAAAATATCAATCTTGACATTCTTTCAGGTGAATTTGTATTTATTGTGGGTGCTTCTGGTGCCGGTAAATCTACTTTGATGAAGCTTTTGTACAATGAAGAACGTCCTTCCAGCGGAACTGTTACTATCGGTGGTATTAATATTGCAAATCTTTCCAATGACAAAGTTCCTAATCTCAGAAGATGTATGGGAATTGTTTTTCAGGATTATAAACTTCTTCAAAATCAGAGTGTATATGATAATGTGGCTTACGTTATCAGAACTCTCGGCATAAGCTCGAAAGAAATTAATGCAAGAGTTTCCGGTGCATTGAAGATTGTCGGACTGTATGATAAAATGAATGCTACTCCTTCGGAATTATCCGGAGGCGAACAGCAGAGGGTCGGGATTGCACGTGCAATTGTTAACGGTCCGCCGTTACTGATTGCTGATGAACCTACAGGAAACCTCGACCCTAAAAACTCTATGGAAATTATGCAGATTTTGGATCAAATTAACCAGAGAGGTATTACTGTTATCGTTTCTACACATGATAATGCCATGGTTGATTATTTTCGAAAAAGAGTTATTACTCTTGATAAAGGTGAAATTGTAAGGGATATACAAGCAGGTACATATGAATAGTTCAAAAGCTCAGTTAAAGAAAAAAGTAAAAAAACACATTCCAAAGGACTGGTTATGTGAATTAAGAATTTTATATCGTTTAACAAAAGAAACAATACATGATGTTCACAGAACTGGTATTGTTAATCTTGTTATTATTACTACTATGGCAGCGATTTTAACGATTTTCGGTTCATTTTTCAGATCTGCTCTTTCGATTTCATCTTTTGCGCATGAATTGGGCAATGTTCTGGAAATTTCAGTATATCTTAAAGAAAACGCCGATGCGAATGTTGCCAAGAGCAGAATAAAAGAATTTCAGCATGTTGAAAATGTTACTGTAATTCCTAAAGCCTCTTCATGGGCGAATTTGAAGCGTGAAATGGACTTGCCTGATATTGATAATCCGCTTCCCGATACTCTTCATGTTAAAGTTGATAAACCCGAAAATATTGAAGAAGTCTTTAAAAATGTAAAACAGCTTAAATCAGTAGAAGATATGAGTTATGCTCAGGATTTAGCCAAGAAAATAGAGGCTTTAAACAGAATTGTTAATACGATAACCATATTTGTCGTAATTATTATGGGAATTTTGACAATTACTATTATTAATAATACTATTCAGCTTGTTATTCAGTCCAGAAAAGAAGAAATTGAAATCATGCGTCTTATGGGCGTTTCAAACTGGTATATAAGATTTCCGCTGATTATGCAGGGTGCTTTTTACGGTTTTTCGGGGGCTGTAATAGCTCTGGTTCCGCTGAATTTTGTACAAAACGGTTTGAACCATATGCATCAGTTCTTTATGGTTCCGACACCTCTGTACGCACAAAACTTTGTTATTGCCGTTATGTTTGCTATGGCAATTTTGTTTGGTGCGGGCGGCAGTTTTCTTTGTATCAAAAAACACTTGCAGGTATAATTAATGAATTCTAATAACAGCATACTTTTAATTTCAGACGATAACGACTTAGCGGAAGTTCTGGAAGCAAAATTAATTTTTTTACGCAGTAATGATACTATCGTTTTATCTGATTTTAAAAATGCCTGTGCAAATTTAAAACTATGCGGAGCGGATATTGTATTAATTCATGAAAATTCTTCAAAAAAACAAACTCTGGAATTAATAAATGAGTTGAGGAATGACAAAAACTTATGTATTATTCTTCTCGTAAACTCCTGTGATAAAGAAATGATACTTGCCGCTTATGATGCAGGGATTGATGATTTTGCACTTGCTTCGGCTGAAGATTTTGAACTTGTTATAAGAACTGTTAATAATATAAAGCATAATTCAATAAAATTAAAGGCTTTACGCAACTTAAAACTGCTTGAACAACTGAATGTTGTCGATGAATTAACAGGATTATATAACTATAATTTTGCGAAACAGGTTATTGAAAATGTTATTGATGATAATCTGCTCGATGATGGTTCCTTTGTTGCGCTTGCTCCTTCAGAAGAAAGTAAAACAGGGTTTTCAGTAGAAAAAATGGCGGAAGCTGTCCTTTCATCAATTCGTTCCGACGATATCGCAACATTGGGGCGCGGTGCAAAATTTTATCTTTTGCTTCCAAAGACCAGTTTTAACGGTGCTATTGTTATTTTAAACAAAATAAAAGAAAATTACGGCGAAAATTTCGAAATTTGCGCGGGAATTTCAGGCATAGCACACAGGAATTTTGAACAAATGGAGCATGATGCCTTAGAGGCTCTTTCCGACGCAGTTGCAACAAATGCCGAATATATACTGGCAGAGGAAAAGGAAGATACGCTTGATGACTGGTTGAACGATGCTCAAAACGAACCAAAAAATTATAAGATTTTCAGACAGATTTTTAATAAAAAAATGGAAAAGATTATTGCTCCCGTATTTTTCAGATTACAAAAAGCATGGGAAGAAAAACTTTTTGATACGGAAATCGAGCAATTTACCGACAGTGAGCAATGTGTGTTTCATTTGAAAAATAAAAATCAGGACAGTACTTTACGTATTGTATATCCCGGATTTGCAAAAATTGTTATTTATATAACGCATGAAGGTTTAGACAGCCCCGAAAACAAGGAAATTCAGCTTCCCTTGACTAAAATAAGCCAAAAAGAACTTATTTCTATTGTTGAAGAATTTATTAAAGATTTTAAATATACATCAGTTTAAGTAAAGGAGACAAAATGAATACATTATCAGCAGAAAACAGTTTGGTATTAATTATAGATATTCAGGATAGATTAGTCGCAGCTTTAAATAAAGACGTTATAGTAGAAAATGCCGTAAAAATTGCAAGTGCGGCTAAACATCTTGATATTCCCGTATTATTAACAGAACAATATCCGAAAGGCCTCGGACATACTGTTCCGCAATTGCAGGCTGTACTCCCGCAAGGAAGTGAAGTTGTGGAAAAAACATATTTTAACGCCTTAATGGAAGACGGTATGCTTGAGAAAATAAAGTCATACGGTAAAAGACAAATTGTTATTTTCGGTATTGAAACACATATATGTGTTCATCAAACAGCTTCGGCTCTTGTTGAAGAAGGGTTTGACGTATATGTGGTTAAAGATGCATGTGCAAGCCGTGCAAAATACGAATTTAAACAAGGTATAGACGCAATGGCTGCTAACGGTGTAAAAGTTTCATGTGTTGAAATTGCTTTGTTTGAATGGCTTAAAGGTGCTAAAAACCCTAAATTTAAAGAAGTTCAAGCTTTAATCAAATAGATGCTATATCTATACTGATTTGATTTTTTAACGCGTTGAGAGATGGAAATTTTTTCTCAGCGCGTATCATTTTATTAAACTCTGCTCTTAAAGTTTCACCATATATATCTTTGTGAAAATTTAAAATATGAATTTCTAAGACAGCATTTGATCCGTTTACGGTTGGACGAACGCCAAAGTTTGCTATTCCTTTTCCGTAGTTTGTATCTACTGAATAAACTCCGTAAGGAAGCTCTATAAGTTCTGGAGGATAAATGAGGTTTGCCGTTCTGAAACCGATTGTTCTGCCTATTTGATTGCCTTTAACAACTTCTCCTTCTATTGAGAAGTTTTGCCCGAGCATTTGGTTTGTTTTTTCAATATGTCCGTTTGACAATAGTTTTCTTATTACTGTACTGCTGATTATTTCACTTCCGATTTTCTGGGGCGGTAATTCAAAATATGTGTAATCATATTTTTTAGATTGTTCTGAAAGAAATTTAACATTACCGGATTTCTTAAATCCGAAATTGTGATTCCAGCCTGTAGAAATTGATAACGGTGTGAAATATTTTATTAATACATCTCTCAGATATTCATGGGCAGTCAATCCTGAAATGCTTTCGAAATCCAGTTCATAGAGATAATCAACACCCAGTTCGCGAATTCTTTTTTCTCTCTCTTTTCTTGTGAGAATATATTTAGGGCATACTCCCCAGAAATAGCAGCATGGATGATCCGAAAATGTGATAACCGCTGATTTATTCCCGTTTTTATGCGCAAAATCCACGGCGCTTTTAATTACTGCTCTATGCCCCAGATGGACACCGTCAAAATATCCCAAAGCAAGGGATAAATTCGGATTTTTATTCAGCTCTGTTAATATCTGCATAAGTTAATTATATTACAAAATACAATGTTGAAAACTGTTAAAATATGGTTTATAATATGTGTAAAAACGAAAGGAGTGATTATGAAAGAATTTATTAAACTTGTCGGGGGGGGGGCAATTTTGTAGCTCCTAAACCCGCTTTTACGCTGGCAGAAGTACTTGTAACATTAGGTATTATCGGTGTAGTTTCCGCGATGACTGTTCCGACACTAATGCAAAATCATCAGCGTAAGACTTATGTTACTCAATTGCATAAGTTCTATAATGAGTTATCTCAGGCTGTTTTACAATATCAGACTGAAAAGAATGCTGTAAATCTAAAAGAGGCAGGTCTAAATTCAAACGAAAATGTTTACAATTTTATAAAAACATATTTTAAAGTTGTTCAGGAATGTGATTCTATGACAGATTGTTTCGCGGATGAATATAAGTCTATAAGCGGAGTGACAGTCACTTCATTTGATACGAATTATAAATCGTTTGTATTGGCAAACGGTGTTTCTTTAAGACCGATATATTCTGCCTATGCAGGTGGAGGTTTTGCTAATAATAAAAAATTATTGAATATAGGTGTGGATATAAATGGTAAAAAAGGGCCTAATATCGCAGGCAGAGATCTGTTCTGGTTATATGTTTATAATAATGGATTAATCGATGATATGCCGCCTACAGAAACTGCAGATGCGCCTTTGACAAAAGATCAACGAGAGGAATTATATCAACAATATTGCCTAGGCAATACAGATTCCGGCTGTTTTGGCAAAATACTCAATGATAACTGGGAGATGACTTATTAAAAAAAGAGCCTTTTTAAAGGCTCTTTTTTACTATTTATGTGCTGTACTTTTCAAATGAAGTTCTCTCAACTGCTGCAGAGAAGCTTCTCCCGGGGCATCACTCATAAGATCTTTAGCTCCTGAATTTTTCGGAAATGCGATAACATCTCTGATACTTTCTGTACGGCAAAGTAAAGCGACAAGTCTGTCCAGACCTATTGCCAATCCTGCATGAGGCGGTGTGCCGTATTGTAAAGCATTAACCATAAATCCGAATTTTTCTTTTGCTTCATCTTCGGTAAGACCTAATGCCTTGAATATAGCACTTTGAACTTCTGATGAGTGAATTCTTACAGAGCCGCCTCCGAGTTCTGTTCCGTTATAAACAATATCGTAAGCAATTGATTTAACATTACCTAAATCACCTGATTTTAATTTATCTAAATCTTCAATACAAGGTGATGTGAACGGATGGTGCATTGCCATAAATCTGCCTTCTTCATCAGACCATTCAAACATCGGGAAGTCTACAATCCATAAGAGATTGTGTTTGCTTTCGTCAATAAGATTTAATCTTTTTCCGAAATAAAGTCTTAATCTTCCCATAATATCGTAAACAAGTTTCGGTCTGTCTGCAACGAAGAATATTATATCTCCGGCTTCTGCCTGAGCTCTTTGCTGAATTTGTTTAGCCTGTTCTTCTGTTACGAATTTCAATACAGGAGATTTTGCAGTGCCGTCTTCGTTATAAATAATATTTGCAAGAGCTTTTGCACCGAATGATACAGCAAGTTTTGTAATATCGTCAATATCTTTTCTTGAAAATTTAGCACCGCCGGGAATTCTTATACCGCGGACAATACCGCCTTTTTCAAGAGTATCTTTAACGATTTTGAATTCAGATTGCATAATAATATCACCGATATCAAATAATTCTAAATCGAAACGAGTGTCAGGTTTATCTGAACCAAATCTGTCCATTGCTTCCTGCCATGGCATTTGGATAAACGGTGGTTTAACTTCTACACCTGCGGCTTTAAATGTTTCAACAATAAGCCCTTCAACGCATTTAATAACATCCTGTTGTTCTACAAATGACATTTCAAGGTCAATTTGAGTAAATTCAGGTTGTCTGTCTGCGCGTAAATCTTCATCACGGAAGCATTTTGCTATCTGGTAGTATTTTTCAATTCCGCCGACCATTAATAATTGCTTAAAAATTTGCGGTGATTGCGGAAGTGCATAGAATTTGCCTTCTTGAACTCTTGACGGAACAAGATAATCTCTTGCACCTTCCGGAGTTGTTTTAATAAGGATTGGAGTTTCAACTTCCAAAAAGTCCTGGTTATTTAAATATTGTCTTGCTGCCTGACAAATTTTATGACGTAAAGTTAAGTTATGAAGCATACTTTCACGTCTGATGTCTAAGTATCTGTATTTAAGACGTACATCTTCAGAAACGTTTTCATCATCTAATACGAACGGTAAAGTTTTAGCTTCTGAAAGTATTTCGACTGATTCAGGGTACATTTCAACCTGTCCTGTCGCATATCTTTCATTATATGTTTCTTCCGGTCTGCGTGTAACTTTACCTTTTACGGTAATTACATATTCAGATCTTAATTTTTCAAAAACTTTATGTACCTGAGGGTTAATCTGCGGGTTTGCAACTAATTGGAAAAATCCTGTTCTGTCTCTCAATTCCACAAATAAAATACCGCCTAAATCGCGTATAGTTGCAGCCCAGCCTGAAAGGGTAACTTCTTCATTTAAATTGTTAAGATTAAGCTCTCCACAATTATGATCTTTAAGTTTTGTTTTAATCATCTTATCTTCCTTTTCTCTTTTCAGTATAGACTTAACCTAATTTTACCAAAAACAAAAAAAAAGAACATAAAATGTGAAGAATATTTTAATTATCTTCTGCGTGCAGCACGGCTTTTTTGTCGTGGAGGAATATGCTGCTGAGGAGCTTCTTCATCGTCGTCCTCATCTTCATCATAATAATCTTCGTATTCATAATCGTCAGGCAATATTTCGATAATCTGCATTGTCATAATGCAGGAAATATTTACATGAAGCTGTGGAGATTTGTCCGGTCTGAACGCGAGATTTTTTCTGTCTTTAACTTCACAGTTTTTAAGAGTAATAAACTGGAAACCTCCATTTAAAATATAAAACAGCATATTATCAGGTATAGAGTTGCTAAATCTCATATTTTCAGGCAAAAGAAGCTCGCCTTCGATATGTTGTTCATTTGTTGTTATTAAAACCTGCATTCTGGGTAAATCATTCATTATCATATTGGTCTATCCTTATTACTGTGTATAAATTCGCGGCAGTATAACTGCCGCGTTTCTTTATGGCAGTATAACTGCCGCGTTTCATTATTTACTTAGTGCCCTTAAACATTTCTTTAATGCCGTCTACTGATGAGAGAATACCTGTTGCTTCATAAGGCATATAAACGATTTTGTTATTTTCTCCTTTAGTAATACTGCTTAAAGTTTCGAGGTATTTCATTGCGATGAGGTATTTATCCGGCTGTCCTTTGTCGGCTAAAGCATTGATAATACGTTGAATTGCTTCTTTTTCCGCGTCTGCTTCAATAACTCTGGCTTGAGCAATACCTTCGGCTCTGAGAATTTCAGCCTGTTTAGCACCTTCAGCAGAGCGAATAGCGGCTTCTTTTTCACCTTCAGCTTTTCTGATTGCGGCTTCTTTCAGCCCTTCTGCTTCTGTAATTGTAGCTTTCTTTTCTCTGTCGGCTTTCATCAGTTTATCCATTGATGCCTGAATATCTGCAGGCGGGAAAATATCCTGAATTTCAACACGGTTAACTTTTACGCCCCACTTGTTAGTTGCTTCATCAAGAGTTGTTCTCAATTCATCATTAATTTTTCCGCGAGATGTTAATGTTTCTTGCAAGTCCATTTGACCTACAAGGTTTCTTAATGTTGTCTGAGTTAATTTTTCAATAGCATCAGGAAGGTTTTCAATTTCGTAAACAGCGCTTTTTGCATCTACGATTTGAAAATAAATTAATGCATTAATTGTAATAGAAACGTTATCTTTGGTAATTACGTTTTGACGCGGAAAATCATACATTTGTTCTCTTAAATCTATTCTGTCTACTGCTTTTAAATAATAATAGCTTCTTCCGTCAATACCTTTTTGAGATACTTTTTTCAATATTCCGCGAGGAGCTTCCAGTACGGGAAATATAAAATTCGGACCTGCTCTTAATGTTTTTTCGTAGCGTCCCATTCTTTCTATAATAACTTCTTGCTGTTGCTGTACAATAATAATTCCTTTAAATACATAAATTAAAAGAGCGACCAAAAGTATTGTTAATAAAATTCCCATATTTTTCTCCTATATTCTCTCTACTGTTAAAATAAGACTATCATATTTGATAATTCTGACTTCCGTTCCTGTTGGAATTGTTTCATCACTATCTGTTCTTGCTTCCCAGCGTTCATCATAAATAGTTATTGCACCTGAAAATTTTCCTACCGGCTCAATAACTTTTACAATTTTACCGATATATTTACCTTGCATTCCTGTTTCTTTTTCTTTATCTGCCCTGTTTTTAATAAGTATAGGACGTAAAAATAATACTGAAAGAATTGACAAAATAACAAATAGTATTGTTAAAATAATCCCATTTGCAATCCAAACTGCAACTATTGCAGTAATAAAACCGGCTGCGGCAAGATTTAAAAAGAACATTGACGGCACTATCATCTCTAATATAATAAAGACCAATCCTGCTATTGCAAATATTTCCCATAAAATCATATTTAGGACTCCTTTTAATAACCCTGATTTTAACATATTTTTTAGAGTGCGTCAACAGAAAAACTTGAAGTTTAAATTTAAATATGTTAATATATATATATTAA
>FR900481.1 GCA_000438175.1 Fusobacterium sp. CAG:439 | reverse complement strand
AAGTTAGTATTGACAAGTATACTTTAGTACAATATATTATAAATATCCTGCAGGAGATTTTCTGCTAGGATACCAGTATCAATATAGATGTGGAAATATATTATTCAGAATTCATTTTGATTGTGTTCTACGCCTTTGTTATACTGGGGTGTAGATTTTTTATATATAAGGGGATTAAAATGGCAGAAAAATTTGAATTACAAGTAAAATCTTTTAAAAAAATGGACGATCCAAGTTTGACAACTGGACGTGCTAAATACGTTTGTTATGTTAAAGCAGATTCTATACCTAGTTCTTTTTCATATTGGATGGGCACAAATCCGAGAGAACAGAAAATGAATACAAATGTTGCTAAAAGAATAATGAAAAGTTTAGAAGATAATTCTAATTTTCATGAGTTAAATAGAGGTATTCTTATGTCTGTCGAAGACCTAAGTTATGATAATAAGACTAATATTCTAACTATAAAAATGTCAGATCCTACTTTACATGGTAATATTGATGGTGGTCATACTTTGAGGGCTATTCTTGATAATAAACAAAAATTGGATAGCATTTTATCAGAACGTTATGTTTTTTGTGAATTTATTACAGATTTAGAATCTCCTGTAGATTTAGCAGAAGCAAGAAATACATCTGTTCAGGTTGACTTAAAATCAATTGAAGAATTAAAAAGTAGTTTTGCTCCAATTAAAAAGATCTTAAAACCTTTAAAATTTTCTGACAATATTTCATATAGAATGAATGAAGAAAAACCGATTGATATAAGAGAAGTAATAGCTATTTTACTTATGTTTAATCAAGATATTTATCCTAATTTTACACAAGCCGGTATCTTATCAGATCTCCAACCGACACAATGTTATTCCGGGAAGGAAAGCAGTTTAAAAAAATTTATAAATTTAAATAATCGTAATCAGGCAATAGAAAGTATGTCCCCAATTATTAAAGATATATTTGACCTTTGGGATAACATAGAACTCACTTTTGCAGACAAGGCAAATTTGACAGGTAAATACAGATATGGTTCCAGAAAATATGCCAAATATACAGGAGAAGTGATAGGTAAAACTGTTTTTTATGAAAACAATATAAAATATTTTGTACCACGAGGACTTATGTTTCCGATAGTCGGAGCATTTAGGGCTTTAATAAAAAAAACAGATGACGTTTACTCATGGATAGAAAATCCTTTAACAGTTTGGAATAATATTGGATCTAATCTTACAAGTATAATTTTAGATGAAAAAACTGAAAATCCGGATGTAATAGCAAAAAATAGTAACCTCTGGAGCAATCTATTTAAAGAAGTATATATAAACGGATATTTATTAAAAAAAAATAGCTAAACTTACCATAAAGACATATTTTATAATATTCCACTCCTTATATTAATTAAAGAGTGGAATATTTTATTTTTTGTGTACATTTATTTTAAGTCGTTAACTGTATGTAAAAAAATCATCATTTTACTATGCTTTCACTGTTAATCATCGTCATCTTCGCCATTAATTACCTTAACAGCTTCTTCACGCCCTTTTTTATAAGAAGCTTCTTCTTCAGGAGCAATCAATTCAAGAAGATGCTGAAAATTTCCGACGTGAACTTTTTCATCGCCTGCAATTTCATGCAATAATTTTTTTGCGTCTTCATTGTCTATAGATTCTTGAAGCTGCTCATAAAATTGGATAGCCTCATATTCAGACGCGAGACTAAACCTTATAGCTCTGATTAATTCTTCCCTGGTTAATTTTCTGTCACATTTATTTCCATTGAAAGGTGTACCGAATTCAGGCATAACAAAACCTCCTTTTTTTAATATCAAAAACATGTTTGCCGCTAAATCACCAGATTTCATCACCCGTTGTCGGAATATGTAAGAATAATTTAACATTTATACATAATATGCTCTTTTTTAGTTTATTTTTGATAACATATAAAAAAGCAGTCGGCAAATTTTTTTTTGTTCACTTTTTATACGTGATAAGAAATAAGGATTTATACATTGCAAAACACTATAACTAAAAATTTCAGCGAAAACACAACCAAACAAAGTTTTCTTCATTCTGATAAGAACAAAAATTTATTATATATTGAAAAAAAACTTAATCAGATTTTCTTTGATGAAATGACATCTGATAATTCAATATTTCGAAAAGTTAAAAATTCTGCCATTCATAAAATGGCTTTATTTTTATCAAATAACATAACAAGATCCTGCTCGGTAGGAATTGCGGGAGAAACGGCAAGCGGCAAATCTACGATTGCTCTTGATATAATTAATACTATTCAGAGTTTTGCTGAAGAATATTGTATTAACAATGCAATAACCAGAATTAATACCGATGATTATTATTATGACCGCTCGGAAATGGTTAAAAAGGCAGGGAGTTTCGCGGAGTTTGCAAAACATTATGATCTTGATGTTCCAGAAGCACTTGAACTTGAGCTTATGAAAAAACATATTAAATCATTACTTTTCGGCAATACAGTTCTGCTGCCGGAATATGACATGTCAGGAACCGCAATAAGACGTGACAATGTTAAACCGGCTTATCCTTCTAAAATTATTATTTCGGAAGGATTGTTTACATTAACAGACAAAGTCGTTGATGCTTTTGATTTCAAAATTTATGTAGATGTATCTCATAACATACAGAAAGAAAGATTTTATAAACGTGCAGCAGAAAGAGATTTAGGCGATTCTGCAGATGAAGTATATGAAAATGCTTCAAACAAAGCAAAAACACACATTCATCCCACGGCAGCAAAAGCGGATATCATTCTTTCGGGAGAAGCCGACAGAGCAGCTTACAGAAAGTTTATAAATCAAATACTTATGCTTGTGAAAGAAATTTATTTTTAATTATTTTTTTACCTGCTCTTTCATCTTTGCTTCTCTGTTGTATCTGAACTTTGTAAATAAGTTGGATGTTCCTGCAATGAAAAATCCCATTACACCGATACCGAACAAAAGCGGAATACCTGCAATAAGAACTTTTTGCTTTAATAATTTTTTATAAACCGCTTCAACGTCTCCGCCGTGTTTTTCGGCAATCTGCCTTAAATCTTTTAATTGAGGCACCTCAAGTTTTTCGTTAATAAGCTCTCTACACTTCCCATTTTTATAAAGAAGTTTTCTAAAACCTTTTTCTAAAAGTTCATTACCGCAAATAATATAGAAGCCCACAAGCGGATATCTGAATAATGTTTCAAGAAAATTTTGTTTTCCTCTGTCTTTTGAGGCACCGAAATATCCCGCACCGCCGACCAGAACGCAGGAAGTAAGCTGTCCTCTGCTCAAGGCAAGTTTGCCGTTATTGTCGGCAAAGTCAAGGCTTAAATATTTATTGAAAAAATCTGCTTTCTTTTTATTGTTTTTAAAGAATTTAGTACCCGGTGCAAGAATTGCTTCTGATAAATTACTCAAAAACTTAGAATTTTCTCCGTGTTTGAAAAGCAGAGCACTCAACGCAAGACATCCCGCATAAATTCCTGCAGCAAGTTTAATATGTTTTTTAGCGCTTTTTTCAACTTTTTGAGCCTGCTCCGTGTTTTCTGCCTTGTTTTTGTTTAAATTTGCAATATTTTCAAAATCTGATTGCTTAAATACTTTTAATGTCATTAAATTTTTAAAGTAATTAAGAGTATATTCTACAAGAGGAATTGCAAATGCACTTAACGCAAGTGCAGCTTTTACGGGCAAAAGTTTTTTATTTACAGCTTCATTATTAGACTTCAACAGTTTAGCAGCAGGTGTCGCAACTTGTTTTTTTAATTCATTCGGAAGTTTTTTTGAATAAATTTTTCTGAAAATTCCTTCACCTAAAATTGCGGGGAAATAGTACACAAGAACAGATTCCGACAATTCCAGAAATGTATTTTCTCCAAGATCAGCTTTACTGCGGGCAAATACAGCTTTCGGAATAAGTCCTGTTGCACTGTCCTGAATAAATCTGATATTGGAAAGCCCTGCTCCGCCTTCCTGAATTCCTATAATTTTGCTTGCAGCTTTTAATCCTATTCCAATATTTCCAGCATTGGTAAATGATATATTATTTATGTTATTAGTTTTCATTAGTAATTCCTTTTATATAATCTGACAACAAAAAAATGACCCGTTAAATAAGAACAGGTCATTTATATAATTAAAAAATTATTATCAGCTTATTGCCAGCTTAAAAGACCTGTTCCGTTAAACAGGTGCCACCAAGATTGAGTGTTTAGATTTAAGTTTGGCATAAAATTACTTTTCCTTTTGAAATTATGCTATCACGACATAAGAAAAAATGCAAGATAAAAAGTTACAAAATTTTTACAAACCTCCGCATGCTGGCAAAAGATTATTTTTTCAGGTATTATATACATGTTGGAAGATTTACAGACCGGTAGGAGACAGAAATTTGATTACAATCACCCCTCATAACATTACTCGTAAAAGTAATGCACCTGTATTCGGCAATAACGAAAAAACAGATAAGAATGAGAAAAAACAGCAAACATATTCCGATCCTCTTATGCAATGGCCTGCAAGAGGTTTAGCATATTCTAACGAACTCGGAGCCGCAATAAGCGAAGTTGCTCCAAAACTTGGAACATTATTGTGGTTTCCCGCAATGCTGTATTTTGGCGCTGATATTTATGATAAGTATAAAAATGAAAAAAGCTCATATAACCCTGACGGGAAAAGAGGTACAGAACAAGCTATATTCCAACTTCTTGCGAGTGTAATACTGCCGACAGGAGCAGTAATCGCAGGTCAAAAAACAGCTTCCGCCATGGGTGTTATGGATAAAACAGGCTTGTCACTACAATCAAGAGAAGAAGTTATTAACTTCCTTCAAGAATTTACAAGCAGACGCCATATTGATAACTACGAAAACGATATTTCAGGCTTCAAAGAACATTTCAGAGAATCGTTAATTACAAAACGCGAAAAATTAATCAGAGAAAACAAAATAAAAAATCCGTTAAAATTTTTAGGAGATGCCATATTCGGACGCAGACATCCGCATCCGGAATCGCTGGCAATGTCTCAAAAAGACAGAGTTCTGAAGTATGCTGACACTCATATTGATAATATGTTTAAAATTTATGATGATTTGAAAAATGACAGAAAACCTGCAGAATTCACCTCAAAAATGTGGAAAAAATTCGGAAAACTTAAAGAAAAATATGCAAAAGATCCTGATTATAAAGCAACATTTATAAGAGATGCCGCTGAAGATATTATTAAAAAATATCAGAAAAGCAAAATTATGAATGCTAAAATATTAAAAACGGTAGGCGGATTTATTGCCCTCGGACTTGCAATTAAACCTATTGATAACTTCGTCGAACATGTTGTAATTAAAAAAGTTGTAAAACCTGCATTCACAGGTAAACATAAAAATAACAAGAGTGAAAAATCAAACTAATATTTTTACCACAACTTTTTTAACTTTCTCAGAATTGCCGCAAATATTCATTTGCGGCTTATGAGCTTCATGCGGATATATTAAAGCGAATTTGCCTGGTTCAAGAATTACCGTGTCAGAAATTTTATCAGGGTTTTCAAAGAACATGATATCACGTTTATTATCATATTCTTCCGAAA
Organism: Fusobacterium sp. CAG:439; assembly: GCA_000438175.1. Classification (GTDB taxonomy): domain Bacteria; phylum Cyanobacteriota; class Vampirovibrionia; order Gastranaerophilales; family Gastranaerophilaceae; genus Stercorousia; species Stercorousia faecigallinarum. The sequence goes on along the minus strand of FR900481.1, from coordinate 1,929 downwards.
CGGTTAATCCTTCAACAGGCATAAAATCAAGCTCTTCCTTTCCTGAAAGAAGCATTTGTATATCTATATACTTTTTATGAGCTTCAAACTTACAGAGTTCAGGAAATTTTGTTTCATATACATCAACATTCGCGTAAGAATAATCATCTATTTTATAATGTCCTGTTTCTGTCTGCGAAGTTAAGCCATACAAAAAATCAATTACATTCTGTGAAATAATATTATAATCAGATATATTTTTTAAATTATCAATAATCATAATTACTCCAATTCAGTCATAGCACGCTCAAAATCTTCTTTATTGGGCGCTTTGCCGTGCCAGCCTGCGTTATTCTCCATAAAGCTTATTCCTTTACCTTTAACGGTATCAGCAAGGATTGCAACGGGTTTATCGGAGTTCTTCGCTTTTTCAATTGCATCGTAAACCGCCTTAATATCATGTCCGTCAATTTCAATCACATCCCAGTTAAAAGCTTTTAATTTAGCATCAAGAGGATCTAACGATTTAACATTTTCGGTACAGCCGTCGATTTGCAGCCTGTTTCTGTCAATAATTGCAATGATATTATCGAGTTTTTGATGAGTACAGTGCATAAAAGCTTCCCAAACACTTCCCTCCTGCAGTTCACCATCTCCCATAAGGCAAAATACTTTTGCGGGATTTTTGTCAAGTTTTAGCCCCATTGCCATACCGCAGGCAACAGATAATCCCTGTCCCAAAGATCCGGTTGCCACATCAATTCCAGGGCAAACAGGAACAGGGTGTCCCTGAAGTCTTGAGCCGAATAATCTGAATGTCATAAGTTCTTCTTTAGGAAAATATCCGAGCTGAGATAAAACAGAATATAATACAGAAGAAGCATGTCCTTTAGACAATACAAATCTGTCACGATTTGCAAAATTTTCATCTTTAGTCCATTTAGGGCAGATATTCATACACTTATGATAAAGGACTGTTAACAGTTCTACGGCAGACATAGCTCCGCCTATATGACCTGATTGAGCATTATAAACCATTTTTAAAATATTTTTTCTGTTTTCTTTACACAGTTTTTCTAAACTTTTGATATCGTTATCGCTTAACATAAAACTACACTCCTTTTGGTATGAATTTTTCTCTTAGAACTTTTAAGACAAACAAAGGTAATGTCGGAAAAATTCTTTTAAATCTTTTGGGTTCCTTAACAGTTCTGTAAAGCCATTCAAGCCCTAATTTCTGATAAATTACCGGAGCGCGCTTTACAACACCCGACCAAACATCAAAACTTCCGCCGACACCGATGAATAAAGCCTCGGGTAATAATTTTTTAGCTTTAAATATAAATTCTTCCTGCTTAGGAGATCCCAAGGCGCACAATACAAGACGCGGCTGTCTTATTTTCAGGTCATTAAATACTTTTTCATCATCTTTAAAATAACCGTCTTGAACATAGGTTATATATAAATCAGAACATTCTTTCATAAGATTTTCTTTTGCTTTTTGAACGATTTCAGGTTTAGCTCCTATGAGAGCAACAGATAATCTGTCTTTTGCACATTCTTCAATCATCCTGTGTGCAAATTCAATTCCCGCAATTCTCCTGACTTTATGCCCGAGAATTTTCAATCCGATTTCAACTCCAATTCCGTCAGGAATTACCAGTTCCGCATCATCTATAATATCAGCAAATTGAGAATTTTTTACAGCATTATTAATCATTTCAGGATTTATTGTCACTACCTGACCTGAAATAGATTTAGCATATTCTACAGCCTCATTAAAAGTAAATGTATCAATATTCAGACCTTGTAATTTTACAGTATTTCTTTCCATAAAATAATTATAAACTAATAATTAGATTTGGTAAAGTAAATTCTAATAAAAAAAAGCCGCACTGTTTTTGCAGGCGGCTTTATTATATAATTAATGAGTTAGAAGAAAAACTTTAC
>FR900480.1 GCA_000438175.1 Fusobacterium sp. CAG:439 | reverse complement strand
AGGAATGAAAGTTAAGCGTGCCGCTGCTTGGTTGTCCGCGTTAAACGGGTCTCCCGGCAAAGCTCACCGATTTGACCGTTCGCCCTCTGCGGACAATCCGCTTAACCCGACACAATAAATATTTGTGTGAATTGCACGGCAGCTTATCTTTTTTTCAGTATAAAATTTTAGCTTCAAGTTTTTCAAGGCGAACTTTCAGCTCCTGATTTTCTTTTTCCAGTGCGGTAATACGGGTATCAAGTTCTTTGATTGCATTTATCATTGCATAGAACATATCTTCAAAACGGATTGTTAAAAAGCCGTCTTTGCCTTTTTTTACAGCATCCGGAAATACCTTTTGCAAATCTTGTGCAATTACGCCGACATGAGGTGTTTTGGTTTTATCTTTTTTAAAGGTATAATTAAAAACTTTCAATTGACGGATTTTATCCAAGCCTGAAGTAAACTCTTTACCGACGTATTTTAAACGACGGTCAGAGGTGAATTTGTCTGAAGGGCCAAGAGTAAAAGGACCTACAGTTATAGGGTTTGTTCTGTAAAAGTTATCATCTCCGCCTTTATAATCCTCAGTTCCTAAATAAACCCAATCACTCCACTGATCTTTATTATGTGCCTTTAAGTAAACCGCATATGTATGTCCGTCATTAACGGCACGGGCGCCCAACAGTGTATCTTTTCCTACAATCAAATTCCCCGGAATATAAACTGTATCAGAAG
>FR900479.1:99091-99442 GCA_000438175.1 Fusobacterium sp. CAG:439 | reverse complement strand
TTATATAAATTATCAAAAGGTTTAAATATTTCATTATCTGATTTATTTGATTTTAAGTTATAAATTTGAAATTTCTTCACGTAGCTCTAATAAATGTTGGTATAATTTTTTTAGTTTTGCATTAATCTGTTTATACTGTTTAGTATATATCGGAATTCTGTTGCTTTCATCCATTATCGTATATTACTAAACTCAAACATATTTGTAAAAGAACCCATGAAATTATAGTAGTTTTCTTTTAAATTTTTAATCTGTTCTCTTAGTATATCCAGACAAGTATCCATAGTGTCTCGCATTAATTACGTGCCAACTGGCGGTCGACTATAGTCACATGATTGCATACATTATTTT
>FR900479.1:57366-99077 GCA_000438175.1 Fusobacterium sp. CAG:439 | reverse complement strand
CATACATTATTTTATATGTCAAGCGATGTGCAGAAAAAATTTGCCAGAAAATTATATTTAATAAGAGAAAGCAGGGGGCTTTCTCAAGAGGAACTGGCATTTATGTGTGGTATTGACAGGACTTATATTGGAAGAATTGAACGTCTCGAACGTAATCCGAGTTTGGTTATTTTACAAAAAATTGCTGATGGATTAGGTATACCACTTATAGAATTATTAACATTTGATTAGTTTAACGGCACGTTGTTTTCACATTTTAAGCCACATTGCATCGTAAGCATTTAATCTTACTGTTAACTCTTTATTTTCAACTCTAGCGCGTACCATTTTATCTGTTAATAAATTTTTCAGGTAAATATCTTTTTCTTTTTTCCCGAAATTATCATCGGTAAATACTACGCTCGCTTTGATTTTTTTGTCTGAAAGGTTATTTATTACGACTACTCTGTCTGTGTCTGTTGCTCTTACGTAGGCAAAAACTTCAGGGGATTTGGTTTTAAGCTCGACAAATGAACCTCTTGTTATTACAGGGTATTGCTTTCTTACTTTTATAAGCTGTTTTACACGTTCATATACTCTGTTATTATACGTTCCTTTGTGATTGACTGCATCTTCAAATGTCTTTTGTGTTATCGGGCCTCTGTTTATGTCGCGGCTGTCAAAATAGCTTAGCATTTTAACTTTATTTTTAACATCTTTGTCTTTTTTTTGTTTTGCTTCACGGAGTTTTGCACTTTTTTTAGCGTTTGCAAAATTATTTTGAATACCGATTTCATCCCCGTAGTATATAATCGGAATACCGGGAAGCGACATAAGAATTGAAAAAGCCATTCCTATTCTGTCAGGATTGTTATCAAGAAAATTTGCCATCCTTCCGCTAACTCCGAAGCCTTTTCTGAATGCTGCACCTTTCGGGGCTAAATCTTCAAAGAGAATTTCTCTTGTTTTTTCGTTAACCATTTCAAGAGTAAGCTCATCGTGTACTCTTAAAAATATTGCCCATGATGCAGTATCAGGAATTTGCGGGGTCTGCTTGTATGCTTTCCAGAAATAACTGTTATCTGCGGTTACAAGCGATGCCCATATTGCAGGCATGTAAGGAAAGTGATAAGCAATTTGCACTTCGTCCGTTCTTGTAAGTTCTTTTTCTTCGCCTTTGATATCTTCTTTAACTTTTCTTGCCGCTCCGAAATACGGAAGGATTTTATTAGGCATCTGGCAGGCTTCTGCCTGAATTACCGAACGCGGGGCGACAGCCTGAATAAAGGCACTTAAAATTTTAATAATTCTGTGCGTTTCTTCAAGGTTTTCAGCGTTTGTGCCGTCCTCTTTAATCAAATACGGAATAGCGTCCATTCTGAAAATATCTACCCCCTGATTAGCCCAGAAGGCAATTGTTTCAAGGTTATAATATAAAACTTTCGGATTTTTCCAGTTAATGTCAAGCTGGAACGGGTAAAATGTATGATAGAAATAATAATCTTTTTTATTTATTGTTACTTTTCTGTAATTATTTTCGGTTATTTCAGGGAAGATAATTCGTCTTTTTGAAGTTTTTCCGTTATCTTCTTTGTATTCCGCAACCCATCCGAGTTTCGGGTCTTTGTATCTTGTGTATTCAGGCATTTGTTCTCTTACGACAAAGTAATCTATTTTGGAAGTATCTCCCTTCAAAGCTGACTGGAACCATTCATGCTGATCTGAAAGGTGATTAAGAACTAAATCAGCCTTGATCTTAAATCCTTTTTGTCTGGCGGCTGATATGAATTTTTGAAATTCAAACATTCCGCCCAAATCCTGTCTTATACCTCTGGGGTTTCTGATATCAAAGCCCGCATCTTCCATAGGAGAGTCAACGAAAGGCAAAATGTATATTGTTGTTACACCCAATCCTTTCAAATAATCAAGCATATGTATATCATCTTTAAAAGTGTTTGTTTTATCGGGATTTTTTACGCCGAAATGGTTTGCGTAAAACATATAAATTACTTCATCTTTATACCAGTCTGAGGGTCTGTTCAAATCTTCTTCTATAAGTGCGGAAGAACGTTCTTCTTTTGCCTTTTTTGCGATTGAGAGAATATTTGAATAAATTATTTCAACATTTTCGGAGCCGTAAACTTTTGCAAGGGAAGCTTTAATTTCTTTTTCCAGTTTTATCGGGATTATCGCATTTTCTTCTGCCTGTACAGATTGTCTTATACTTAAATTTTCGATTACAGCATACGAAGCAGCAGCCGTAGTGTTAAATATAAGAACCGATGCCAGTAATCCTGCTATTAGCTTTCTCATAAGAAATGCCTCCCGTTATTTTTTATTTTTTTATTGTAGCATCAGAGTAATCTTACACAATTATCAAATCAGCTAATGTAACAAAACAATTATATTATAAAAGTTATATACTGGAAGCTAATTTTTTTATCTTTGTATTTTTGTTACAAAAAAGATTATGAATGCTTTGTTGAATTTATGTAATTACTTATTATATATGCTGCTTCCTTTACCAACTGTTCACACGGACGGGCTTTGTAATATTGTTCGGTTCTTTTTGCAGGTATAGGTGAATCCTGCTGTATATCAAGTCCTAAAAGTTCACGGCATATTATTGATTTATTATTTTTTTTGAATTCTTCAGCAAGTTGTTGAATTCTTGCGTAGTGCTGTGCCTTAATTTTATCATCATCCGGTGATGTATAACCGTATTTTAATCCTGCAATCATAAACATTGCACTTACGGCTCCGCATACTTCACGCAGTCTGCCCATTCCGCCTCCGAAAGATGACGAGAGTTTTAATGCTGTTTCAAAATTAATACCTAAATCATCAGAGAATGCACAGAATACGGACTGTGCGCAGTTATAGCCTTCACAAAATAATTTTCCCGCTTTTCGGGAATATTCATTTTCTTTCATAACCATATTGTACTATAAAATTAACCTGTTCGGGAATGTGTTTTTATTTTACGTAAAATAGAATTTCTAATATGAACAATTTGTATAAAGCATTAATATTACTTTCAGTACTTTTAGCAATAGGTGTTGCATATTACATGTATAAAACCAACACTTATGTTACGGCAGAATTTAAAAATTTGCGTCCTTTTCACGACAGAGCACCGATTTACTACAATGGCTTTAAAATCGGAAGGGTTGTAAAAGTCCGCCCTAATAAAACATATACGACAACAATTGTAACTCTAGAACTGCATCCGCATGATTTGAAACTTCCGATTAACATTTCAGCAAGCTTAAAAAAAGAACGCAACAGATGGAACCGAAAATTTGATTATATAGATTTAGTGTATCCCAAATCTCCTTCTGTATTTTATCTGAAAGACGGCGACCGTATCTCCGGAAAAACAACCGTCGAACTTGAAAGTTACCTTGCAAATCAGGATCCCGAATCGCTTGAAGCTATGAAAGCTGATGCTGCCGAAACTATTAAAAATTTGAATGTAACAATTCAAACACTTGGTGATTTATTCGGGACATTGAACTCAATGGCAGGTGATGTTAAACCTAACGTAGTTAAAGCTTCAGCTGATTTAAGCAAGAGTACATCAAACTTTGTTAAAGTTTCTGAAAATGTAAGTGATGTTACGGGTAATATTGACGGGGCATTATCAGAACAAAGAATGGACTCTACAGCAAAAAATGTTCAGGTTGTTACGCGTAATGTTAAACTTATGACTAATGAATTCAATAAAACTATTCCGCAGATAGGGTGTACTATAAATGAGATGAATAGAATTTTATGCAATATTGATGAAATGACCGCAGGATTAAATTGCACCATGAAAAAGCCGTTTGGCGGACTAAGACTGATTTTCGGCAGTCCCGTCAGTAAGAAAAAATGTCAATGTAAATGACAAATTCTTCTTCTTTTTATCTGATTATTGCACATGTGGGTAATGTATTTTTTAGTATATTAATTTAGTATGTACATGTAATTAGAAATAGAGGAAAGTATGTTCAGAAGGGCAACTCTTAAAATTTTCTTATATTGCATGCTGCTCACAACAATTGTAAGTACAATTCTTTGTGCTATGGCAAATTTTAAGTTTTCACTGCCTGTATTCGGCTTTTCCTTACTTTGTAATTCTATTAATGTATTTCTTGTTGTTTATATTTATAAACATCTGTTTTTGGAAGAATACGAAGAAAGAGAAAATCGCTTGAAGCACCAGATAGAATGCAGTTCTGCACATCTGACTTCTATTATAAATAATTTACCCCTTATTGCACTTATAATTGATAAAAATTATAGGTTTGTAACCGGTAATACGGAAGCTTTAAAATTTTTCGATATTACGGGTGAAAAGCAGTTTGGGAAACTGTCTTTAGATGTATTTGAAAGGGATACCATGGAACTGATCAAAGAAGAAAACAACCTTATTATTCAAAACAAAAAAACTTTCGTATCTGACAAACAGGTAAAACTCAAAAACGGCAAACAACAGTGGTTCAGAATTCGAAAGGTTCCTATTTTAGACAAAAGAAAGGATGTCAAAGGTTTTATTGTTTTCGGCAGAAATATTGATGCGGAAAGAGATGCACAAAAGCAAAGAGAAACATATATTTCTACATTAAGCCATGATTTAAAAATACCTACGCTTGCCCAAATCAGAGCTCTTGAGTTAATCGTAAATGAAAAAATGGGAAAGATTAACGACGGTCAGCGGGAAATTCTTAATTTGACGCTTGATTCCTGCTACTGTATGTATGATATGCTTTCAACTATACTTGCGACATATAAATATGAAAATAACGATATGACTTTGAACTATGAAAAAATTCATATGCTTAAACTTCTTGATGAATGCTTTTCAAAATCATATAAAGATATGCGTCATAAAAATATTCGTATAAAAGTTCAGGCTAAAGATAAATTTGTTTCTCTTTATGCGGATAAAAATCAAATGAAAAAAGCTTTTGAAAACCTGATTAATTATTGTGTTTCAAATGCATACGAAGATACCGAAATTGTGTGTGAAATCGGAAAACATAATGATGAAAACAACGTATTTATATCACTCGGGTTTGAAAGTCCTTATGTTTCATCAGAAACAATACAGAATATGTTCAGAATGTATACTACGTCAGCCGAAAAAATGGACAAGGTCGGAAGCAGTTTGAGCTTATATCTTGCAAAACAGATTATTAACGCTCATAACGGCAAAATCAATGTGGAAAGTAAAAAATCTAACTACAATAATTACAGCATTGAAATACCTTGTATTAATGAATGTAAACTTTCTGCCATAGCTTGTTAAATGTATTATTATAAAATATTATGAAGAAATTTATTATAATATTAACTCTATTACTGTTTGCAAACAGTGTTTTGGCTGCAAGCAATACAAATGAAAAAAGAAATGCTTTCAGAGAAATGGCAAAAAGTCATCAATATCAGCATGAAACTTGTATTAATATTTCAAGAAACTTTAAATCTGATAACAGGTTTTCAAATTATTTGAGAAATAACTGTCTTTTATATGAATCTGACAGACAAAGAATGCTGGATACTATATTTCCCATTTCAAATAATGTAGATGAAAGCTATAAAGAGCAGTATCCTATCTTGAAAGCAAACTTTGCCATAGCAATGAATAAAAGGGAAATTGAAAATTACAGGCTTATAATAAACGAGTATTGCAAATATAATAAGTATAAATTTGCAAAAAAAGATCCCGAAGCTTGTTCGCCTAAAAGGATTAACAGCTTATTTTAAACAATTCCCTGAGCTTCCATAGCTTTTGCAAGCTTTGTAAATGCCGCGATATTTGCACCTGCAACATAATTATTGCCCAGGTTGTATTTTTCCGCGGCATTTTTGCATGAATTAAATATATTAACCATTATACTGTCGAGCTTTTTATCAACTTCTTCAAAAGTCAGATAATATCTCATGCTGTTCTGGCTCATTTCTATGGCAGAAGTTGCTACTCCTCCTGCATTTGCAGCCTTTGCGGGAGCTACCAGTATATTATTTGCAAGTAAATATTCTGTTGCCTCTTTTGTACAAGGCATGTTTGCTCCTTCTCCTATTGCAATAACACCGTTTTCAACCAGTTTTTTTGCTGAATTCAAAGTAAGCTCGTTTTGTGTTGCGCAGGGAAGTGCTATGTCTGTTTTAATATTCCATATAGGAGAATCTTCATTTTCTCTTACAAAATACTGAGCCTGCGGGCGGCGTTCAAGGTATTCTGAAATTCGTCCGCGTTTTTGTTCTTTAATTTGTTTTATTAAATCCAAATCAATTCCGTCTTTATCATAAATACAGCCTTTAGAATCGCTCATTGCAACAACTTTTGCGCCGTATTCAAGGGCTTTCCGGCATGCATATATTGCAACATTGCCTGCTCCGGATATCGTAACGGTTTTTCCTTCAAAAGATTGATTGCCGTTATGTTTCAGCATCTCTCTCATAAAATAGATAAGACCGAAGCCCGTAGCTTCTTTTCTTGCAAGCGAGCCGCCGTAAGAAAGTCCTTTGCCTGTTAAAACACCGCCTTCATATATATCCTTTATTCTTTTATACTGCCCGAAAAGGTAGCCGATTTCGCGCTCTCCAACTCCTATGTCACCTGCAGGAACATCAACATCCTGCCCGATATGCCTTTGCAATTCTGTCATAAAACTCTGGCAAAATCTCATAATTTCAGCGTCAGATTTTTCTTTAGGGTCAAAATCACTGCCGCCCTTGCCGCCGCCTATGGGTAACCCTGTTAAAGCATTTTTAAAGATTTGTTCAAAAGCAAGAAATTTCATAATGCTTTGATTAACACTCGGGTGAAATCTCAAACCGCCTTTGTAAGGACCTATAAGGCTGCTGAATTGTACGCGGAAACCTCTGTGAACAACAGTTTGTCCGTTATCTCTTACATATGGAACTCTGAATGAAATTAATCTTTCAGGCTCAGCCATTCTTTCTAGCAGGGCAATTTTTTCATATTCCGGATGATTATCTACAACAGGTTCAATTGTTGTAAAAACTTCTTCTACAGCCTGAATATACTCTTTTTCGTTATTATTTTTATTTTTAATTTCATTTAAAACTTTTTCTAAATATTTATTCATAAAACCCCGCTTATTTTTTGTAAAAAAATTGTACCATGGTAATTTTAACTGCGCAATTGATTTTTGTTAAATATAGGTTATAATGTGATATATAAATTTTAAGTTTATTGTAACAAAGGAGTGTGTATATGTTTGAAAGGTTAGAGAAATTACAGTTGGTCTGGCTTGCCGTTATTCTCTCACTTGGTTTAATCCTTGCAGTGAAAGCAGGAACGGGCGCAATGTCTAAGGATAAAATTACCGTAACCGGTTCCGCTTATCAGGTTGTAAAATCAGATTCAGCAAGACTTGAATTTGAAATTACCGCAAGGAAACCTAATAAACAGCTTGCATACAATACGGTTAAATCTCAATTGCCAGTTGTGATGAAATATCTTGAAGAGAAGGGGATTACCGACATTGATGTTAAAGCTTCGAACGGATACAATTCATATAAATACACGCCGAACGGAAATGTGACAAACGATATTGCTTACTATAATCTTTCACAGCAAATAGTGATTAAATCAAATGATGTTCAAAAAATAAAAAATATATCAACAGATATTCAAAGTCTGCTAGATAAAGGAGTAGATATAAACGTAATGAGCACCGAATATTTTTACTCGGGGCTTTCGGATTTGAAAGTTAAACTTCTGCAGGACGCAACAACAGATGCAAAAAACAGGGCTTCTGCAATGTTAAAAGCAACAAGAAATAAACCCGGTAAAATTCAATCCGTTAATATGGGTGTGTTTCAAATAACTCCGGTTGATTCCACTAACGTTTCCGATATGGGAATAAATGACACTTCCACAATTGATAAAAAAGTTACGGCAGTTGCAAACGTTGTTTTTCGTATTAAATAATCAGGAGAATTAAGTATGAAAAAATTTATTTTAACCGTATTATTATGTTTGCCGATTTTACCTGCTTATTGTGTACTTCCGCCTGATGCCGCAATTATTCAGGTGCATGATATGCAGATGATTAATCAGCAGAGATTTAGAATGGAAGAACTAAATGATTATAACGATGTTGAAACAGAAAAGGCTCGTTTTGAAAAAAGGACTGCTCCGAAAGAACCGCTTATTAAGAAGTTATTTCATAAGAAAAAATTTGTGGAAGAAAACGGACAGATTAAGATTGAAAATGATAACAGCGGTTTGACGGACTAATTGCTTATGCCTGCCCTGTAACCGCACCAGCTGTAGATCGCAGGTAGTGTTTTATCAACGTGTAATTTTTCTGCAATCGGAACTTTTGCAAGGATTAAAACCCCTAATGCATCGTCAATGTTCGCGATAGAGTCTTTGAAAGTAAGTTTTCTGTCGGGAACTTTGTCATGAGGATCGTTAATTTTATTAGAAAGTTTCGCGGCAATGTGCATTCCTCCGAAAAGCCCGACAATTGTACTTGCAATTCTGTATTTAATATTTTTCCCGAATGAATATAATGCAGCTGTTAGCAGAGGCGGAACAGATGCGTTCATAAACTGAAACACGCTCTCATTAACTTTTTGTTTACGATGTTCCTTTTTATCACATATCAATCCTGCAGCAAGACCGCCTGCTATACTTCCTGCACTGACAAAAATCATTTCTTTAACGCCGTATTTGATATTATAAAGTCTGCATTTCTGACTTTTTGCAAGTGTAAGCATCGGCAGAACAGTCCCTGCTATGGAACCTGCCGCAACTTTAACTTTTGTTGAACCGTCAGCTTCCTCTATCCTGTGATTTCTGCGGCTTTTATACTGCCTTATATCATATTCTAATCTTGTACCGTTTACTGGTGCAAGCATTTTTACCCCTTTCGGATTATTTTACCATATTAATGTCCGAAAATTAAAATTGTTGCCGAACCTATAAGAATTATTAAGGAACCAAACAGTTTTTTTATGAGATTTTTTTCGTTAAACAGTTTATATCCGAGAATAACATTAATAATAATGGAAAGTTGAAAAAGAGATAATGCACAGCCTACATTCATATATTTAAACACGTATGCTGTAGTAAAAGTCATTAATCCAAAGCATAATGCGGTTAAAATATACATTATTGAATGTCTTTTAACAGGTAATTGAAGTTTTGAGGACGAAAAGATATTCATAATTATGAATGAAAAAATTGCCCCGAGAAAACTTGAAGTAATAAATGATGCGGTTATTGATGAAAGTATAATAACTTTTTTTATAAATACGGCTTCAATTGCTGAAAAAATGAGGGCATAAATTCTGTACTGAATATCTTTTTTCATTAATGCTTTGGGGCTTTCCAGAATAAAGTATGACCCTGATATAATTAATAAAATTCCCATAATTCCATACATATTCGGTATTTCATGCAATATAAGCATACCGAAAATAAGACCGATTACAGCTTTATAAGAATTAATCGGTCCGAGAACCGATAACTCTCCTTTTTCAAGAGCCATTACCATAAAGCAATTGCATACAGCACCTGTTAAGCCTCCAGCTAAAGCATACAACAAAAATGTTAAATTAATGCCGGTAAAATCAACAAAAAATAAAAGCGGGATTGAAAATAAGCTTAGGAGTAAATAATTTATAAAGTTTACATTAATCGGATTTTCACCCTCAAAGGCAAGTTTTTTCTGAAAGACATTACTCAGTGAATTTGCTGCTACTCTTATAAATATTGCTATAAAATTATAAAAAATTTGCATTATGTTAATTCCAATCTTTGCAGACATCAACCCATTGGCAGCAATCGGAAATTTCAAAAAGTTCATCGCAGGTAAGTTCTATTGCAGAATTCCCGCTCCCGCAGGCAGGGAAAATAGTTGAAAATCTTTTAAGAGATAAATCACAATAAACTTTCACACTGTTATCAGCTAGTGCGAACGGACACACCCCGCCGATTGCATGCCCTGTATAAGATATTACTTCTTCGGGGGTAAGCATCTTGGCTTTAATTCCAAAAAAGTTTTTAAATTTTTTATTGTCAATTCTTGCATCTCCTGCACAAACTACAAGAATACAGGAATTATCGGTTTTAAAAGATAATGTTTTGGCTATTCTTGCAGGTATAACCCCCAGAGCTGATGCTGCAAGTTCAACTGTTGCACTGGATTTAACAAGCTCGATTACAGCATTGTCCTTATTATATTTTTTTAAAAATTCTTTTACTTTTTCTATGCTCATAATGTTTAAAATTTTATCAAATAATGTTTTGAATATCAATTGTAAAGAAATGTAAATGCGAATATATACTACAGCAGTAGTAGTTTTGCCTTTTGCAAGCAGGTCAGGCTATTGACGTTATTTAAAACATACTGTAATCTGGAGAAATCGTAAAAGGGGGTGTATCTGTGAAAATTTTACCTGTACAAAATTATTATTGTAAAAACAACACTTATCAAGTTCGGGGGGGGGGCAATTCTGAGCTTGCGGCTAATGTAGTTTCTTTTGCTTCTGCTAAAAGTATAAAAAATGACAATTCTCAAGTCAGTTTTACAAGCTTACAGACAACAGCATTAACCCTTGCAAAAAAAATTCCGCTTGATGACCGTTTAGCTGCAATGTTTCAGGTCGCAAGGCACGGAGACATTGTTGTAACCGCAAAATCATTGAAAGATGCTCAAAAAGCATTAAAAGAATCTTCAGGATATTTTCAAAATATTATTAAACGTTTTCTTTATGTTGAAGATGAAAACATGCAAGGAACGGCTGCTTTTTTGAGAAATGCTCATGATGAATTGGAAGTTATTAATCCTAATAAGTTTGATATGTTTTTGATTGACCAGAGCGGTCAGGCTCCTATCAAACAAGGTGAAAGCTTTTATGTTCTTCCCGGAGATACTGTCAAAGTTAATGATACGGATATAGTTATTAAAGATAAGCCTAAAGCCGATTTGAGCTTACACAGACATATTTTTTCAAGAGTTTTTGACCTGACAAATGATGTTAAGCCTGCAATACAAAAACAAAATTTAAAATCTATACTTTCTCTTGTTAAACAGGACGGAGTTAAAGGTAAAAAACTTACTTTTGCAGATGTTGGAGGGCAGGATAAAGTAATAAACGACCTTAAAAAAGGAATTCTCTATCCTGTAAAGTATCCTGAAGCATATGAAAACAGTATTGTAAATCACGGCTTTATTATGTACGGACCGCCCGGTACAGGAAAAACTCTTATTGCTCAAGCGTTAGCTAATGAAACGAGTGCAAATTTTGTCAAATTAAACGGACTTGAAATGGAGTCAAAATGGGTTGGAGAGTCCGAAGAAAACTGGAGAAACCTGTTTGAGCTCGCAAGAGAAAATCAGCCGAGTATAATTTTTATTGATGAATTTGATGCCGTAGCAAAAAAACGCAGCGGAAAAGATGTTTACGGAGATAAAGTTGTAAATCAGCTTTTAACGTTAATGAGTGATGTTGAGAAAAACGGTGATGATATTTATGTAATTGCGGCTACAAATAAGTTAAATATGCTTGATGATGCCATAACACGTTCAGGACGTTTCGGGCAGCACATAGAAGTTAAGGCTCCTGATACTCTTGACGGAATACTTAAAATTTTTGATATTCATACAAGAAATAAATCTCTGGCTTCCGACATTGATAAAAATAAGCTTGCAAAGAAACTGCTTGATATGAAAACTACGGGTGCAGATATATCGCATATTGTTAATGCGGCTAACGAAAATGCGTTTGAAAGAACAGGAATTTATAAAAAGATGGAAGATGGTTCGTTTACAAAATCTGATATAGATTCTTTAGAGATTACTTCCGAAGATTTTTCAAAAGCTGTAGATGATTTTTCAAACAAAAACGGAAAAACATATAAACCTATTGGCTTCAGACAATACGAAAAATAACAATTTAAAAGTACAGCTTTATGCTGTACTTTTTTAATAAAGTCTTATATTGCAGGTTCGATTTTTTTTGTTCCAAGTTTTCTTATATTTTTTGCAGTTCTCTTCATTTATTTCTACAAGAGTGCCCTCTACCATTGTTATAATCCCTTCCGCGCAAATTCCCGTATCCAGACACATATTGAGTTCGATAAATTTAGAATATCTGTCTCTAATCTGTCCCGAAAAGGTGATTATAATTAATAATATTATCCATAAATATTTGTACTTCATACTAACATTATAAAGTCAGATATTTAAATAAGATTAAAAATAATTCCTTTTTCATCTCTCTTTTCTGTGCTTAGGTCGTAATCCCCACATTAATGCCGCACAGTCGCAATCAGGATACATACGTCCTCTTGTTCTTCCTTCATTGTTAGCGACTTGATCACGTTGGGAATCTGCTAGGGCTTCTTCTTTGCTCACTTTGTGTGTATGTACATAGGTGAAAGAGTCGTATAACTCTTTTAAATCACTTAATCCCGTTGCGACTGCCGTTCCTAAAATCCCTCTTTTGGCAGCTTCGCAATTTGCTTTTGAATGATAAAATTTATCCATTGTGCCGTCCCGTTCGGCTAATAAATAAATGTAATTACTAACAAAATTGTATATTGTTCCGAGAATTGTTTGTAACGGACTTAGTAAGCCTGTTATATCATTTATTAATGTCAGCAGTTCAAATTTCTGTGCATACATCTGCTCAAAATCGGCATCAATGTTATATTCACATTCAGGTAAATGCATTCCGTATTCACTTGAAATCTCGTTTAATTTTTCATCTAATTCCGATAATGAAGCATCCGCCTGATATGCTAATTTTTCAATAGATGTAATTTCCGCTCCTACAGCACTTTCCAGAATATTAAAATTCATTATTATTTCTTCTAAGCGCTCATACAAATCATAGCAGTCACAAAGCTCGTCATCTGTTTTTGTTTCCAAATAACATTTACAGTTGGGATGCGGTCTGTCAGGAATATCTTCTATATTATAATATTCCTGACCGTTTAAGGATTGACACCTTTCGCAAGCTTTTTCCTCTGTTCGCCAAATATAAACCGTATTGCTTATACCGCCTTTTAATACTGTTTCAGTCATTAATATTCCCCCGTTAAATTTAAATCATTGTTTATATTGTCTACCATTTTTTTCGTGTTAATACGGTTATCATTTTTAGTATCAAAAATTGCATTTGTTATTGCCGCTTTTTTTATGTTTTTGAAAATAAGCTCAAGACTTGCATATTTGCACAAACTTAATAAACAATTATAGGTTTTAACACCGAAATCTCCGTCTTCATCAAGCTGAATAAAATTTTCTCCGGGAAAATTTTGTCTGCCGCGGTTCATAATATTCAAACCGTATTGCAAATTTTTTATTGCCTGTATATAGCCCACTCTTTTAATATGCTTTTCTAAAAATTGCATAATTTTGTTAATCTTATTACTTTCTGACATTTATACCCCCTTTATGTTCTCTTAAAAATCATTTTGATTATTTAGGATTTTTGCCTGCTGTGCAAGTCAGCGTTTCTGTGTGCTTACTAATGTTAAGATGATATACAAAATCTAATAACTAATTTCAACATTTAATAAAATCAGTTGTGCGGGGCGGGCAAATAGGGGGCAGGAATAAAAAAAAGAGTTTCAGATAAAAACCTGAAACCCTTGATTTAATTGGTTGCGGGAGCTGGATTTGAACCAACGACCTTCGGGTTATGAGCCCGACGAGCTACCAGACTGCTCCATCCCGCGTTATTTAATTTACTTTTTTATTATGTAATGCTGAATTTTAAATTGCAACCCCCATTTTATAAAAAAAGAGTTCCATTAATCGGAACTCTTTTCGTTTATTGATTTTTAGGTCTATTTTTTTAGTTTTTCATAGAACCATTTTTCATTCGGAGTATTAACAGTTGCTTTTGAAACATCAGCTGCTGCAGATCCTTTATTAACAACTTTCGCATCTGTTTCGCTTGATACAGTTCCGTTTACTGTCAATTTATCTCCGGTATTTAAGATTACAGCCGGTTTGCCTGTAAGTGAACCGCCTACGGTCATATCGCCTTTCTGGTTATATAATTCAGCTTGGGCACTTGTATTAATATTACCCTGGTATCTCAATCCATTATCACCGGAAATATTTTTGATTAAGTATTGACCGCTGCCGTCCCCTTTGAAACCGCTTGTTACATTTATACCTGTACCGTTTGCTCTTGATGCTGCATAGAAACCGTTGTTGTCATCAAGATTCCCGTTACTGTTGTTGTGAATAATGCCGCCGAGAGTTAAATAACCTGAGTTCCCAAGAATATTTAATCTTCCGTTGTGAGTGATTTCACTGTTAACGGTCATATCACCGCTGCCTTCATTTTTAATATTAGCGTTGCCGCCTGTTATATTAATTTTGCCACTGCTTGCAAAATCAGCTTTGCCTGCTCCTGCATTATTTATAATTCCGAGGTTTCCGTTTTCAACATTTATGTTTCCTGAAATGTACATATCATTTTTATCGTTATTGATAGCAACATCTCCGCCTTTATTTGAAATTGTTCCTTGAAGATCTAAACCTCTAGAGTTTTCGGAGGTTTGTTCTCCTTTATTTCTTATAATAATATTACCGTTTTCATTTGTTATACTGCTTGAAGAGCTTGAAGAAATACCTGTTGCATCTTTTCTTGATGCAATATAAATATTTCCGTTACGGTTTGCAACTTTTGCTGCGGTAGTGTTGCCGGAATCCGTTGTAAATGATAATTGGCCGTTATCATTGTAGAAATATAAATTTCCGGTATTGTCTACAGAACCGACGACAGACATTCCGTTTTCACCTGTGTTGACAATTTTGGTTGTACCTTTGTTGGTAATTTTAGCATTTTTAGAAATTACAAGCCCTGTACCTTGGTTAATAATGCCGATATTACCTTCGTTTGTAATTGTTCCGTTAGCCAGTAATTGTCCTTTAGTATTATTAATGGCTGTTTCACCTGTATTTGTGATTGTTCCTTCGAGTGTCATACCGTTAGAACCGTTATTTTTAATTGAAACATTTCCGTTTCCTGCGATATTACTGTCAGAAGCAAGAGTTAATTTATCTCCGTTGTTTAAAATTGTAATATCACCTTTTGTAACTGCAACTTTGCCGTTAATGTTTAAGTTGCCTGCTTTATTTTCAATTGAAACTTTTTTATTTGCTGTTAAAGTTCCGTTTGCGGACATTCCTGAACCTGAATTTTCCACTCTTAATGTATCGTTAGCTGAAACATTTGCTGTAGAAGCAATTACAAGTTCTCCGTTACGGTTAACTATTCTGACGGAAGGAGTTGACGTGTTGCCGACAGTTCCCGAAATATTCATGCCGCCTTTACCTTCATTAACAATATCAGTTTTACCGGTTGAAACAGCTTTACCGGCAATTGCAAGGTGTCCTGTTCCGTTATTTACGATTTCAAGGGCGTTATCTGTCGAGATGTTTGCTTTATTTCCGATGTCAAGATCTCCGCCTTTGTTGGAAATTGATAATGCAGCGTTAGTGTTTGAAACTTTTCCTGCAATATTTAAATTTCCGTTGGTATTATATAAATTTAATTTGTTATTAGCCTGTATGTTCCCTGTTACGGTTAATCCTTTTCCTCCATGGTTAGTCAAAGCCGTTTCACCGCCTGAGTGGTTTATAACTTTGCCGGAAATATTAATTCCTGCATCTGCAAGCTTAGACCCGTCAGTTTTACCGCCTGATTTAATAACAATGCTGCTTCCGTTTGATTCAAAAGCATTTCCCTGTACAATACCGTCAGTATTTACAAGAGAGTTAAACAAGTTATTGGCTTGAGCTTCAGATGTTAGAGCATCTGCAGCTTTTACTCCGTTTAAGATGTCGCCTGAAACATTAATATTTGCACCGCGAAGGTCAACACCGTTTCTTGCAAATACTTTACCTGCAATTGTGATATCAGCGTTGCTGTCCTGTTTCAGCTTAGAAATTTGATTAATATTAGTATAGTTTCTGGCTGCATAATCGCCTTTTAAAGTATTATATTTATCATCTGTAGGAGTAACAACTGATAATGAACCTACGTTAAGTACGCCGCTTGCGCCCACGACCATTCCGTTAGGAGAAATGAATATAGCGTGTCCGTTATAAAAGTTACCGTCACGCATAGTATTTAATATACCGTCGATTTTCACTTGTCCGTCAACAAGGTTAATAAAAGTTTCAAGATCTCTTTGACCATATTTATAAATTAAGTTCGCAATATCGCCTTTAGAAAGTTCAAACTGGTCATATTGTCTGTAGCCTACATCACCGTTTACATGTTCGGGATTAATATTGAAAATACCTCCGTTACCTTCAACGCCTGTAATAACGCTGGCATTTACCCCGGAAACGGATAATACTGCAGCTACAGCCGCAATAAATAACTGCTTTTTGTTCATAAATTATACTCCTTTATATTAGAAAAATTTTTCATTAATTCATAAATCCATAATTGCACATACTATTATAAAGTAAACCAAAACTTTTTTTTTGCTAATTTTTTAATCCTGCTTAATATTGCTTAATAATTATCCTTTGAAGGCTCCCCATGCTTTAATAGTACCTCTTTGGTACTTTATAAGATAAAAATTGCCTTTGGGATTATATTCAATAGACGCTTCTGTATGTATTTGCGGTTCATCGGGCGGCATACCGACTTTAGCTCTTTTTTTATTTGTATCTTCACGTGCTTTTTTTTCTTTTTTCAGCTCTTTTTTTACTTTTTTGTTATTTAGTCTTTCCTGTTCGGATGCATCTTCTTCTATTTTTATGACAGGAATTATTGCAATAGGATTTTTGGATTCCAAAAGAATTAAGAATTCTCTTGAATCAGAAAGAGCAAGTTCATAATAGCCGGGTTTTATAATTCCCCCTTCGTTATCATAAAGAGGATCGGGAATAATTATTGTGGGGTAATCGGAATCTTTAAGCGAATATCTGTAAATTGACTGGCTTCCGACATAATAGCCTGAAGTTTCCTGCGGAGCCTGAGGGTATGGTCTTATATATTTCTGTGTTAAAACTTTTTCGACAAATATACCTTCAAACATTATTATAATCTCCTGATAAGAGAACTTAAAATGTTTTGGATTTCAGTAAAGTTTTTGTCCAAAGCCTTTTCGCCGCCGACAAATATTAAAGACATATAATTTTGGGAATTCCCTAAATCGTTTGACTTTAATATAAGTCTGTAAGCTTCCCTCATAAGTCTTTTGAGCCGGTTTCTTTTAACAGCTCTTTTATGAGTTTTTTTACTTACCACAAATCCTGCAAGTGTATTTGTATCTTCATTTTTTTTAGTTATTCCTGCAAACAGAGTTATCCCTTCTTTATGGAATGAATTTTTAACTCTGTATGTTGCATTAAATGCGGCTTTATTTTTTAGTCTGTATTGTTTTTTTAACATATTTTGTAAAACAACACAGCACGTCAAGATATTTCGACCTGCTGTGTTCAATTTTTTGTAAAATCTTGCTTTCCCAGCGTATAATTACGCACGTTTTTTAGCTGTAATAGCTAATTTATGACGACCTTTAGCGCGGCGTCTGTTTAAAACTTCCTGTCCGCCCGGAGTAGCCATTCTTGCTCTAAAACCGCTTACGTGCTGTCTTTTTACTTTTGTTCCTTCTAGTGTACGTCTCATTTTTCTTTATTCCTTTTAATTTATATTTGTCGTATAATTCTAATGTTAAATTAAAAAAAATTATTAGTCAACAAAAAAAGAGGGGCAGGTTAAATAATATGAACAAAAAATGTAAAATCGGTTTTATCGGCTGCGGAAAAATGGCTAGTGCTATTATTAAAGGAACAATATCTTCCAAGTTTTTGCCGAAAGAAAATATTAAAGGTTCCGAGGTTAATTGTACTGTTGCAGAACTTGCTCAAAGCCGTCTAGGGATTGAAGTTCTTACCGATAACAGATTTTTGACAATGGACAGTGATGTCATATTCATTGCCACTAAACCAAACTATGTTGGGGATGTTTTAGATGAAATAAAAGATGAGTTAACTCCTGATAAATTAATAGTGTCAATTGCGGCAGGAGTTTCAACAAAGAAGATTGAAAAAATCATAGGAATGCACAGAGTTGTGCGTGTAATGCCAAATACTCCGGCACTTGTATTAGAAGGTATGAGCGGTGTTTGCAGAGGCTCTTACGCATCTGAAGAAGATGCTGAATTCGTTATGGAGCTTTTATCAAATATCGGTAAATGTATAGAAGTTTCAGAAGAACAGATTGATGTAGTAACGGCAATTTCAGGTTCCGGACCCGCATTTTTCTATAAGGTTATTGAAGATATGGCTCGTGCCGGAGAAAAACTCGGACTTGACTATGAAAAATGTCTTATGCTGGCGACGCAAACGGCACTAGGGTCTGCTAAGATGGTTATGAACAGAGGAGAACTGCCTGTTCAGACACTTATAGATAACGTAGCAACGAAAGGCGGATGTACTTTTGTCGGAATTTCAGTTATGAATGATGAAAATTCTGATAAATTATTTTATGATGTAATCGCGCAGACAAAAAAGAAAGCATCAGAGTTAGGAAAATAATTTTCATATATAATAACAAAAAAATATATTTACGGTTTTTCAATAGCTGTAAATATATTTTTGAGTTTCCTGATGCGTATAAGATTAAATAATTTTTTTAATAGACTGATATTGACAGAAGATAAAACTAAAATGGCTGTATGGCGTGAACTTAACGGCTGCCCGCGAATAGTTAATGCCGCATACGACGGTTATACCGGCGTAAAACTCCGCAGATTTCCCGTTGTTAATAACAAGTATAAGTGTTTTTATCCCGATATAACAGAGGATTTTAATAATTTTAAAGATATATTATTACGTGATTTAAATAACAAAAAAAAGAAACCTTTTGGCAGAATAAAAGTTTTGAAAATGTTTCTGGATAATTTTGCCACAGGTGAAAAGTGGGATACAAAATTCTGTCCGGAATTTCCGGGACGCGACAAAGAAGGTCGTGTTCAATATGGGCTTTATAAAGGGAAAATAGTTGCCGGCAATTACCTCTCAAATAATATATACGGCTTTTTATGCGCAGCTGCAGGAATTCCTGAAAGAACCGCAAAATTTTTGGGGAAGATATATTCCTGCGGAGTGCTTGAACCGCTTATATCGGGAAAACTTCCCGATAAAACACTTATGAAATTCCGAGATCCTATTTCAGATCAAAAAGCAATATCAGAAGGTTATAAAGAATTTAAAGATTTAAAGATTTTCTAACATTTCTTGTGCTGTTTTTCCGCCTTTTTCTGTCGCATAAACAGCTGGTGCAACCTGTGTTATTCCGTCATCCGTTCCCCACAGTATAAATGTAAATAAATCATACCCCCACTTGTTAGGCTTTTTTTGTCCGTTAATGTCAATAGTATAAACCGGAAAGTTTGATGACTTATAGTTTCCGTATTTTATAATAATCATCCCGTTTGAAAGAACCCATGCTGAATATGTATTTTTTAAATTATTAGATCCGAAAGCACCATTAGGATTATATTCATTATCCGGATTTTGTTCAGACCTTACTTCATCAGTTCCTTTATATGTTTTGTCTATACAACCGTTTGCTAAAGCTTTATTTTCACAAAATTTGATTACTTTTAAAGTTTGTGTAAAGAGTTGTTCTTCAAACAGGTCACAGTTTTCTCTTGGTCCGTTGTAGCGCGGCGGAATAGGAGAACCATCAGCACAGGTCCATGAAACACATTCATTATATGAATTTGTTTCTGTACATTTAGCAGGGCAGGGGCGTTGATCATTCGGCCAATAAGAACAATACGCAGGGTAACCCATTTGTGCCTGAGCTTGAAATACTGCATTTGTAAATAACGAATATGCTTTTTTGAATTGAGCATTTAATACAGCTTGTTTTTGTTTCGCAATTAATACAGGCATGGTTAAAGCCGCTGCTACTCCTATTATTCCTAAAGTTATCAGAATTTCTGCAAGAGTAAAAGCACTATAATTCGTTTTCATGAAACTCCTTTCTAAAATTAAGAAATATAGTTCTATAAAAATAACATATCATGGGTATTAATCTTTTGTCAAGTTAAATAAAATACCTGTATGAATGAAATATTAATTTTGGAGAAAATAGCCGATAATATCAGACTTGAACGTCTGCGCAGGAGGCTGTCTCAGGAAAAACTGGCAGAAATGGTTGATATTTCTACGAAATATCTCAATCTCATAGAAAACAGGAAAGCAAATCCCACAATTGTTATAGTCGTAAAAATTTGTTTGGCTTTAGGTATTGATCTTAATACTATTTGGAGTAAATAATTTCTTTTGCGGATGCTAAAAAAGCGGTTAAACTTTTAATTTTCGGTTTTTTGTCATCTGTTTTTAAAAATATCAGCCCTTGATTTAATCCTAAAATACATCCCGGGCAGGTTGTCAGAACAATGTCAGCTTTAGTTTTAATAATATTTTTTGCTTTAATATCTGCAATTGCACGTGATATTTTGTTATTTTTTACTGAAAATTCTCCGCCGAAACCGCAGCAGGTATCAAATTCAGGCATCTCTACATATTCAACATTATCGCAATTTTCGATCAAAGGTTTGAGGAATTCTGTACTCTCAAGATGACAGGGCTTGTGAAAAGTAACTCTTAGCGGTTTTGAATATTTAAATTTTATATTTTGTTTTTGAATAAGCTCGCCTATGCTTATGAATTTCGCATCAATATATTGCTTTAACGTACTTTCGCAGCTTGCGCAGTCGGTTAATATGTAATCAAAATCACAATCAAGCATTTTTAGATTATGTTGTTTTACTTCTTCAAATCTTTCTAAATTGCCGCTTGATAAAAACGGAAGCCCGCAGCAGTCAAAGTCTTTTTCAATTATTTCCACATCGGAATTCCTGAAAATTCTTTCTATATAGTTATCTGTTTTGGGACATAAATTATTAACACATCCTTTAAAGTAAATAACTTTTAAAGATTTTTGCTGTTTAACGGGTAATTTTTTTCTAAAAGGTTTTGTCAGAATTTTAAATATATTTATAAGATTGCTGAATATATATTTTGACTCTAAAAAGAAGATTAATCTTCCCAAAATAGTATTTTTGACATACTCATGCTTTGCCGTTTCGAATATTTTGCATACATCAATAGAACTCGGACAGAAATTTGTGCATTTCCCGCATTTCAGGCATAAATCAATATATTTATCAATATTTTTGTTTAGCTTTAAATCTCCCTTAAGTACGCCGTCAAGCATAACAAATTTTCCGCGAGAAACAGCGCAGTCATTTCCAGTAATATTATAAACAGGACAAACTGACTGACAAAGCCCGAATTTGGAACATTTATTTACATCATCTTTAAAATCTTTTAGTTTTTTCATATCTAAATGTTATCATAGATATTAATATTTAGTTAACATATATGCTGTACAATAAAATCCAGTTTGTGGTCTTTTACATCTGTTTTTTGTTGTCCCTGCATCTTGGTCAGCACCTAATGGTATAAGTCCTTTTTGAGTTACAAAAAATCTAAAAATATCTTCTCCTGGTTTGTTTGGTTTTTTATCTCCATTAACATCAACTGTAAAATCTATAAAATTTCTGAGAGTAACGTTTTTAATTCCATATGAAGGATATAAACTATCCGGATCTTCATTTTTATTATTAAGATCAAGTAATACCATACTCCCGTCATTTAAACAGAATGTATAATAGTGAAGCGGTTGAATATTATATGAGCTAAAACATTCTGCAGAGTTTTTACATTCTTTTGTTATATTTAAGTATGGTTTTATGTAATGATTGTATATTGTATCTGTTGAATTCATGTCCCCATCTTTTACAGGCCATTCTGAAATGTCGCCATATTCAGCTTCAGCCATTTTGACAGCTTGTGACAGAGTAGAATATACTTTTTTTAGTTGGCTAACAATAACTCTTTCTTGATAATTCGCAATTAACGCCGGCATTGTCATCGCCGCAACTATACCAATAATTCCGAGAGTGATTAAAACTTCTGCAAGTGTAAAAGCCTTTTTTGTTTTGTGATGCGCCATATCACTAGTATAGCAGTTTATCCTAAAAATGTAAAGTGTACTTCTTAAAAGACCTGTTATACAAAGGTTTTTCGGGGGGGGGGCAATCTCAAAGCTTCTGATTTAAACATTTTTCTACCTCCTGTTTTCAATAATTATTTACGATTTTTTTTGATTTGTCAAGATTTAAACTATAGCTCCATGTGAAGCATCCTGCACGTTTTGTGCATATTTATGCAAGTATCCTGATTTAATTTTAGGTTCAAATGGTTTTAATTTTTCATGTCGTTGTCTAAGTTCTTTATCGGAAACACACAGCTCGATTGTACGATTTGGAATATCTATTTTTATCTTATCACCATCATTTATTAGTGCAATTGTTCCGCCGTTTGCAGCTTCAGGGCAGATATGACCTACACATATTCCTCTTGTTGCCCCTGAAAATCTTCCGTCTGTTATTAATGCGCATTTTTCTCCTAATCCTTTACCTGCTAAAAGAGAAGTAGGGGCAAGCATTTCACGCATTCCAGGACCTCCTTTGGGGCCTTCATAGCGTATTACTATAACATCACCTTCTCTAATTTCGTCATTTTCAAGTGCTCTCATTGCATCTTCTTCACTGTCAAATGTTCTTGCAGTTCCTTCAAAGCTATAGCATTCTTTAGCTACCCCTGATGTTTTTATTACACATCCGTCTTTTGCAAGATTTCCGTATAGAACAGCAAGCCCTGCCTGCGTATAATCGGATTGGTCATAATCCGGTATTACACTACTATCTTTCCAGACTTGCCCGGCAATATTTTTAGTTGAAATGCCACAAACAGTTTGCGTATCAGACAAGAAATTTTTAAGGGATTTTATAACTGCCGGAACACCGCCCGCATTATGAAAATCAGACATCGTTAAACTTGATGAAGGATTTATTTTTACAATTTGATGAATTTTTTTGCTCAATTCTTCAAAATCATCTAGTGTAACGTTTATCCCGCCTGCATTTGCAATAGCAAGAATATGCAAAAAAGTATTTGTAGAGCCGCCGAGAGCTAAATCAACGGTAATGGCGTTTCTTAAACTTTCTCTTGTAATAATATCTGACGGTTTTAAATCTTTTTTAATAAGTTCAACAATCTGCATTCCGCTGTCAAAAGCTATGCGGCGTTTTTGGGAAGATACTGCAGAGGCAGATGCACAGTATGGAAGGCTCATCCCCATTACTTCTGCTAAACAAGCCATAGTGTTTGCGGTATACATCCCCTGACAGGCTCCTGCTGACGGGCAGGAAGCTTCTTCCAGTTCAAGAAGTTCTTCATCTGTGATTTCACCGTTTCTGAATTTACCTACGGCTTCAAAAGAACCTGTAACCATTGTTAATTTTTTATGCCCTCTGCATTCACCGTCTAGCATAGGACCTGCGGTTACAATTATAGCAGGAATATTTAATCGAAGCGCCCCTATCAGCATACCCGGTGTAATTTTGTCGCAATTTGAAAGTAAAACAATCCCATCAAGCTGATGAGCCGCAGCAACGCTTTCAACACAATCCGCAATCAAATCTCTTGACGGAAGCGAATAACGCATTCCGTTGTGTCCCATCGCAATTCCATCGCAAATTGCAGGAACTCCGAAAATAAAAGATTGACCGCCTGCACTGTGAATACCTTTTTCAATCTGCCGTTCCAAATCGCGCATTCCGATATGTCCGGGAACTAAATCGGAAAATGAACTTGCAATACCGATAAACGGAGCTTTCATATTATTTTTGCTAACGCCTGTTGCCATAAGAAGTCCTCTGTGAGGAGTTCTTGCTATCCCTTTTTTTATATTATCGCTTTTCATAAAGGTATTATACAACAATACTTGAAAAAAAGTAAAAATATGTTAAAATTATAATGATATATACGAAAAGAGCGATTAATGACCAGTGTAGCCGCTGGATCCGCCGCAAGGGTTTTGCATAATTATTAAAAAATTATAGAAAGGAGCATTTATGAAAAAGTATAGCAACTTCGGGGGGGGGGCAACCGTTTAAGCCCCAGTAGCAAGGGTTTTACGCTGGCAGAGGTCTTGATTGCCTTAGGTGTTATAGGTATAGTAGCAGCCTTAACTATGCCTGTGATAACAGAAAATGTGCAAAAAAATGTTTTAAGAAATCAATTTAAAAAAGTGTATTCTACTTTTTCCCAGGCAGTATTTCAGGCGCAAAATCAGCTTGATATGCCTGTAGCTTGTTCTTATTGGCCAAATGGGTCATTGTGTAAAGCAGTTTGTACTCAAAAAGATCCTGTATATAATACCTGTGTATCGTACAAATGTGAAGACGGCTCCCCTCTGGATGTTAATCATAACGGTGTACGTAGTGATTGTTCCGTATTTGAAGAAGAATTGTTTAATAAAGTGTTAAAAGTTGTCAAATTTTGTGAAGATAATGCTTTATCCAACGGCTGTTTAACAAGTGATTATAAAGGAACAGATAAAGTTAAAGAAATTCAAAATCCTAACCCTGAGTATCCTTATAACCCTAACTCTGACTTCAGTGATGCTAATATAAAAAATAAATATTCATCATGGATATTATCAGACGGCACTGTTATAATAAAATATGGTCAATTTAAGGGATCAGTTCCTATTTATACTGTAGATATTAACGGGCATAAAAAGCCCAATAAATGGGGATATGATATTTTTACGTTCCAACTGCAAGGCGACAACGGCGGAATTAAAAAGATTGCAGGTTATAGTTATGCTGTTGAAAAGGGCGGAAAAACTACTATAGAAATGATACAGGATAAGAAATAATTCTTTTATATTATATTCCAATCTTCATCCCACTCAATGTAACCGTCTAATTCAATATTGTGGTAGTTATAAGGATTGTTTATATATTCAGGATTAAACAGCCCGATTGCTGCAAGTCGTTTTATTATATCAGGTAAAAGGGCTGTGCTTCCTGCAATAGTTCCTTCTTTGGAAGTAGCTTTTATTCCGTCATAGAAAATTTTTTCATCAGCAAAAGTCATTTCTTTTAAATTACTTTTTGTAATCGGAAGGCTGTCGCTTATAAGAATTATTTTATCTAGAGGCTTTGTTTTGAATACAAGATTTAATGCGTCGTTTGACACATGTATGCCATCGGCAATAATTTCAGTATAAATGTTATCATTAATCAAAGCCGAAAGGGCTGTGGAGCTTTCTCTGTGTGTAACCCCTGACATTGCATTAAAAAGATGAGTGCAGCCTGTGCATTTTGTTAAATCTCCTCCTTTGCAATGTCCTGCCTGAATTTTTATATTTTTTCCCGAAAGATAATCAAGCAAACCTTCATCAAGCTCGGGAGCCAGAGTAATAATTTTTATAAAATCATCTTCAATCAGTTTGTAATTTTCAGGAGTAAGCTTCATAAAATGTTCCGGATTGTGAATTCCTTTTTTCTCCTGATTAAGAAATATTCCCTCAAGATGAATTCCCAAAATTTTTGCCATATCAGAAGTTTGTTTTTTTGAAGCTTCCTTAATAACGGCAATTGCGCGTTTGGTATTTTCGGCAGTGTCAGTGACAAGCGTCGGGAAAATTCCGCCTATTCCGTATTTTAATATTTCTTTTGAAAGATATAACACATCGTCAACAGATGCTGTATTAAAATCAATGCCGAAACACCCGTGAAAATGTTGTTCAATTAATAATTTTGTTTTCATAAAGCTATTATACAACAATACTTGAAAAAAAGTAAAAATATGTTAAAATTATAATGATATAGGCGGAAGGAAGGAGACTTTATTATGGAATATAACGGCAAGTTCGGGGGGGGGGCAATTCTGTAGCTCCTGCTCATAGTTTTAGAGCTTTATTCAAAATCTTTGTGCGGGGTCAAGCTGCACGCTTGGCATTTACACTTGCGGAAGTACTTGTTACTTTGGGGATTATCGGTATTATTGCAGCACTTACTATGCCTGCACTTATTACAAAATATCAAAAAAAACAAACTGTCGCACAGTTAAAAGTTGTTTATTCAATATTAAACCAGGCTGTAGAACTTTCAGTTGCTGAAAATGGAGAAATGCAATATTGGGATCTTGATTTGTTGTCCGGTTTCTCAAGAGATTTTGAAGAAAAATATTTATTACCATATATTAAAGGAATAAGTAAAAGTAATAATTCCGAAAAAGTGTGGAAAAAACTTGATGGTGAATATGACAACTGGGCAAGTTACGAACCAAGTCGTGTGCAATATACATTGCCAAACGGTTGCTTAATGTCATTTTACAGACTTTATATGCTATCAAGTACAAATCCTGCAAATTTTGACAAAACTAATTTAGCAATTTTGGTAGACTTAAATGGGTATAAAGGACCAAATAGAGCTGGTAGAGATCTGTTTGTATTTACTATTTTCCCGCTGGCAAAAGATGCACAAGGAAAAGTTATGGCAGGTTATATTGATCAATGTGGTAGTGGTGCTAAACATTATAAGCTTACACGAGATGACCTCACGACAAAGGGATGTGCAACCTGCAATAGCGATTACACAGGCTTTGGATATGGCTGTGCTGCCTTAATTCAAAAAGACGGTTGGGAAATTAAGGACGACTATCCGTGGTAAAAAGAGGGAAAAGCTCTTCTCTTTTTAAATAACACTGACTTCAAAGACTTTTCTTGCTTCTTCTCTATCGTCAAAATGGATTGTTCTGTCTTTTAGTATTTGATAATCCTCATGCCCCTTACCTGCAATAAGAACAACATCATTATTATTTGCAATTGTTTTTAAAAGAGCAATTGCAGCTCCCCTGTCGGGTTCTACAATTACGCTTTCCGTATTTACTGATTTTAAGCCTGCAATAATATCCGTGATAATTGTCTGCGGATCTTCTGTTCTCGGGTTATCGCTTGTTATAACAATTTTGTCCGCAAGCTTTTCTGCTATAGCTCCCATTTTCGGCCGTTTTGTGGCATCTCTGTCGCCGCCGCAGCCGAAAAGACATATTAATTTCCCGTCTTCAGGCGTAATTTCACGCGCAGATTTTAAAACGTTTTCCAAACCGTCCGGAGTATGTGCGTAATCCACGATTACGAGAGGTTTTTTTACGACAACTTCAAATCTTCCTGCAACTCCTTTGACATTTTGCAAAGCTTTTAATGCTGTTTCAATATCAATACCTATAGCCAGAGCTGCAGTAACAGCAGCAAGAACGTTGTAAACACTGAACATTCCGTTCATGTGAAGGTTGACCTTATGTTCTTTTGCATTTTCCACTAATGTAAATTCTGCTCCGTTCAATGAGAAATTAATATTTCTTGCCATAACGTCGCTTTGCTGTCTTACCCCGTAAGTGTAAACTTTAACACCTTCAGGGACAACGCTTATAAACCTGTCGCCGAATTCGTCATCAGCATTTATTACGGCAAAATCTCCTTCTTTCAGATGCTCAAACAAAAGAGCTTTAGCCTTAAAGTAGTTGTCCATTGTAATGTGATAATCCAAATGGTCCTGTGTTAAATTTGTGAACACAGCACCGTTAAATCTGCAGCCGCCGACGCGGTTTTGTTCTAATGCATGAGAACTGACTTCCATAACAACGTTATCAATTTTTTCAACATCTTTAATCATTCTTAATGTTGCCTGTAATTCTGGAGCTTGCGGAGTTGTATGCTTTGCATCTCTATACTCGCCGCTTGAAGATAATTTATAACCGAGAGTTCCTATCAGTGCACATTTTTGATTGTTTTCTTCAAATATTTTTTGAATTAAGTGTGTTACAGTAGTCTTTCCGTTAGTACCTGTTATTCCGATAAGATTAATGCCTTTGGACGGGCTTGAATAAAAACGGTCTGCAATATCCGCAATTTTATGTCTTGTGGAAGACACTACAACCTGAGGGATTTTTGTTCCTTCAACTTTTCTTTCAACAAGCAGAGCTGCTGCTCCGTTTTCAATTGCACTTTTGGCAAATTCGTGTCCGTCTGTATGTTCCCCGACTAAACATACAAAAATATCTCCTTTTTTGGTTGTTTTTGAATTATAAGATATTCCAGTTATATCAATATTTTTAAAATTAATTAAGTCTTTATAATCCAAATATTCAATAAGTTCATCAAGTTTCATTTATATCTCCTTAGTTTTTCTTTATAGGTGTAACCTTATCGGGTTTTAAATTCATAATTCTTGCAATTTGTGTTGTGACTTCATGAAAAACAGGCCCTGCTACGGTGTTTCCCCAAATTGCCCCGACTTTTGCACTGTCAACCATTACATAAACCAGAACCTGCGGATCTGATGCCGGCAGATAACCTATAGTTGAAGTATAAGTAAACGGTGTGTAGCCGCTTCCGCCTTCTTTAGGTTTTCTTGAAGTACCTGTTTTTGCCGCAACATTATATTTATCCATTTTAATAACCGAACGTCCGTTATTTACGCTTGCTGCAAGTAACCTTGTTATCGCTTGTGCCGTTGCAGGCTGAATAACCTGAGTGTGGTGAATTTTATTATCATATTCTTCCTGAGAGTATTTTATAACGTGGGGAGTAATCCTTACACCATTATTTGCAAGAGCTTGAACAGCCGAAATCATTTGAATTGCAGTAACAGATGTACCGTAACCGTATGACATTGTTGCCTGAATTCCCTGATCCCAGTAAGTCCAGTAAGGCAGAAGTCCTGAAGATTCTCCCGGCAGGTCAATTCCTGTTTTAGCCCCGAAACCGAATTTTTTCAAAACACCGTAAAATTCTGCTGGCGACATAGTTTTTGCAATATTAATAGCACCTATATTGCTTGAATGTTCAAACAGATATTCAAGAGTAATATTGCCGGGATATGGGTGTACGTCGTAGTCGTAGTTTTTAATTTCCCATTTGCCGATAGTCGTTTTTCCCGTATCCAGAACTGTCGAATTTTCATTTATCTTTCCCAAATCCATTGCACTGGCAACGGTGATTGTTTTGAATGTAGACCCCGGGGGAAATACGTCTGTCAGTGTCCAATTTTTTAATTGCTGGGGGGTTGCTTTTTTGTAGTTATTCGGATCAAATGTCGGGTATACTGCATAAGCAAGTATTTCTCCGTTTTTAGGGTTCATAACTATAACGGTTCCACGCTCAGCGTTCTTTTCTTTAACCATTTTTTCTATTTCTTTTTCACAAACGTGCTGTATTGCAGCATCAATGGTTAAAGTTACATCCTCACCTTTGGGATTTGTCGTTGTGGCGACAGGGTCAGTTGTAAAGTCATATATAATTTTTCCGTCTCGTGTTTTCTGATATTTAACTGTATTTATAACGTGTTCAAGTCTGTCTTTTGCAGTATATTCAATTCCGTTAGCTATATCCGCATCAAAGTTATAATAGCCTAAAATATGCGCTGCAAGAGTACCTTGCGGATATTCTCTCGTATTTTTCTTTCCTAAGCTTATTTCACGTAAATGAAGTTTTGATATTTGTTTTGCCGTGCTTCTTTCTATATCTTTTTTCAGGGTTATGACAGGTCCGGGCTTTTTCAATTTTTGCAAAAGTGTATCTTTTGGCATTTTTAAAATAGGAGCCAGAAGTTTGGCAAGTTCTTCGGGCGAATGGTCATAATCTGCGGGGTGTGCATAAACATCGGAATAAACTTTGTCGGTTGCAAGTTTTATCCCGTTTCTGTCAAAGATATCGCCGCGCATTGAAAATATTCTGCCAACTCTCTGGCTTCTTGCGCGTGCTCTGTATTTGCCGACATCTACAACCATAATAAAAAACAAATATATAAT
Source organism: Fusobacterium sp. CAG:439 (assembly GCA_000438175.1). Classification (GTDB taxonomy): domain Bacteria; phylum Cyanobacteriota; class Vampirovibrionia; order Gastranaerophilales; family Gastranaerophilaceae; genus Stercorousia; species Stercorousia faecigallinarum. Next base: position 69,333 of record FR900479.1, on the reverse strand, counting down.
AAGCAGGGTCATAAATCCTGCGAAAAATATATGTAAAAATCCCATTATTTGGTCAAAAGTTTTATTTCTTTTTTCAGTTTCGTTTTCCGGCTCTCTTTTTCGCAGTCTTTCTCTCATATTCTATCACCTGCACTATCCCTTTTTTATAATTTTAGCATAAGGAATAATAAAAGAAATAAATATTAAATAATTTTAACTTTGTTGTATAATTTATTTATGAAGAAATTTATTGTTTTGTTGGGTCTTTTTTTATTGGGAAATAACAGTTTTGCATTTGATGTTGTATATCCGAAGAAAAATGATGTAATAATAAATGCAAAATCAACATTTTTTATTGGTTCTTCTGACAAACCGTTAAAAATAAACGGGAAAGATGTTCCTTTACATCCTACAGGTGCTTTTGCTTATGTTGTAGACTTGAATTGCGGTTCAAATACTTTCATTATACAGTCAGGCGGACAGAGGGAAATCTTTGTTATTACCAGACCTGTTGTAAAACCTGTTGCTTTGTCTCAATCTGTTTTTTCTCAATATCCGGCTAAAAAATCTTTTTATGTGACAACAGAAGGGGCGCCGTTGCGTTCAACTCCTGTTGATGCGGGAATAAACAGAACAGCGCATTTGCAGCGTGATGTTAAATTGGTTGTTGACGGCGAACAGTCAGGTTTTTATCGTGTTGTTCTCGGTAAGGATAAATTCGGCTGGATATCCAAAACTAATGTAAAAAACGATACTGATAATAATGCAAGTTTAGCTTCTCTTAGCGGTTATGAATACATAGATGATGAGAATTTCTATAAATTTGTATTTCACTTAGATAAAAGAGTGCCTTTTGAAATGGCGGAAGGCGATATTTTTCTTATGAAATTTTATAACGTAAAGAATCAGGAAGATAACACATATATAATGAATTTTCCCGTAAAAGACGCTTTAAGCGGCAGAAAGTTAATAGGGTACAGCGGAGAGTATCAGGGTAATGATTTTATATTAAAGATAAGAAAGCCTTTAATAACAAATTCAAGACGTCCGCTGCATAATATCAGAATTGCAATTGATGCGGGACACGGCGGTTCTGAGATTGGAGCCGTAGGCTGCCTCGGAGATAAGGAAAAAGATATAAATCTTGCTTTTGCAAAACTTATTGAAAAAGAATTAAAAAAACGCGGAGCAAGAGTTATTATGACCAGAAATGCCGACAGCTATGTAAGTTTAAAAGACAGAGTTGAAATCGCGAATTACGGGGATGCCGCTGTATTTTTGAGTATTCACGGTAATTCGCTTCCTGACGGTTCGGATCCTAATAAAAACAGAGGAACAAGTATTTATTACTATTATAATCAGGCAAAGCCTCTTGCGGATATAATAATTAATACATTAGTTTCAGAAGTCGGTGTGCCTGATGATCAGGTTCGTCAGGGCAGTCTTGCAGTTGTAAGAAATACTAATGCGTTGAGTCTCTTAATTGAAGTTTCATATCTTATAAATCCGGAAGATAATGCGAATTTAATTAATCCGGAGTTTCAAGCTCAATACGCAAAGGCAATTGCAGACAGTTTGGAAAAGTATTTTGGACGATAATGTTTTTGCAAATTACAAGTCTAAAAATGTGAAATCTTCAGGTAAATAATTTTCAGTAATTTCTAACAAGTATGTTGCTTTTACACCGATAGCTTCTGCGACTTCAACGATAGTTGTTATATTAAAATTTTTCTTTGCATTAACAAGATTGCTCATTGTTGATGTGGATATCCCATATTCACACGCAATACGGGACGGCGGAATACTGCCTAAACAATCTAATACAGCTTTAGAGAGAGCTGTTATGTATATTTGTTGTTTATCCTTTTTATTTTGCATTTAAATATTTTAAAAACAATGCGGATAATTTTCTTTCGTGAACGTGAAAATTTAATCTTTTTTACAAAAAAACCGCAAAATACTTTTGCGGTTTTTTGTAATTATATTATTTTTATGGGTTACTTTGTTATGTAATTTAACAGAGTTCTGACACCCGCTCCTGTTGCTCCCGCAATAAATTCTTTCTGCGGCTTTTCAAGATAAGCTGTGCCTGCAATGTCAATGTGCGCCCATTTCGGACAATTTACAAATTCCTTGAGGAATACCCCTGCAGCTGAAGCTCCGCCCATTCTTGAACCTGTGTTTTTCATATCTGCGATGTCAGATTTCAGGCTGTCAAAATATTCTTTGAACATTGGCAGTCCCCAGAATAATTCTCCGGATTCTCTTGCTGTATTAATTAATTCCCAGATAAAATCATCGTTATTTCCCATAATACCTGATGCATAACTTCCTAATGCGACAACGCAAGCTCCTGTTAATGTTGCAATATCAATTACTTCGTCAACTCCAAGTTCACATGCGTAGCATAGAGCATCCGCAAGAGTTAGTCTGCCTTCTGCATCTGTATTATCAACTTCAATTGTCTTGCCGTTTTTAGCTGTCAAAATATCACCGGGTTTATATGATGTTCCTGATGGCATATTTTCACAAGCTGCTATTATGCCGTGAACTTCAATTTCCGGTTGTAATTTTGCTAATGCACTCATTACACCAAGAACACATGCGGCTCCTGACATATCATCTTTCATTGTAAGCATTGAAGCTGCAGGCTTTATATCAAGTCCGCCGGAGTCAAAACAAATTCCTTTGCCGATGAGCGCAATTTTTTTCTTAGGATTTTTACCTGTATATTTCATATGTATAAATTTGGGCGGCTGAACGCTTCCCTGTCCGACTGCCAGATAAGCTCCCATTCCCATTCTTTCAATTTCTTCTTTATCGAATACTTTTGTTTCAATACCTTCCAGATCTTTTGCAAGTTCTGCAAGTTTTGAAGGTGTTGCAATTTGCGCCGGGGTATTAGCTAAATCTCTCGTGAATTTCATTGCTTCCCCGAAAATAATTCCTTCTTTAACATCGCTTTCAGAAAATTTTGCAAAGGTAATTTCTTCTAAGTGATGGGCTTTATCGGATTTAAATTTGTCATATGCATAATCTGCAATCATAGCCCCGATTGCTGCCGATTTCCCGTAATCCGCGTTAACATCAAAATCAAATGCCGCTTTTTTTGCTTTTATTTGTTGTAATTTCTTTACGGATTTTGCGACAGCTTCTCGCATTCTGTTGTGGTCAAATTCTTCCTTTTTACCGAAACCTACAACAAGAATTTTATCGGCAGGAATTTTACCTAAAGTGTGCATTAAATATGTTTGCCCGAATTTACCTTCAAAACGGTCTTTTTCAACAGCATAAATATTTGCAAGTTCCTGAGAAGTTTTTTCGCCTTCAAACTGGTTAATAACCAGAACTTCAACAGGGGTATTTTTGACGTCCTGTGAAACTTTAATTTCCATAATGTCTCTCTCCTTTTTTTCTTTTTTGATTATACACCCGAGTTAAAGAAATGTAAATTTATTTTTTATTCAGTGAAAAATAATTTTTTATAGGTTTTGTATTTTTCAATGAAAATATCGCATATAAGCTTTAATATTTTTAATAAAAATCCCCGTTCTTATACGGCACAGGAAAAAAATTCCTGTCCTTATGCAAGAAGTAACGTAAATAACGATTGTTTCGTCAGCTTTACAAGCTTAAAGCAAACAGCGGATAATGAAAATCTGTTTATAGATACTGCTTTTTACAGAGATTTTCCTACTCTTACAGGCTTTGCCGGGTTATTACGGGATGAATTCCCTGACGGAACAGATATTATGGATTTTGCCTGTTCAAACGGGGAAGAAGCAATCTCCCTGTATTCACTCATTAATGATAAAAATGATGTAAAATATAAAATTTATTGTTATGATACATCCGATAAAGCACTTGATTTTGCAAAAAATAATATTTATTCGGTGAATAGCGAATCTCTTGATTACTTTTTGATTAATAACAGCAAAAATAACAAAACAGCAGAAGATTTGAAAAAACGTTTTTACGTAATGATGCAGGAAATTGAACCTCCTGAATTCCGTATGCACGATGAAGCTTTCTTGGAATATTCAAAATCGTTCAATGTCTTTAACGAAAAATACTTTAAAGTAAAAGACGAATATAAACATAATTTTAAATTTAAGAAAGGTGATATTCGCGATATCTTAAATATACAGCCTGATAAACAGGTTGGTGCAATTTTTTTCAGAAACGCTCTTTATCATTTAACTAACAATCATCCCTTCGGTAATATCTATGACAGAGAAACTCTTGATAAAATTTGGTTTACAAATAAAGAAGAAGTTTTGCAAAATTTTGCTGATAATGTTTATGAAAAACTTCTTCCGGGCGGTTTTCTTGTTTTAGGGAACGATATAAAAGAACATCTGTATCAGGCTGACAAATTTACACCTAAAGACGAAATATATTTTGACGCTTCAACTAAAGAATACATACGGCTGAAATCTCCTCTTGTCAAAGCTCTTAAAAAAGACGGAAAGTTCAAACCTGTTCTTTCATCAAAGTGTTATTCCAACGAAGCCGGTGATTTTACCGTTTACACAATCTGGCAGAAAAATAAATAAATTTCTTTGTATCAAAAAATAAATTTCTACTATACAAAAACTGTTTATTATGATAAGATATTGACAGATGTAGTAGGTAAATATTTTTTGGAAATATATGCAATAAAATTCACTTAAAATAAAATTTAACTGAAGCTCGATAGGATACATGTATCGGGCATTGCGTGTATTATTAAAAAATAGAAAAGGATAAGGTATAAAACTTTATGGACTTTTTATTGATTATTGCGATTATTGCGGTAATAGCATTAGTCGCTGTGCTCTTTGTCCAGCAGAGCAAAACAAAATCCGTGCTTTTATCCGTAGAAAAAGACAGAAAAGCATTAGAAGAGAAAGAAAAACTGCTCCTTAAAGAAGCTAAAATTAAAGCTATTGAAGAGCTGCAGGAAGACAGAGAAAAACTTAACGAAGAAGAAAGAGAGAGAAGACAAGAACTTGCAAGACAGGAACAAAAATTAGCAAAAAGAGAGGATATGCTTGAAGATAAAATTCAGGAATACACCGAAAAAGACTTGCAGGCTCAAAGAAAACTTGATGAATTACTTGAAAAAGAAGATTACCTTGCAGAAATAGTTCAAAAACAAACAACCGAACTGGAACGAATTTCGGGAATGTCAGCGGAAGATGCAAAAAATATGCTTCTTGACCAGTTAAAACATGATCTGGCTCAGGAGCAGATGCAGCTTATCAGAGAAAATGAAGCTAAAATAAAGGAAATTTCTCTTGAAAAATCAAAAGAAATTCTTTCAACTACAATGCAAAGATGTATGATTGAACAGGTTGTAGAAACAACCGTGTCTGTTGTTGCTTTGCCTAATGATGAAATGAAAGGACGTATAATCGGCCGTGAAGGTCGTAATATCAGAGCTCTGGAAACTTTAACCGGTGTTGATTTGATAATTGATGATACCCCTGAAGCCGTTGTATTATCAAGCTTTGATCCTGTAAGACGCGAGATTGCAAAACTTGCACTTGAAAAGTTGATTGTAGACGGTCGTATTCACCCTGTGCGTATTGAAGAAATGGTTGAAAAAGCTCAGGAAGAAATTGATAAAAAAATCTGGGAAGAAGGCGAAAATGCTGCTCTTGAAATGGGTGTTATGGGTTTAAATAAAGAACTTATAAAAACTCTCGGACGTCTGTATTACAGAACAAGTTACGGGCAGAATGTTTTGAAACACTCGCTTGAAGTCGGGCATATTGCAGGCATGCTTGCTGCCGAAATCGGAGCAAACGAAAAAATCGCAAAACGTGCGGGACTTTTGCACGATATAGGTAAAGCTGTTGATCAAACTCAAGAGGGAACTCATATCCAACTTGGTGTTGAACTTGCTTCAAGGTTCGGTGAACGTCCCGAAGTTATTCATGCCATAGAGGCACACCATGATGACGTTGTTGCAAATACAATAGAGGCCGTACTTGTAAAAGTTGCCGATGCAATCTCCGCAGGCAGACCCGGTGCAAGGCGCGATACTCTGGAAATTTATATTAAACGTCTGCAAAAGATTGAAGAAATTGTTAACAGCTATGAAGGGATTAAACAATCATTTGCTGTTCAGGCAGGGCGTGAAGTCAGAATTATCGTCGAATCCGAAAAATTTGATGATCTTGCATCACAAAAACTTGCAAGAGATGTGGCAAAGCGTATTGAAGATGAACTTGATTATCCGGGACAAATCAGAGTTACTGTGGTAAGAGAGTTTAGAACAACCGAAATAGCTAAGTAAAAATATATGGCTGAGGCTTTGCCTCAGCCTGTTTTAAAGGAACAATAATTATGACAGGTGATGTAAAAAATATAAAAATTTTATTTTTCGGAGATTTGGTCGGCAGACCGGGAAGATTTGCCGTTAGGGATTTTTTGGAAAAAAATAAACAGAATTATGATTTTATCATCGCTAATGTCGAAAATGCATCACATGGTTTCGGTTTAACAGAAAAAAATTATAACGAACTTGGTGAATACGGTGTTCAATGTATGACATCAGGAAACCATATTTGGGATAAAAAAGAAATATTTAACTACATCAATAATGCTGATAAATTAATCAGACCGTTTAATTATCCTGCAAATACTCCGGGAGCCGGCAGCCGTGTTTTTGAAATTACAGACGGTATAAAAATTGCAGTAATAAATGTTTTGGGCAGAGTTTTTATGTCTCCTGTGGAATCACAATGGTCAGTTGTTAAAAATGAAATTATACGCTTAAAAGAAATTACCCCGATAGTTATTGTTGACTTTCATGCGGAAGCTACCGCAGAAAAAATATGTTTCGGAAGATTTTGCTCTGAACTGGGTGCAAGTGCTTTTTTCGGAACACATACTCATGTTCAGACCGCGGATGAACAAATTATTAATGATATGGGATATATAACTGATGCAGGTTTTTGCGGATCATCGGAAAGTGTTATCGGAATGGATTATAATACTTCTCTTAACCGTTTTACTACAGTCATTCCCGAACGATATGACGTAGCTGACAGTAATGTCGTCCAAATTAATGCTGTCGAAGTTGAAATTAATTCGACAAGCGGGCATACTGTAGCTGTAAAAAGAGTTTTTTGTTATGTAGATAAAAGTAAAAAGGAAGAGGAAAATGAAAAGTGATTTGCACATTCACACCCTTTATTCTGACGGTGTCTTTTCCCCCGAAAAGATTGTAGACACTGCCATTGATGTCGGGCTTCAGGTAATTGCTTTGACTGATCACGATAATATCCTGTCGTATCAAGTTGCAAAAGACTATTTAAAAAAAGAAAATAAAGAAGATAAACTCGAAATTATTCAGGGTATTGAAGTTAATACTTTGTATAAAAACTATGAAGTTCACATTTTAGGTTATTTTATGGATGTGAACAACAGTGACTTTCAAAATCTGTTGAAAATACAGCAGCAGGCACGTGTTAAGCAGACCAAAGAAATTATAAATCTTCTTGCCAAAAAAGAAGGCATAAGAATTAAGTTTGATGATATAAAAAAGCAGGTTGCGGAAGGCGGCAGCATAGGACGTCCTCATATTGCAAAAGCTATTACGAATGCAGGCGGGACAACAAGTGTTATAGAGGCGTATGCTAAATATATTCATGATGATTCTCCCGTATATGTTCAAAGAAAAACCGTTACTCCTCAGGATGCGGTTGAAATTATCTATGATGCAGGCGGTGTTCCCGTAATAGCTCACCCTCATGATCTGGATATTGCGGAAAGTCTGATTAAAGAATTAATGCAATACGGTTTGCGCGGAATTGAAGCATATCACAGAAAGCATTCTCCCGCCTGTGTGGAATATTTTTCATCAATGGCGGAAGAACTCGGTCTTATAGTAACCGGCGGTTCGGATTTTCACGCTCCGAACATTATGAACGGGCAGATAATATTAGGTAAAAATTTTGTGCCTGAATGGGTTTATGATAAATTAATTCAGGAAAAGAAACGTATTGATATGGCATAAGAGGTATTATGGCGGGTAAAAATCGTTGGAAACTCGAATACTCTATAGCGCTTTTTGTAATGATTGGCGTAATCCTTTTAATTATGCCATTTTCTATAGAAAATACAAGACAGGCAAATTTTATTTCCAAATGGAATGAAAAATATAATCGAGTTGAATATATGTTTTCGGTTATAAATGCTCATATTACCGACGATATGATAAAAAGTATGAATAAGGCAAAAACTCCGCAGGAACGGGAAGCATTGCTTCTTGCTGTTGTTAAACCTTATCTGCGGATAAACACCGAAAATTATCCCATAAAACATTACAGACCGCGTTATATGAACGGAACAAGAGTTTACCGCGGGCAAACTTACTTTTTTGATGATTTCTATTTCGCCGAGAATAATACTCTTGTCGGTATCAAAGATATAAAGTCCGACCAATCCTCTGAAGTCTGGTTTTTGATGATGTTTGATATAAACGGTATTTTGCCGCCTAACAGATGGGGAAAAGATATCTTCGGAGTTAATATCTACGACGGAGGGAAAATTGAACCTTTCGGATTTGATATGGATATGGACGCGTTAAAGAAAGACTGTTCGGATGACGGTACCGGTGTAAGCTGTTCATATTATTATAAAATTGGCGGAGGTTTTGATGAATGATATAAAACGGGTTTGTGTGTTTGCATCTTCCTCTGATTTTTTAGATAAATCTTTTTATGATGCAGCCGAAGAATTAGGGACTTTGCTCGGGAAAGCCGGCTATGATATTGTCTACGGCGGAAGTTCTCTCGGTCTTATGTGGGCTTGTGCAAAGGAAGTTAAGAAAAGCGGATGTCAGATAATCGGAGTTATGCCCGAAAGACTTCATAATATGGGTGTTTATACAGATGAATGTGTTGAACTTTTTGTAACTCCCTGTATGAGAAGCAGAAAAGCAAAAATGGATGAGCTTTCGGATGCAGTTGTTGCTCTTGCAGGCGGTTTCGGCACTCTTGAAGAATTAGCGGAAATGATAGTTCAAAAACAGCTCGGTTATAACAATAAACCTGTAGTGATATTAAATACAAACGGTTTTTATAATAAACTTCTGGAATTTTTTGAAGATATAATACAGCAAAAATTTGCAGGTGAAAAATCAAGAGGTATCTTTTTTGCAGCTGATACTCCCGAACAAGTTATAGACTATATACAAAATTACACACCTGAAAATGTGATAATCGGCAAGGAAGATATATACTCCAGATAAGCTTTCCGTTGAAAATTTTAATTAAATTTGTTATAATTTGAAAAGGAAAAGAAAGGAGCAATTATGAAAAAATTGTACAATTACGGGGGGGGGGCAATTCTGTAGCTCCTGCTCATAGTTTTGAGGATTTATTCAAAATCTTTGTGTCGGGTCAAGCGGTACGCTTGGGATTTACGTTAGCAGAAGTTTTGGTCACTTTAGGCATTATCGGCGTGGTTTCGGCAATGACTGTTCCGTCTTTGATGCAAAATCACCAACGAAAAACTTACGTAACACAGCTTCATAAATTCTATAATGAGTTATCTCAGGCGCTTACACAATATCAAACAGATAATAATGCTGTTAATTTAAAAGAAGCAGGTTTAAACAGTCGGGACAGCGCTAACAACTTCATAAAAAAATATTTTAAAATAGCAGTTGAATGTGATAAAAGCGGTTCACCTTGTTTTGCCGAAACATATAAAAAAATGAATGGTCTTGAGCTTACTATAGAGAACGGTGCAAACGGTTTATATACTCTTACAAGCGGACAAAGCATAAGAGTAGGTTATACATCGGGTGCATATACCTTTCTTGTCAGTATTATTGTTGATGTAAACGGGCAAAAAGGTCCGAATATTCAAGGAAGAGATTTGTTTGAAATATTTATTTACGATACAAGCAGCGGCTGGTTTATTGACGATCTCAATCCTGAAGCGTCTGCCGTATCTCCTTTATCTGATGATGATAGAGAAACTCAGTTTACAACATATTGTCTTGCGGGAGGTATAGAGAATTATCATGGGTGTTTCGGTAAAATATTAAATGATAATTGGGAAATGACCTATTAAAAAAGAGCCTTAAAGGCTCTTTTTTAATAAGTTAACATTGAAACAATTTTTCCGGCATCTGAGAGTTTGTTTCTTCCTTTTAAAGCTTCCAGTTCAATTAAGAAAGCCATTCCAACCAGATTAGCCCCTGTCTTTTTTACAAGTTTAGCTGCAGCTTCCGCTGTTCCGCCCGTTGCAAGTAAATCGTCGACGATTAATACATTGGCACCTTGCGGGAAAGCGTCTTGATGTACTTCAATTTTATCTGTACCGTATTCAAGTTCATATTCCTGAGAGTATGTTGCGGCAGGTAGTTTATTCGGTTTTCTGATAGGTACAAAACCTGCATTAAGCTTATAAGCCATCGGCATTCCGAATATAAATCCGCGGCTTTCAATACCGGCAATGTAATCAATTTTGATATCTTTGAATTGCTCACAAAGATAATCAATCATTGCTTTTAATGTTTCGGGCTCTTTCAATGCAGTTGTAATATCTCTGAAAATAATTCCCGGTTTCGGAAAATCATTTACAGCTCTAATTTTATCTTTTACATTAATAATTGTTTCTGTTGTCATTTATTTTCTCCTTTTTTAATCAGTTTTTTCAGCCAGTATTTGTTTAAGTTTTTCTGTATATTCCTTAGTGTATTCTTTTGTTTTTTGTAATTCTTTTTTTATAAAAGCTTTAATACTTGCTTCTTCTTCCATAACAAGTCCGTGTGCCGTTTTACCCCAGTTCATATCTTTTTTCATAAACAAAATTTTAAAACAGATATAGAGTACAAGCGGGAACCAGATAATAAAGAGGTATATTGAAGTTTCCAAAGCTTCAAATGTTGCATCCAGACGGGGCATATAATCATATCTTCTTAAAGCATATCTTGCCCCGAAAAAGAACCCAAATCCGATAACACATCCTATAAAAATTGACGAATAAAGCATGTGAGGCGGTGCCTGTTTTGCAAGAACTTTAAAACCTCTTATAAGAATTTCCATCAGAAACCAACCCGGCATAATAAATTGGGATATATAAGCCGTCATATCAAGGCTTGCACGCAAGGACATATCTTTTGAAAATAATACATCTCCCGCATATTCCAAATATCTTCTGATAGTTCCTTCAAGCCATCTTCTTCTCTGTCTGTAAAGCGGGCGAAGGTATATAATTCCTTCTTCATATACAACAGCATCGGGACAAAATCTTACATCCCAGCCTTTAATGTGTAATCTTGTTGACATATCCAAATCATCAACGATTGTATAATTATTCCAGCCGCCTATATCTTCAACAGCCTGACGTTTAATTAATTCTCCGTTGCCGCGCAGTTCAACAGCACCTTTAACAGAATCTCTTCCTGCCTGAAAATGTGTATCCATTGTATATTCATTATTCTGACATCTTGTTAAAAGATTTTGATTTCGATTTCTTATAACTTTTCTTGCCTGAACAGCACCGACATCTTTTGGCTCAAGATACGGTATAAGTTCCGACAAAAAATTCGGTTCAACTGTTGCATCCGCATCAAATACAAGAACTGCTTCACCCTTTGCAATTTTAAAAGCATCGTTTAAAACTGCGGATTTACCTGGAAATGCATCCGAAGGTCTGATAAGAGCCGTAACTTTTGCGTATTTTTTCTCTAAATCCTTTATTACGGAAGCAGTATTATCTGTACTTCTGTCATCAATAACAATTATTTCAAAATTTTCATAATCCATACCGAGTATGTTTTGAACTGTATTTGAAATAACTGTTTCCTCATTATGTGCGGGTATCATAACAGATACAAAAGGTTTATAGTTCTCATTAATTATTTGAGGATATTTTTGCAATTTTCTTTTTTGCAGCTTATATGAGAGGTTCATAAATAATGCGTAAATGAACATAAACGTACATAAAAGTGCAAGTCCCCAAACCGTATTAAAATAACTT
>FR900479.1:39653-57311 GCA_000438175.1 Fusobacterium sp. CAG:439 | reverse complement strand
GCCGAGCCCGAAGACTATGGTGAATAATAAAATTCTTTCTTTCATTTTAAAATACCTTCTATACTCCCTTTTTAATTCCTATAACATTATATCAAAAACTTGCCGTAATTACTCAAAAGTTACCGTCATTCATTAATTTTTGTAATATTGGTTTCTGCTTCTGTCTTTTTATCCTCTATTTAAATGTTTTATTGCCCAATATGTGTTAAAAAACGTTAAAACACTTGCTTTTAAAATATAATCCGCTATAATTGAGCATGTACAAAGAGAGAAGGAGTTTTATTTATGAACAAAGAAGAATTAGTACAAGAAATTGCAAAAAAATCTAACGTAACTCAAAAAGAAGCTGCTGAAGTTTTAGGCGCTTTAATTGAAACTATCCAAAAAACAGTTTCTAAAGGTAAAAAAGTTACTTTAGTAGGTTTTGGTACATTCGAAGCTAGAAAAAGAGCTGCCAGAATCGGTCGTAACCCACAAACCGGAAAAGAACTTAAAATCCCTGCAACAACAGTTCCGGCATTTTCAGCAGGTAAAAAATTTAAAGAAGCTGTTAACAAATAAGCAATTTTTTGTAAACTTTGATAAACGGACTTATCAAAAGATAAGTCCGTTTATTTTTATATAATTTTTTATAATTATAAGTTTTGGCTTTTTCAAACAACGAATGAATTAATCAACAGAGAATATTTCTCTGATATCGTCCATTGTGAGAGATTTTACGATATTTCTGTCAACAGAAATTACGCTGTCAACAAGGTTTCTTTTAACCGTTTTAAGTTTTTGGATTTTTTCTTCAACCGTATTTTTGGTAATAAGTCTGTATACAAATACTTTCTTAGTCTGACCGATACGGTAGGCTCTGTCAGTAGCCTGATCTTCAACAGCAGGGTTCCACCAAGGGTCGTAATGGATTACGTAATCTGCTCCGGTCAAATTCAAACCTGTACCGCCGGCTTTCAAACTTATTAAGAATATTGGTATAGACGGGGTAGAATTAAATCTTTCAACAGCTCCCTGTCTGTCTTTGGTTTTACCTGTAAGATATTCGTAAGGAATTCCTTCTCTTTCAAGCCAGCCCTTAATTAAATCAAGCATATCCACAAATTGGCTGAATAAAAGAATTCTATGACCTTCGTCAATAATTTCTTCAAGCATAACTTTTAATTTTTCAAATTTGCCTGACTTCATAATATTTTTAACGTTTTCTTTGTCATAAAGTCTCGGGTGGCAGCATATCTGACGTAATCTCAGAAGTGCAGAGAATATTGAAAGTCTGCTTTTTTCAAGACCGTTTTGTTCAATTGATTTAAACAATTCTTCTTTAGTACTGTCAAGAACCTGTAAATAGAAATCTCTTTGTTCATCTGTAAGTTCGCAGTATGCAATGTTTTCGACTTTATCAGGCAAGTCTTTAGCAACGTCGCGTTTCATACGGCGTAAAATGAACGGATAAATTTGTAATTTTAAGCGTTTTTCAACCGTTTTATCCTGACGTTCCATAATAGGGTTAACATATCTGTAGTTGAATTCTGACATACTGAACAAGAATCCCGGCATTAAGAAGTCAAACACAGACCATAATTCTTCAAGTTTGTTTTCAATCGGAGTACCTGAAAGTGCAAGTTTATGCGATGCCTGCAATTTTTTTACTGCCTGAGCTGTTTGTGACATTGCATTTTTAATATTCTGGGACTCATCAAGAATTACATATCTGAAATTATACTCTTTAAGCTTGTTAATATCACGTCTGACAAGTGCATAACTCGTAATTACAACATCATAATTCGGAATTTCTTTAAAGAATTGTTTTCTGTCAACTCCTGAGAGTTTTAAAGTTGTTAATGTCGGAGCGAACTTTTGAATTTCTGATTCCCAGTTGAATACAACCGTGGTCGGACATATAACAAGTGTCGGCGCAGGTCCGTCTTGCTCTTTTGCCTTTTGAATTGCTGCAAGAGCCTGCAAGGTTTTTCCAAGCCCCATATCATCTGCCAATATTCCGTTAAGCCCGTATTTATACATAAACCACAGCCAGCCGAAACCTTTTGTCTGATATTCGCGGAATTCTGCGTTAATCCCTTCAGGAAGTTTCAAGTCTTCCGATGTTGAGAAGTTTGACATTTGTTTCCAGAAGTTTTCGAATTTTTCACTTAATACAAGTTCGACATTAAGGTTTTTAAGTTCGTTAATTAAACCTGCGCGGTATGTTTTTACAACAAATTTGTTATCATTATTTCTGTAAACATCAAAAGAGTTAAATGCACGCATTATGGAATAAATATCCTGAGCAGGATATTCTACAAAGCCTAAACTTCTTATACGGCTGTATTTTTCTCCGCTTTGAATAGTTTCGTAAACTTCATCAAAATTAATTATTTCTTCGCCGACCTGTCCGTATAAGAATATTTCAAAACTGTCTTCCGCTTCTTGTGAGAAATCAATTTTTGCACACAATTTAAACGGATCATCCATAAGCTTAAAGAAGTTCATATCATCTTTTTCAACAAACTTCCACCCGTCGCCTGCCTGTTTTATATAATAATTATAAAAATCAATGGCATTTTCTTTTTCAAGCGCAAGGTTATTTGTCTGCATAGGAACAAACTTACAGGCTAAAAGCATTGCATAAGCTTCCTGTTCATGCTTAAGATTTCTTTTAATCCAGTAAACCAAATCTTCGCCCTGCTTTTTAATTGTGATATAAGGAGCTTTTTCAGCAGTAGTTTTAGAATACGGAACAACAACGCCGTCATATTCAAATTCTAATGAAGCTTTCAGGGACTGGTCGTAATCAATGCCCATTGTAACTATATTTAACGGCGGGCGTTCTTCAAGCATAAGTTTGCTGATATTATCCGCAATTTCAACATCCATAATCGCTTGAAGTTTAGGTAATTCTTCATAAATAAATTTTCCGCCGTCAGCATCTTTCAGGTCAGTAAAAGATGATTTAAGAATATTTTGCGGAATGGAGCTCATTGCAATATTTGTCGGAAAAATAATATTTTTATATCTTCCCCATTTCAAGTGTCTTGAAAAGTATCTTACTTCTTCTAAAGGATAAACATCATCTTTATCAGGTCTTTTCCATTCCAATGACAGAAGAATTGTACCCTGCGCACCGGTATTAACATTTAACACAAGCTTCCATTCTTCATCAGTGAATTTAAGTCTTTCCTTTGTTTTTTCATCTAAGACTTCATCGGCTTTAGACAGAAGCGTAAACATAGGCCCGAATTTGGTAATCGGAATATCATACCAGCCGGCTTTTTTGTCCTGTCTTGAAACCGTCAGAAGCTGTTGAAAAACAGCAACTTCAACTTTTTGTGAGTTATTTAATTCAAAGTCGGGATTTTGTCTTTGTGCTTCTATTAAAGCTCTTAAAATCGGTTCAATCTGTCTTACGACTTTTCCAGTTTCCCTTGAGCGGACAAGAACTGAGAAGAAGTTTGCTTTTCTTTTTGAATTAAAGTGAAAAATATAATTTCCCTGCGGTTCATCGGTTAATGCCGTATTTTCGTCGGGGAAGTCAAATTCCATGCCGAATTTGGTTTCAAGCCAATCTTCATAAGCATGTTCATCAATTGCTTTCAATGCAACCGCAACGGCATGCTTGCACCATTCTTCTTTAAGCGGGCAGTTGCAGCGGGCTTCTACCTTGTTTTTCTTAAAGATTAAATCCGTGTTGTAATGATCTTGAAAATTTCCTTTTACTTTAGCCATGTAAAAGTTTTTTTCGGGATACGAATCAAACACCATATCTTTAAGGTGGTATTCATAGCCTCTGCGCCAGCTTCCGGCACTTGCCTTCTCTTTTATAAATTTGTAGTTGAATTCCTGCTGTTTAACACTCATTGAGTTTAGAGTATCTCTTTCTTTCCCTAAGGGTACAAACTTTCGGATATAGAATTAATCTATAAGCCCTTATTAATAATCACATTATACATGAATAATAAAAAAAGGCAAGAAGTTTTTTCAGGTTTTATCCAAGAATGTAAAAATGGTAAACGTAAGCAAAGAGTACGCCGAAAATTGCTCCCATTATAACTTCCAGCGGAGTATGTCCCAGAAGTTCTTTTAATTTCCCGCCGATTGCCTGTACATCATGTTTGTAAAAATCATCCATCATTCTGTTTAAGCATGCTGCTGTTTTACCTGCTGCGCGTCTTACGCCTGCGGCATCGTACATTGTTATCAGTGCAAAGCCAAGAGCAATGGCAAATACAATGGAATCCCAGCCTTCGATAATTCCTACGGCTGTTGAAAGCCCCATCACGCCTGCTGAATGAGAACTAGGCATACCGCCTGTTGTTGTAAATATTTTAAAGTTAATTTTTCTTGTTTTAATCGTGAATATAAAAAATTTAATAACCTGAGCTGAAAACGCAGCTAAAATTCCGGCTGATAACGCTTCATATCCGGTATTTATTATGCCTGTAATCATTAATTCCTACTCTCTTTTTTAATTGTGCTTTTTCAGTATAGCATAACCATACTGCTTTGGCAAAATTTGTAATTAATTAATTCTTATTTTGTCTAAAATTTGTTCAAACACTTCTGATTTCAGGTTGTTCTTATTAAGAATATCAAAACATTTATCTATTAATTTGTTCAAATCTTTTTTTGATTTTTCAAGTCCGTAAAGGCTTGTATAAGTCAATTTCCCTGCTTCTTTATCTTTCCCGAGTGTTTTACCCATTTCTTCAAAAGTAGATGTTTCATCAAGAATATCATCTGCTATTTGGAATGCTGTTCCAAGATATTGGCCGAATTCCGTAATTTCTTTCAATTGTTGTTCATTTGCGTCTGCTATGATTGCCCCTGTTCTTAGGGCAAGTTTAAACAGGTCTGCGGTTTTATGACTGTGAATATACTTTAATATTTCAGGTAACTGTTCATCATCTTTGTCTATTTCTCCTGAAATAAGCATTGCTTTTATCAGAGTTTCACTCTCAATATCAACAACCTGTCCTGCAATTACTCCATAGGCTCCTGCAGCTTGGAAATATTCTTCCATAATTTTAAGTAATTTTTCTGAGCCAAGATTTTTTGAATGTTTCAAAATTATTTGTGGTGCAAAAGTTAAGAGAGCATCTCCTGCAAGTACTGCATGTGCTTCTCCAAATACAATATGGTTTGTCAGTCTGCCTCGTCTGTAATTATCATTGTCCATGCAAGGTAAATCATCATGAATAAGGGTTTGAGCATGCAGCATTTCTATAGCACAAGCTGTTGGAAGTGCATCCTCATAATTTCCTCCGAACATTCTACAGGTTTCTAAACACATAACAGGTCTTAATCTTTTTCCGGGAAGTGTTACTGTATATTTCATAGATTTGAAGATTTTATGCGGATAGTGTACAGGCATAAGCTCATCAATTGTAGTGTTTACTAAATCTATATAATCATTCATCTTCATTTGCTATATCCTTATAAATACTTTGTTTTAAAGTGTTTCTTGCACTTTGACGTTTTTTTTCACTAATTTTTGCAATGTGTCTATTGTGGACAAATTTTTTAGAATTTTCTTCTTTTTTGCCTTCATATTTTATGCGTTCTTTGTATTCCTTTGCCTCGTCTATAAACGCAAGATAACTTTCATAACGGGTTGCATCAATTTTATCAATATTATTTAATACATTACATCCGTCTTCATTTATATGCAGGCAGTCCGAATATTTACACCCATCTCTGAAATGTGAAATATCGTCGAATAAAATGTCAACGTCTGCAGGAAGTATAAAATCAAATCTTACATTGCTGAAACCCGGTGTATCGACAATTCTTGATGAATTGTTAAGTTTAATTATTTCACAATGTCTTGTTGTGTGTGTGCCTCTTTGAGTTTTTTCGCTAACCTGTTTTGTTCTCAGATTAAGATCAGGGTTAATTGCATTAATAAGACTGGATTTCCCGACCCCTGAATTGCCGCATAATACACTTGTTTTCCCCTCAAGCAGTTTTTCAAAATTTTTTATCCCCTTATGCTCTGTTGCAGAAGTATAAGAAATTTTGTAACCGAGAGGCTCATAAATTTTTTTTATTTTATCTCTCAGATGTCTGTCCCACTTTAAATCGTCTTTGTTAAAACAAAGAACAGCCGGTATTTTATAATATTTTGCAAGTGCTATATACCTGTTTAATTGGTGAAGATCCAAATCAGGTTCTTTCAAAGCAGATACAATAACGACCTGATTTACATTTGCAACACTCGGGCGCTTAATAAAGTTTTTTCTCTCAATAATGTTTTTGATTACGCCATTTTCGAACTCAACAAAATCTCCGACAAGAATTTTTTCTTTCTGTTTTTTTAAAATTTCGCGAATTTTACACTCGTGTGCGTTTATTCCGTCATCCACATAATAAAAATCAGAATGAATTTTATAAATTTGTCCTTCAGCCATACGGTATTATATTAACATAAACATGACTAAAATTACCAGGGATAATCATTCCTGATTTCCCAATTGTCAATTTGGATTAATGCACCGCATTGATAACGCTTGTTTTGAGCAATATTCTTGTTGCAAGCATAAATAGAATTGTTTTTAATACTATCTCTGTTATTATCAGCCCAGTTAAAAAATCTCACTCTTGCATTTTCTTCGTTAATATTCACGAACATAATTACGTCTTTTTTTGAATAATCCCTTGAGGTGTCATAGTAAGAAGAAGTATTGTTATTAAAACTTGCAGTTATATATAATGTGTTTGGTGTATATATGCCGTCTCCGCTGGTGACGCCGTCAGTGTTGAAAGACAAAACGGTGCCATTATTCAGTATTATATAATAATTTTCAGTATTTTCTCCTTCCTTAATGTTTTTAAAATAAGGAACAAAATACTGTTTTGCCATTTTCTTGATGTGTTTAGGATTATTTACTATCGTGCTCCCGTCGTTATTTGCTTTTTCACCGTAGTCCCATGTGCTGGGAGCACCGTTTTCTGAAACAGAAGTCAAAAGTGCGTTAGACACTAGTGCGTACGTTTGTTTAACCTTAGCTGCAAAAACTTTTTTTCGGTGATTTTGAATAAGTGAAGGCATTGTCATAGCCGCAACTACACCTATAATGCCCAGTGTTATCAAAACTTCCGCAAGAGTAAATCCCTTTTTCATATTCGCTCCTTTGTATATTATTATTGATATATTAAATAAAATATTGATATATGCAATAAATATTACAAGAGTTGAATACTTTTGTCAATCCCTTATACTTTTGCTATATGGATATAACAGATTGGAATAATGATGAAATAATAAGGCTTGTTATGGCAAAAGGGCGCGTAACCCAAAAAGTGTTATTGGATTCTCTAAAAGATTACGGCGGTAAAGAAATTCCACAAAGTACTTTTTCATGTAAAATTCGCCGAAACGGTTTGAAACTTGCCGAATTCCAGCAGATCTGTAAAATTTTGGGATATAAAGTGATTTTAGAACGAAAAGAAAAATAATTACTTTATAAAATCAGGAACTCTGTTTTTTGCCTTTTGCATTATCATATACTGATCTTTTAATTTTGCTTTTTCTTCTTTATTTGCGGTCTTGGCTTTTTCGTTCATTTGAGTATAAAGTTCTTTCTCAACTTTATTGCCCTTAATATAGACATCCATGTCTTTTCCTTTTTTGAATGCATTAACATTGCCTTCGTAGTTGATGTTAGGAGCTTTGAAAAGAGTATACAGGAGTGCAAATCCGCCGATAAATGCTGCAACAAGACCTGCCCAGGCTCCAATTGCCAATAATGTTTTTTTATTTTTCGAAACGTTTCTATGCTGTTTGTCTACAATTTTTCCGGCTTTATTTCCTAATGTGTCCACGACAAAATCGCCGTCCATAACTTCAAATAATAATTTTGCTCCGATACCCAAACCGGCAATAAAGGCTGCTTTTGTAAGCTTAGCCTTTTCACCGCTTTTAGAAATCGGATTATTATCATTTTTTGACGGTTGTTTCTGCTGAGTAAATGAGCTGCTGTTATTAATTGCGCTTATTCTCATTTATGCTCCTTTGATAAGCATTCCGTTTCCGTTATTTGCCATTTGAACAGAAGTATAATGACTGATTTTCTGGTCTAAAGAAACATCTTCATCCTTAACTTCTTTATCAACTTCTTCCATAATGTTTGATTTTAATTCTCTGTCGCGGCTGAAAACATCCATTTCTTTTTCACGTGTGAAAGCTCTTACATTTGTATCGTAAATTTTTGCCGGTAAAGTTAATGCCAGTGTTAACAAACCTGCTGCCGCACCTATTCCGCCCAGTTTTAAGCCTCTGCTTTTAGCTCCCGATTTGATAAAGCAGCTTCCAATGCCCGCGGCTGTTGCACCGACAATTGCGCTTCCGCCTATTGAACCCCAAATTGCAAGACCTTTTTCCGTACCCCTGTTAATCGGATTTTCGTAACCGTTTTTCTGTGATGTAAACTGCGGTTTCGGGCAGCATCTGTCAATTGCTGATATTCTCATATTTACACTCCTTTTTTATTATGTAATTATAATAACGCAATATTTTATTTTTTGTTATTTTGTTACTAATTTTTCGTTATTTTGTAACAATTATTTGAAGTTTAGTATGTTTATGCTATTATCGGATTAACTAAAAGACTATATTATTATTAAAAAGGGGAAAAATATGATTTCAGTAAACGATTTGAAAACCGGCTTAACGCTTCAACTAGACAACGGCTTATGGTCTGTTGTTGAATTTTTGCACGTGAAACCCGGTAAAGGTGCTGCTTTTGTAAGATCTAAACTTAAAAACGTTGAAACAGGGCAGGTTGTTGAAAAAACTTTCAGAGCCGGTGAAAAAGTTGCAAAAGCTATGCTTGACAGACGCGAAATGCAATATTTATATAAAGAAGGCAAAGAGTATGTTATGATGGATAACGAAAGCTATGAACAGCTTCAATTAACCGAAGAACAAATCGGCGACGGCATTAAATACCTTAAAGAAAATATGATTGTTCAGGTGTTAATGCATGATTCAAGAATTATCGGTGTTGACCTCCCTGCTCACGTTATTTTGGAAGTAACCGATACTCCTCCTTCTGAAAAGGGTAATACTGCACAAGGCGGTACAAAACCTGCAACTCTTGAAACAGGTGCTGTTGTTAACGTTCCGTTCTTTATTTCAAACGGTGATAAAATCAGAGTTGATACAAGAACAAATGAATATTTAGACAGAGCTTAACTCTGAATGATATTTGAGAAAGGCAGAATAATGAAATTTGATATAGAATATGTTGAAAAATTAGCAAAAGTTTTGGCTGACAATTCCTTAACTGAGATTTCTCTTGAAGACGGCGAACAGGCTATTACTTTGAGAAAAGAAGTTACGGGCATTGCCGCTGCTCCCGTAGTTCAGGCAACTGCTGCGCAGCAGCCTCAGACAGCTCCTGTTTCTGCTCCTGCAGAACAAAAAGAAGTTAAAAAAGGTAAACCTTTAACTTCTCCTATGGTCGGAACTTTCTATTCAGCTCCGTCACCTGATGCAGATCCGTTTGTTAAAGTCGGGCAAACCGTTAAAGAAGGTGACGTTGTTTGCATAGTTGAAGCTATGAAACTTATGAATGAAATTGAAGCTGAATTCTCAGGTAAAATCGTTGAAATTTGTGTACAAGACGGGCAGCCTGTTGAGTTCGGTCAAGTTTTAATGTATATTGAATAAAGAATAGTGAGTAGTAAAAAGTGAATTAATTAAATTCACTTTTTACTGTTTTATAGGGATAAGAAAAAATGTTTAGAAAAGTATTAATCGCAAACCGCGGGGAAATTGCGGTAAGAATTATAAGAGCTTGTAGAGAAATCGGTATTCCGACAGTTGCAATTTACTCTCAGGCTGATGCAAATTCTCTTCATGTAAGATTGGCAACAGAAGCTTATTGTATCGGACCTGCTCAAAGTGCTAAAAGTTACTTGAGTATACCGGCTATAATCTCGGCGGCTATTGTGTCGGGTGCTGACGCTATTCATCCGGGGTATGGGTTTATGTCTGAAAGAGCGGATTTTGCCGAAATTTGTGCAAAACACGGTATAAAGTTTATCGGACCTACAGCAGAAGCTATGAGAAAAATGGGTGATAAAGCTACTGCCCGCAAAACTATGATTGAAAATAACGTTCCCGTAACTCCCGGAACAGGTATATTAAAAACTCCTGAAGAAGTTAAGGAATTTGCACATAAAGCAGGATATCCCATTATCTTGAAAGCAACCGCAGGCGGCGGCGGCAAAGGTATGAGAATTTGCAGATGCGACGAAGATGTTGAAACAAACATGAATCTTTGTCAGTCGGAAGCGCAAAATTTCTTCGGTAATCCTGATGTTTACGCTGAAAAATTCTTAGAAAATCCGCGTCATATTGAAGTACAAATTCTTGCAGACCAATACGGCAACGTAGTTCACCTCGGTGAAAGAGATTGTTCTATTCAAAGACGTCATCAAAAACTTCTTGAAGAAGCACCTTCGCCTGCAATTGACGAAGCTACTCGTAAAGAAATGGGTGCGGCAGCTGTGAGGGCTGCTAAAGCTATTAATTACGAAAGCGCGGGAACCTGTGAATTTCTGTTGGATCATGACGGAAAATGGTACTTTATGGAAATGAATACAAGAATACAGGTTGAACACTGTGTAACTGAAATGATTTCTAATGTTGATCTTGTTAGAGAACAGATTATGGTTGCTGCAGGTGAAAAACTTGATTTTACGCAAGACGACATTGTGTTGAGAGGTCATGCAATTGAGTGCCGTATTAATGCCGAAAATCCAGAGAAAGATTTTATGCCAAACCCGGGAACTATTACAGGATATGTAACTCCTGGCGGTTTTGGTGTAAGAGTGGATTCTCACGCTTATCAAGATTACTCAATCCCGCCATATTACGATTCTATGATTGGAAAATTGATTTGCTGGGGAAGAACACGAAATGAAGCAAGACGCAGAATGTACAGAGCTTTAAAAGAATATGTTATTACCGGCGTTGAAACTACAATTCCGTTCCACCAATCAATTATTGAAGACCCTGTATTTATGAGCGGGAACTTTAATACCGGATTTATAGAAGACTTCTATAAACGAACAGGGAAAGACAAAAAATAATTTAAATAGACCGAAGATTATATCTTCGGTCTATTTATTAGAAATCAAAAAAATCTTTTACAGGAATATCAAGTTTCTCTGCTATATCTATTAAAAGTCCTAAACTCACACATCTTTTTGCTGTTTCAATTTTAGCCAGATGCTCCCTCGATATATCCAGCTTTTCTGCAAGCTGGTTTTGTGAAAGCCCTTTTTCTTTGCGGAATTTAAATATATTTCTTCCTAATTGTAAAATTTTTGTAGTCTTATTGTTCACAAAAGTATTTTATATAGTATTATATTAATTGTATGTAGTCTTAAAGAGAACAAAAGGAGGGTATTATGAAAAGAGGTTTTACTCTTGCAGAAGTTTTAATAACTTTAGGTATTATTGGAGTAGTTGCATCTATGACAATGCCTGTGCTAGTAGGTAATTACAAGAAAAAAGCAGCCGTATCTCAACTGAAAAAAGTTTATTCTTTACTTTTACAATCTATAGAATTTTCTAAACTTGAAAACGGTGATATTGCGGATTGGAATTGGAGTTTAGGTTCTTATGAGTTTTTTATGAAATATTTGGGCTCTAATTTTCAGATTGTTCAAAATTGCGGAAATAAATCAGGTTGTTGGAATACCAGAGGCGGATATATGTTGAAAGGCGGTGTATATGACGACAATCCTTTAAAAAGTTATTGGTATAAAATTTTACTTTCTGACGGAACTTTTATAGCATTACAAAAACAGGATAATACGCATGTTCATATTACTGTTGACGTAAACGGTGAAAAGGCTCCCAATACATATGGAAAAGATATTTTTGTAATGACCATGACCTCTCAGGCAGTTAAAGATGCTTATCATAATATATCTGCCCCGGGTTTATATATGTATGGTCATGGACTGACGGCAGAAGCAATCAAGTCACATTCATTAGGCTGTTCGAAAAATAGTGCAGGCTTAATGTGCGGTGAAAAGATTTTGATGGATGGCTGGGAGATGAATAAGGATTATCCATGGAAATAAAATTTTACAATAGATTGAAAGTTTCTAAAATATATGCTACAATTATAGCAGGTAATATGTGTGAGAGGTTTTGTGTATGGCAGGAATTAATTTATTCTATAATTTTACAAATCCTATTGAAAAGCAGAAAGAACAGCAAAAAAATGCTTTAATCAAAAAGAATTATGATGAGATTTATGCACATGAACTTGCACACAAGTCCGCTGGAGGTTCTCTTGCAGGTTCTATTGTTATAGAACGAAATGCAGACGGGATACCTTTTGCAGGACATGTTGATATAAAAATGCCTTCACTTAACCCTAATAACCCTGATAAAACTATTAATGATGCAAATACAGTAATTCGTTCTGCAATGGCACCTTCTGATCCGTCAGATCAGGATTATAGAGTTGCTGCTCAGGCGCAAAGTATAAAAATGCAGGCTCAAGCTGTAAAAGATAAAAATGTCGGAAACAAACTTGATTATAATGCTTAATACTTTTTTCATCTTGAAAGTCTTTCAATGTTTTGTTATAATTATAACTGTAATAATAAATAAAGGAGCAGAAAATGAAAAAATTATTTAAAAACTTTCTAATGTCGGGGGGGGGGCAGCTTTAAGCTCCTGTAATACGGTTACTACAGCCGAAACTAATACAACTGCGGATATTTCTGATAAACTTAGCTTTCGTGCCTTTACTCTGGCTGAAATTCTTGTAACTTTAGGAATAATCGGTGTGGTTGTTGCAATGACAATGCCTGCTTTAATTGCAAATCATCAAAAAAAAGCTGTTGCAGTTAAACTTGCACGATTTTATTCAATAATGAGTCAGGCTGTTCTTCGATGGCAGCAAGATGAAGGTGTAATGCCTGAAGATGTAATATTTCCCGCTGAAGCAATAAAAAACGGTAAAGAACTTGAAAAATGGTATGACAACTCGATAGGAAAATATATCCTAACTGTTTCTAAAAAAAGTACAAGTAGCGGCTTTTCTGTCGCTTTTAATGACGGCTCAGGGTTTGATGCTTATGTTTCAGGCACTAATCTTTTACATATATTTTTTTGTACTGAATATAAGTTTTGTAAGCAGGGACAGAGTGCAGAAGGTAACTTTGACGGAAAGAGAGGATTCCTTTTTGGAATATATAAAGGTAAATTTATTGCTTCAAATTCTAGCCATCAAAATTTGACAAGAAAAGAACTTTTGGATGAGTGCAAATACGGAAATTCGGATAATTCAGATGTGAGTTCTTCCGGTAGACGTCATGCTTGTGCCAGACTAATTCAGATTGACGGCTGGGAAATAAAAGATGATTATCCTTGGAACCAAATAATGCTTGAAAATTAATTTGTAAGGTTACCCAAAAATATTTGTGTTATAATCATGTTCGTATGAGTACCCAATTTAAGTATTACGCTAAAGAACTTTTAAAGATTGCCCTGCCGATTATTATGGGAAACCTCGGGTTTATTCTGATTGGTGCGGGAGATGTGCTTGTTGCCGGGCATCATTCTACCGATACTCTTGCTGCAATAAGCATTGCAACTGCAATTACCAATTGTATACAAACTTTCGGCATCGGTTTGATAGCCAGTGTTTCTCCTTTATTGTCAAACTATAGAGGTGAGAAAAAAAGTGCTAAAAAATACTTTTTTCCGACAATCAGATTTTCAATGGTGCTCGGTGTAATTGTAATGTTTGCGGTTCTTGCATCTATTCCTTTAATCGATTATCTGCATTTTGAAGCTAAACTCGTTCCTATGATTAAGGAATATATGTTTGTTACTGCTTTTGCCACTTTCGGCGGGTATTTGCATGCTGCCTTAAAAGAGTTTTTGCAGGCATTTGAAATTGTTTTATTCCCGAATTTGGTAACAGTATTTTCAGTATTTTTAAATATTGCATTAAACGTAACTCTTGTATTCGGGCTGGGGCCTTTCCCTTCTCTTGGAGTTTTAGGACTCGCTGTTGCAAGTTTTATAGTCAGATATTTTATGGGCTTTGCGCTTTTAATCTATTGTTTCAGAGTAATGAATTTTAATGATTACAAAGATTTTGAGTATTATAAAAGTCTTATAAAAATAGGTATCCCGATTTCCTGTGCAATTATGGTTGAATTTATCGCATTTAACAGTATTGCCATAATTATGGGCAGAGTATCGGGAGTTTATGCGGCGGCACAAAACTTGATTTGTACTTTAACAACGGTTTCGTTTATGGTTCCGCTTGCTATTTCAAATGCTATTGCTGTTAAGGTCGGTTTTGCAAACGGTTCTAAAAATATAAATGATTTAAAACGTTATTCGTTTGTCGGAATTGTAATGTCTGTGGGATTTATGATGCTTAGTGCGTTAATATTTTCTTCATTCCCGAACTTTCTTGTCGGCTTGTTTACTCAGGATAGTAACCTTGTTAAAATATCCGTACCTGTTTTATATATTTTATCTGTGTTTCAGATATTTGACGGACTACAGATTGCGCTTGCCGGAATTTTTAAAGGTATGAAAAGAACAGGTATTGTTTTGATTTCAAACTTTATTGCTTACTGGCTGCTTTCAATTCCTTTAGGATATACACTTGCTTTTCGTTTTAACTTAAATTTGCGCGGTTTTTGGTACGGGTTGGCGGCTGCCGCTGTTCTGCTCTGTGTAATGATGGTAATCATGCTTTTAAAGAGCATTAAAAAATTGGAAAGTATTAATTAGCTTATGTTTATGGTAAAATAATTTTGAATGGAGGAATTATGCATACAGAAGAAAGAACATTTGTGGCAATTAAGCCGGATGGAGTAAAAAGAGGTTTTATCGGTGAAATTATCAGCCGTTTTGAAAAAAAGGGCTATAAAATTATCGGTATGAAAATGCTTCAAGTGACAGAAGAAATCGCAGCAAAACATTATGCAGAACATATTGATAAACCGTTTTATCCTAACCTTGTAAAATATATTACAAGCGGTCCTATTGTTGCAATGGTATTTCAAGGGTATAAAGCAGTGCAGGGTGCACGTCATCTTTTAGGTGTAACTGATCCTTGCGAAGCTGATGTAGGTTCTATCAGAGCTGATTTTGCTCAATTAAAAGAATATAATACAGTACATGGTTCTGATAGTTTGGAAAGTGCTGAAAGAGAAATTAATATATACTTTAAGCCTGAGGAACTTTGTCCTGATTATAAAAATATGATGGAATTGGTTACGGAAGGTATTGATGAGTAATGCGCGACAATGCTCACGAAAATTTTAAATATGAATTAATTCATGAATGTAAACAAACCGGAGCAAGAGCAGGTGTTTTAACTACACCGCATGGAATGATTAAAACTCCGATTTTTATGCCTGTAGGTACAAATTCAGCCGTTAAAACTTTAACGGCTGATCAAATTATGGATACGGGTGCTCAAATTATGCTTTCTAATTCATATCATTTATATTTGAGAGCAGGAACTAAGCTTATCAAACAATTCGGTGGAATTCATGAATGGATGAACTGGCATAAACCTGTTTTAACGGATTCAGGCGGCTTCCAGGTATTTTCATTAAGTCATCTCAATAAAATTACCGAAGACGGTGTTGAATTCCGTGACCCGAAAGACGGTAAAAAACATTTTATAAATCCCGAGGTTTCAATGGAAATTCAACAGGATATAGGTGCCGATATAATTATGGCATTTGATCAGTGTGCACCGTTTCCTTGTGATTACGATACAGCCAAAAAGGCTATGGAAAGAACTCACCGCTGGCTTGAAAGATGTTTTAAGGCTAAGACAAATCCCCGTCAGGCTTTGTTTCCTATTGTTCAAGGGGCATTTTTTGATGATTTAAGACGTGAAAGTGCTTCTGTTATCTCATCTTATGATGCTGTCGGATATGCAATCGGCGGTTTAAGTGTCGGGGAAACAAAAGATATTATGAATCATTTTGTTGAATTTACTGCTCCGCTGCTTCCTAAGTATAAACCCCGTTATTTAATGGGGGTCGGAACTCCTGAGGATTTACTCGACGGAATTAAACGCGGTATAGATATGTTCGATTGTGTTTTGCCTACACGTAATGCAAGACACGGTTCATTCTTTACGCCGAATGGTAAAAAGAATATTAAAAATAAAGAATTTCATGAAGATCCGGGACCTCTTGTTGAAGGTTGTAACTGTTATGCATGTAAAAACCATTCAAGAGCATATATAAGACATTTGTGGAGATGCGGTGAAAGTACTGCCGCTACACTTTTATCAATTCACAATATAAAATATCTTGTCGAATTCTCTCAAAAATGTCGTGAAGCGATTTTAAACGATAGTTTTGGCGATTTTTATAATGAAAATTATGCAAAACTTGTCTAACGATTATTAAGTTTCTGGTCTACATGTGCAGCGTGCTGATTTGCTTTAAGATAAGCTTTTGCAAATTGATATCCGCCTGTTGCCGCAAATGCTATACCTGCCCAAACTTTTGATGAT
Organism: Fusobacterium sp. CAG:439; assembly: GCA_000438175.1. GTDB lineage: Bacteria > Cyanobacteriota > Vampirovibrionia > Gastranaerophilales > Gastranaerophilaceae > Stercorousia > Stercorousia faecigallinarum. The sequence continues at coordinate 40,779 of FR900479.1, read as the reverse complement.
TTACTTACACATTTTATGGGTTTGTTAAACATATCTTTTAGAGGTATTTGTTTTTTGAAAACTTTAGGCCACCCTTTTACAAGCCAATTTGAAAACATAACAGCTCCGGCAGTCAATCCGCCGTAAATTACTGTTGCCCCTGTTGCTTTCAGATAATCTCCTGTTTTTACAAATGTTTTACAAATATTTGCAAGTTTTTCTCTTAATGATTTAGGCTTTTTCTCAACAAATTTATCATCAGCGGATTTTTCAAATTTATCAGGCTGTTGTTCAAGTTTAATTTCAGCAGCTTCACAAGCCTTTTGTTGTTCCTCTTTTTTTATTTCTTCCGTTTGTTTAAGCTGAGCGGGTACCGTAACTTTATTTAATTCTAATTCAACACCTGACATAAAAATTTCTCCTGTTTGTATTTTAAGATTAAACAAGAGAAATTTTGCTATTTATCTGTAAAATTTTTACAAATATTTATTAAAGTCTGTATGGATAGTCTTTTTTAAATTCCCAGTTATCAATTTCTAACAATGATGAGCAATAATGTGGAGTTTTTTTACAAGCTTCAAGTGCTTTATCTCTCGTTGGTTGGTTGTTGCCTCTGTATGTACACCAGCCTTTATTTGAGCACCATTCTGTTATTGTTCTGTCACAAGCTAAGAAAACGAATTGGTCACGTCCAACTTGGTTTGGTTTTTTAGTCCCATTTGTATCAAATGTACAATCCATACATCTGCCTTTTACCATAGACACTGTGGTTCCGTCAGGAAAATATATAATTGCTTTACTTCCGTTTTTTTCAACAGATAATGTTTTTAAATACGGTCCGAAATATTTTTGAGCAAATATTTCAGGAGACAAAGACATATCCCATTCATTTACATCTCCATTTTCATCAACAGATAAAATCAATGCCTGAGCCATCATTGAATTGAATTTTTTTAATCTGGCACCGGTTTCTTGTTTTTTGTAACCTGCAATCATATTAGGCAAAGTCAATGCGGCTACAACCCCTATAATTCCTAAAGTAAGCAACACTTCTGCCAGAGTGAAGCCACGAAAATACTTGCAAAACTCCCAAAAGCCCCTATTGTAGCAGGTCAAGCAGCTATGCTTGTCGGGGGGGGGGCAGCTT
>FR900479.1:14307-39554 GCA_000438175.1 Fusobacterium sp. CAG:439 | reverse complement strand
ACATCAACAGCAGGTACGTCAACATTCTTTTTACGTGTTGCAAGATTATTTGAGTAATCCTTTTGCATTCTTGTCATAAGATCCTGTGAACGCTTAATGACAGCATTGGGAAGCCCTGCCATTTTTGCTACCTGAATACCGTAACTTTTGCTTGCTCCGCCCTGGACAATTTTACGAAGGAATTCGATTTCTCCGTTTTCTTCGCTTATTGTAATTCTGTAATTTTTGATTTGCGGATAAGTTTTGGTCATTACGTTTAATTCATGATAGTGTGTTGCAAAAATACATCTTGCTTTAATTTTTGTAGCAATGTATTCGGCAACTGACCAGGCAATTGCAACTCCGTCATAAGTACTTGTTCCTCGCCCTATTTCATCCAGCAAGATAAAACTTCTGTCTGTAGCAGAGTTTAAAATGCAGGCAGTTTCAATCATTTCAACCATAAATGTTGACTGTCCGAGTGTCAAATCATCTGAGGCTCCTACACGTGTGAATATCTTGTCTATTATTCCGATTTTTGCGTAATCAGCCGGAACCCATGAACCTATTTGCGCTAGAATTGCAATTAATGCGTTTTGGCGCATATAAGTAGACTTACCTGCCATGTTGGGTCCTGTTAAAATCATAAATTGTGTTGCATCTGATGAATTGCATTTCAGTTCCAAATCATTTGCAACATACTCTCCAAGCGGAAGTATCTTTTCTAAAACAGGATGGCGGCCGTTCTTAACTATAAAGTCATCAGAATTATCAATTATCGGTTTACAGAAATTGTTTTCGGCAGCTGCCTGCGCAAGTCCTGTATACACGTCGCATTGAGCAATACAGTCTGCAATTTCTCTGATTTTAGACACGAACTCTTTAGAGTATTCTCTGAAGTCACAGAACAATTTATATTCCAGTTCCGTAGATTTGAACTTTGCTGAAAGAACATCATCTTCATGTTTTTTCAATTCTTCAGTAATAAATCTTTCTCCGTTGGTAAGCGTTTGTTTTCTTACATAACCTTCCGGAATTTGATTTAAATATGAATTCGAAATTTCTATAAAGTAGCCGAAAACTTTGTTAAATCCTATTTTTAAGGATTTAATACCTGTTCTTTCTTTTTCCCTTTCCTCAAATTCTTTTAACCAGTTTTCACCGCCGGTTAAAAGTTCTCTGAAATAATCAAGTTCACCCGACACGCCTTCTTTTAAAATGCCGCCTTCTTTAATTAAAACAGGAGCATTTTCGGCAATAGTTCTATCGATTAATGAAGTATATTCGGATATTTCATCCCTGTATTGCGCAACGTGTGCTAACGGGTTAAAGCTAAGATGTTCTGTTGCATCAAGCAAGTCAGGAAGTATCATTAACGATGCTTTTAAGCTCAAAAAATCTTTAGGGTTTGCCGAGCTGTTAGACATTCTTGTTGCAAGTCTTTGAATATCATAAATTTTTTCAAGCAGGTTAGAGATATTTATTCTGTCATCAGTTTTTTCGACAAGCTCCGTAATACAGTTCTGGCGATTGTTAATTTCTTCAACTCTTTTTAGAGGCTGACAGACCCAGTTTTTAAGAAGTCTTGCCCCCATATTGGTTTTAGTTTTATCAATTGACCATAAAAGTGAGCCGAATTTATTTTTATCGCGCAGAGTTTCTGTAAGTTCAAGATTTTTTCTGGTACTTCCGTCCAAAATCATATATTCCGAAAGTTCATACGGTTCAATTCTTTCAAATTTGGGGACGTTATCTTTAAGAGTTTCCCAAACATAAGCAAGCAATGCGCCTGCAGCTCTGAAACCGGTTTTATATCTGTCGTACCCGAAAGCTTCAAGGCTGCTTGCCTGAAATACCGCTTTAAGATTGTTTTCGGCAAAATTGGCATCAAATACTGATGACGGGACTTTTGAACAGTTATAAATTTTAGTAATATCTTCGGGCAAATCAATTTTTTCGTCAGGAACAATCTGAAACGGCATAATTTTCTGTTTTATAGAAGGTCCGACGACTTCTGCCGGAGCTATCCTTGTGAGTTCTGCAAGAATAAGCTCATAAGGAGCCTGTGTAACTTTAAATTCTCCTGTTGATATATCTGCGTAAGAAAATCCCCATATATCTTTTTTATCATCCTTAAAAAGAGCACAAATATAATTATTTGAATTTTGCTGCAAAAAGTCGCTTTCTGTAAGCGTACCGGACGTAACTATACGTGTAACGCCTCTTTTCACAAGCCCTTTGGCAAATTTCGGGTCTTCAAGCTGGTCGCAGATTATAACTTTGTAATTTTTTTGGACAAGCTTTTCTATATAGTTATTAACAGCCTTTGCAGGAATTCCTGCCAGAGGAATTCTTCCGAATTTACCCTGTTCTCTGCCTGTTAAGGTTAATTCAAGCTCTTTAGACATGATTACAGCATCTTCGAAAAATGTTTCGTAAAAGTCGCCTAACCTGTATAACAAAATCTTGTCAGGATTTTGATGTTTGATTTTTAAATATTCCTGCATTGCCGGTGTCAAATCTTCCACCTTAATGTCAGCTGTATTGATATGATTGATTTCTGCCTTTTTCATAGTTATAATAATAGTATAACATGATAAGGATTTCAACATGGGATGTTTAAAAAATATTTTAAGAGCAATAATCCTTACACTAGCCGTTGTGGGCTTCATGGCGCTTGGCGGTAAAGAGTTTGTAAGCGGTCTTATAGGTAATTATTTTAATCCGTCTAAAGAAACCATGCTCGAACGTGCACAGAAAGTCGGAGATTTTTCTAAAATAAATGATGAATTTGAAATAGAAAAAGCAGCCGGTATAATGGGCTATAATGCTGTTGTTGCGGAACATAAAGCTTCCGGACAAAAAATGTTTGTTGTTGATTCGGGGGATAAAGATATTCTTACTGCGGAAGATATAAAATCAGATAATGTGGAAGAAAAACTCTATAAAGCTGTAAGTAAAATTAAATATCAGGCTGTATCTGTTGAAGACTTAAAAGTTACAAAGCATGGAACGATGAATTCATACGGAAAAGAAGTTCCGTATGTGAAATTTGAAGCCAGAATAAAGAAACTTCCTATAGGTGATATCGGCGGTATAATCTCCGTTGCAGAAACAAAAGACGGCGAAGCGAGGCTTTTAATTTCAGCAAATGAAAAAAATAAATATTCACAGTTGATTTCTGATGAATTTTTTAGGAAAATAAAATAGTACATTGCACAAAATCATGTGAAAATTGAATAAATTTAGAAATGTCGAAGTGGCACTCTGCCGAAAAAAATGATTGATAATCATTTTTTGAGAGGGCGTGAAAGCGCATCCGCCACAGTTGATACATCATGTACAGTGAAAGTTTAATATAAAATTGAAATGTCGAAGTGGCGGAATTGGTAGACGCGCACGATTCAGGTTCGTGTGGTTAACGCCTTGAGGGTTCGAGTCCCTTCTTCGACATTTTTTTATCTTTAATAATTATGTCTGTTTTGTATTCACACAGTTTGGGATACAGCAGTTCTTTTACCGGAATTTCATATATAATAATGGATAGGGATTTCCTTGTTCATCTGTTTCTGTTCTTTTATAGACCTCAAAACCATTGTGTTTATAAAATCTTTTGGCATTTGGATTTTGTTCATTAACAGTCAATTCATTTACTGAATATTTTTTTATTCCATATTGGATTAGCTGTGTCCCAATCCCTTTCCCTCTTTCATCGGCACTTACAAACAGCATTTCAAGTTTGTTGTTTTCAATGCCCATAAATGCGATCGGGTTGTTAGCCTCATTTACTACAATTATTAAATAAGTAACTTCTTTTAATGCTTGCGGAACATATTGCTTAATGTTTTCTATTTCATTTTCTGATAAAAATAAGTGCGTTGCTCTTACTGAACTTTCCCATACATCGAGCAATAGTTCAATTAATTCCCCTGTTCTTCTGTTTTTATTTATATTTATTATTTTCATATATGTAATTATAATACAATAATTTCTGATCCATATGCCATTTTATTATTGTAATATTACTGCTATAATCTGTTTGATGTATTTTATTTATATACTATTGAAATAACTAGCAATATTTGGTATAATAGTTGTATGAGCGATTATGATAAATTAATGAAAATTGTTGACAAAGAAGTAATCAGTGTAAAAGAATTACACCAGATTACGAATGATGAACTTGTTGCGGAAGTCCGCGAGGCTGCTCAGGACGATAAGCATAAAGGTATGCCAAAGTATGACGTAAGATTAACTAACGGTGAAATTTACTTTGTTTATGTCAAAATATCTTTTATGTCCCGTATCTTCGGGGGGGGGGCGAATTAGCCGCTCTAGACGTTACCCGTCGAACTGTTTCTGTCATCTTCTAACTGCCTGATGTCAATGTTATCATTGTCATCAGTATAGGTGTTCAATACCGGGACATCAATTTCAACATTGACATCAGCATCGACCATTTCAATATCATTTTTTGGAAATTCTTTTGTTTTTCCGTCTTCCATTTTTACGGCAACTTTACCGCTTAAGAATTGAAGATAACAAACTTTGCCCAGACCGTCAGGGGTCATTACTGAAGAGCCTACAGGCGGCATCCCTTTTGCAGCGTCAATGTAATTTGAATATTCATAAGTTAAACAACACAAAAGTCTGCCGCAGGTTCCTGAGATTTTTCCGGGGGCAATAGGCATTCCCTGATCTTTTGCAAGTTTTACGTTGATTGTTGCAAATTTTCTTAAAAAACTTGAACAACAGAATGGTCTGCCGCACACTCCGGTTCCTTCAAGGATTGAGGTTTCGTCTCTTACACCTATATGACGAAGGTCAATTCTGACGCGTGTAAACACTTGTGTTAAATCTTTTAATAGTGCTCTGAAATCAACTCTTTCAGGTGCAGTATAATAGAATGTTATTTTTCTTCTGTCAAAAGTTATTCTGCATTGTACAAGGTTCATATTTAATTTGTGCTGTTGAACCAACGCCTGGCATTTAAAAAACGATTGAACTTCTTCTTGTTTTATTTCTTCAAGCGTTTGAAGATCTCTTTGCGATAAAGTCCTTATTACATGAAAAGGCTGGGGCTTATCACTGCTTTTATCCCATAATTCGGCAATTTGCGAATTTACGATAAATGCTTTTAAAGCTTCCTCTCCCTTTTCTGTTCTTACAAGAACCATTTGTCCGTCTTCAATATGAATTGTTTCGGGAACTTCAAGAGGGTAAAATGTGTTTTTTAAATATTTAACGGCATATTTCATTATAAGTATCTTTCTTCTTCTTTCAGTTTTCTGTTCATTAATTTTTCCAAAAGCGCCTGAGGAGTTATATCGGTGTAAACAGCTTCATAAATAGCATTTGATACCGGAACTTCAATATTTAACTTTTTAGCAAGTTCGCATATTGCTTTTGAGGTTTTAACACCTTCTGCAACAGAACCGAGTTCATTTAAAATATCATCTATTTTTTTACCTTTTGCAAGCATAGAACCTACTGTATAATTTCTTGACATCGGGCTTGAACAGGTTGCAATTAAGTCGCCCATTCCCGAAAGACCGTATAAAGTTGACGGATTTGCACCGAGAGTAATGCTAACCCTGACAATTTCCGCCATCCCGCGTGTTAAAAGTGTTCCGGCACAATTGTCACCAAGCCCCATTGTATGAGCAAATCCCGAAGCTATTGCTATTACGTTTTTTAATGACCCGCCAAGCTCAACTCCGATAACATCTGTATTTGTATATAATCTGAATTTTGACGGAACATTAAGTGCTTTTTGAACAAATTCTGCTGTTTTAATATCTTCGCATGCAACCGATGCTGCGGTCGGAAGTCCTGCAAGAACTTCTTTTGCAAGTGTTGGACCTGAAAGTATAGCAAGTTTTTGTTCGGGCAGTACATCTTTAATTACCTGTGACATTCTCATAAGTGAAGGCAGCTCAATTCCTTTGGAAGCATTAACCAAAATTTGTTCGGATTTGATGCCTGCTTCTTTTAATTTTTCACAAACATCGCGTGTTCCAGATGTTGCTACAACCGAAAGTATTATATCGGCATCAGAAATTGCCGCTTTTAAATCAGATGTAATTTCAACTTTTTTATCGAGTTGAACTTCAAGAGGTTTTGAACAATGCTTATTAGTTTTTAAATCTTCCGATAAGTCCTGTTCTCTGCCCCAAACTGTTATATTCTCAAAATTATTAGTTAAAAGCCACGCTAATGTTAAGCCCCAACATCCTGCACCAAGTACTGTTAATTTCATTTTTCAAGCTCTCCTTTATACTGCCTGACCGGCGTGTAAAAGTTTTCTGAGTACACCGCCGTGTTTTTTTAATTCTAATCTTGATTGTTCGATATCAAGTTTCATCATTATTGATGTAATTGCTGTTTTTATTTCCCAATCGCATTTCAGAAGTGTTGCAAGTGCTTCGCTGTGCGGAACATCAGCAATTTGTGCCACAATTCTTATTGCTCTGTCTTTAAGTTTTTCATTTGTTGCTTTCAGGTCAATCATAAAATTCTCGTAAGTTTTTCCTATTTTAATCATTGCACCTGTTGTAAGCATATTCAAAATCATTTTTTGAGCAGTTCCGGCTTTTAATCTTGAAGATCCGGCAATAACTTCGGGGCCGACCTCTGCACAAATTACAAGACCTGCTTCTTCCGCAATTCTGCCTTTTGAATTGCAGGTTATCCCTATTGTTTTACAGTTTACGTCTTCCGCCCTTTTTAAAACCCCGAGAAGATATTTAGGGTTTCCGCTTGCAGAGATTACAACTGCAACATCGTTTTCTTTTAAAACTTTTGCATCTTCGTATCCTAAATCAAAGTTATCTTCAGCACCTTCAACAGCAGTTCTGAAGGCTTTGTCGCCGCCTGCAATAATACCGTGAACCATATCGGGGGCTACGCTGAAAGTCGGCGGGCATTCGGAAGCATCTAAAATACCAAGTCTGCCTGATGTTCCTGCTCCGAAGTAAAATAATCTGCCGCCTTTCAAAAATTGTTTTGCTATTAAATCAACAGCGGCTGCAATATTTTCTGTTTCTTCTTCAACGGCAAGAGCAACAAGTTTGTCTTCTTCATTCATTTTCCTGACTATTTCAATAGTAGGGAGAATATCAATATTTTTTGTATTCTCATTTCTGTACTCGGTAATTACTTCACTCATTTTTTTCCCCTTATATAATAAACACTAAACCAATTTCAATAAATTAGCCATTTCAATTGCTGCTTTAGCTGCATCTGAGCCTTTATTACCTGCTTTTGTTCCGGCTCTTTCAATTGCCTGTTCTATATTTTCGGTTGTCAGAACTCCAAAGATAACAGGAACTTCCGTTTGAAGACTTACCTGTGCAATGCCTTTTGAAAGTTCTGCACTAACATAGTCAAAGTGAGCTGTTGCACCGCGGATTATTGCACCTAAAGTAATAATTGCGTTATATTTTTGAGTTTTTGCAAATTTCATTGCAGCAAGAGGAATTTCAAATGCACCCGGAACTTTAACCACATCAATATTTTCTTCTGCAACTCCGTGGCGTTTAAGTTCATCTATAGCTCCTGAAAGAAGCTTTGAACCGATAAAATCGTTAAACCTTGATATAATTATGCAAAATTTTTCATTACCTGCTACTAATTGCCCTTCAAATGTTTTCATTTTTATACTCCTTTGAGCCTATTATACGATACACAGGGCTTTTTTACAACTGTACGTAACGATTATTTTACTATAATAACAAAAAAAATATTTTCACACCTTTAAATTTTAGGATTAAAATGTTAGTACAGAGTGTATTAAGAAGTAAAACTGAAAAAACAGGATTTAATGGAACCGCCTTAAATGTTTGTGCGGCAATTGAATCTAATATTTTATTAAATAAAGGAATTACGGATATAGGCGGTTTTGTAGTTCCGCAGGCAATAATGTCAAATAATAAAGATGAAGCGGCTGAACGGGTATTTAAATCAATGCTTTATTTTATTTTTACGTTTGTTTCGCCTTTTTTACTTTTACCTTTAATAAATAAGCATTTTTTAAGCTCGTATAAAATAGCAGAAAAATTTGACAATGAACAAAAGAGAATTTTAGAGGTTTCTAAAAAATATTTAACAAAAGACGGAGAGTATTTGAAAGAAGGGATTAGAAATACCGCGGAGAAACTTTTTCATGACAAGAATAAATTTGACGGGATAATGAATGGTTATTCTGATTTGGAAGAACTCAGAAAAGATTTGATTAATGTGCATACAAAAATTCATGCAGTTGATTTTTTGACAACAAATCTAATGGTCGCTGCTATTCCCTGGCTTGGAAATGCATTTACAAAATACAGAACAAATCGTTCGGGATATTCTGGTACATATAAACTTGCAGATGAAGAGTTCACTCAAAAAGCTGCTAAAAAGCATGATAAATCCAAAAAGCTCCGTCAAATCGCAACATTTTCTCTTGCTGTACTACCTGCAGTAACACTTCCGTTTTTGGTAAAAAAAGGAATGCTCAACAACTCGGAAAATAAAATTTTTAAGTGGTTTAACAGAAATGCAGACAAATTTGATTACAAAGATGCAATATATATGAGCCGTCTTACAGGGCTTGCTATGTGGATTACAAGTGATTATTTCCCGTATCAGCTTGCCAGCAGGGATAAATATGAGTATAGAGATTGTCTTATAAGAGGAACAAGCATAGGACTTGTTTTTTGGGGCGGAGATTTATTTCTGAAAAAAGCTTTGTCAAAGTTGTCTGATAAAATTTTTAACACAAAGCTTACAAACCCGCAAACCGGAAAAACTTACAGGCTATCTGATTTAAAACAAAAACTTGACGGGCTGGCTAATCTTGATAATAAAACGTTAAAGAAAACACGTAATGCCGGAACGGCATTGTATATTTTTAACTTACTTCTGATATCGGCTTCTCTGGGATTTGGGCTGCCTTTTATGCTTAATAAACTGCTGAAAAAAAGCATTAATAAGGATAAGAATAATGCAAATTTCTCAGCAGATTACAGTTTTATTAAAGCTTCAGAAGTATTCAAAGACTTCTATACAAAGAAAGGTGAAAATATTTTATAGAAAATATAAATAGAGGCAATTACCAAAAGTCCGCCGCTTATTTTTAAGAGCCAATCAGAGAATTTATAAAAGCCCTTCCAGTTTTTCAGGTGAGAAGTCAAAAAGCCTGCAAGAATAAGGATTAATCCCTGACCGAGTGAGAACAGGAACAACATTAATATTGCCTGCGTAATACTTGCGGATAATGAAGCAAATGCCATAATCCCTGCCAAAATCGGAGTAGAACACGGGGTTCCTGCAAGTGCAAATATTCCTCCCAAAATAATCGGATAAAGATATGTATTTGTTCCGTCATTTTTAGGCATTTCCTTTATCATTACAGGAAGTTCAAAATCAAGCACTCCAATAAGTTTTAAGCCCATAACCATAATAATGCCTGCAAGAAATATCCCGAAATATCCTCCTGCAAACGATATAAAAACTTTACCTGTAATCGCACAGATTATCCCAATTACAGAAAATACAATTGCTGTACCGAAAACGAAAAACAGCATTTGTATAAACGTTTTTAAAGGCTTAGCATCTGAATATCCGCCGATATAACCGATTATAATCGGAAGCATTGCCAGTGAACATGGCGAGATGGATGCGACCAAACCGCCTAAGAACGATAATGCAAATAGTAAAGGTAAACTGCCGTTTTGTGTGAAAAGGCTGATATAATTTTCCATTGTTATTCAAGCCCCTGTAAGTAGCTGTCCATTTGTTCTTTTGTAACCGCACCTTCAATTCGTTTAACCTGTTGTCCCTTTGAATTTAAAAGGACTATTGTCGGAACGAGAGTTACATTATATTTTTTTATTTGTTCTTCATTAAAAGAATTTTTATCCTGTACTTGAATTTCAGTTAAAACAATTTTATTTTCATATTTAGGGAAAATTTCTTTAAAAATTTTGTTCATAGTCTGGCAGTCAAGGCACATTGCTGAGGTAAATTTTATTACTTCGGGTTTCCCTGCCTGCGTTGTCTGGGCGGTTGTAGAGTTTGAAGCCGTAAGTGCCATGTACGCCATCAATGGAATAGCAAAAATTAATGAAATAATAATAACGTTTTTTCTCATGGAAAAACTCCTTTCTGTTTAATATTAACATAAACCAAAAAGGATTTTTTCAAAACCTCAATCGGGTAATTTCAAAGTATTATACATCTTCGGGAACATAAAAGTCTGCTTTTGATAAAAGCTCTCTTGTATGTTCATAACAGCAGGATTTATGACATATTGTCTGATATTCTCTTACTATGTTTAATACATCGTCAACCGACATTTTTATAATCCGTCTTTCTCCTTCAATAATTCTTGCCATAAATAAATTCCTTTCAATTTATTTTACGGATGCTGATGTCTGAAACTTTTGAAAAATCCATTTAATTATTTAGATATTTTCTGCATAATAAGAACATAAAGTTGAAAAAGCAGTTTAAATTTGTTATAATTATTAAAGAAAAAAGAAAGGAGCGAATATGAATAAAAGTTTTAATTCAGAACTCGGGGGGGGGGCACTTCTGTAGCTCCTAAACCTGCATTTACCCTTGCAGAGGTTTTAGTAACATTAGGTATAATTGGCGTAGTTTCTGCAATGACAGTACCGTCTTTAATGCAAAATCACCAACGTAAAACGTATGTAACTCAACTGCATAAAGTTTATAATGAACTTCAGCAGGCGGCTTTGCAATGTATTACTGATCGTAACGCAATAAATCTTACAGAGGCTGGAATAAATTCGCAGGATGCCGCAAATAATTTTATTGAAACATATTTTAAAATAGTTCAGAAATGTGAAGCATCTTTAACCCCATGTTTTGTTCAGCCTGAGGAATTTCGTACACTGAACGGTACTGAAGCAAAATATGGGCATGCAGTAGAAAATTCATATGTGCTTTCGAGTGGAGCAGCAATTCGTTTTGACTATTTTAGTTCACATATTTCAGTGTTAGTTGATATAAACGGGGCTAAGGGACCTAATATAGTTGGTCGTGATATTTTTTATATGGCTTTATATCCGGATGGCAGGGTTGATGAGGCCAATGCTTTTGACGGCCCGCTAGATAAAGATGAACGTGAGGAAGCCTTTAATAATTGTCAGACTGCGGTTTCTGGATGGGGTTGTTTTGGCAAAATATTAAACGATAACTGGGAAATGACATATTAAAAAAGAGCCTCTTAATGAGGCTCTTTTTTATATATTAACGAATAATTATTCTTCGTCTTCTCCGCCAAGTTGGAAATCAGGAGCACCGAACATTCCTTCGATTTCTTCTAAAATCGCAGACGGTTTTCTCGCCTGATTTCTTTGTGCTACTGCACGTTTTCTTTCTTCACGTTCTCTTTCTTCATTTGCGTTTGACAGGTGATGGAACCCTGTACCTGCAGGTATTAAACGACCAATGATAACGTTTTCTTTTAAACCTCTCAACAGGTCTTTTTTACCTTCGACAGCTGCTTCCGTAAGTATTCTTGTTGTTTCCTGGAAGGAAGCGGCTGAAATGAAGCTTTCTGTGTTCAATGAAGCTTTGGTGATACCTAACAGCATGTATTCACAAGTTGCTGGTGTACCGCCTTTTTCTTCTACTTCATGATTTTCTTTTTCGAATGTCTGCATTTCAACAAGTTCACCAGGTAACAATGTTGTATCACCGGCATCAACAACTTTAACTTTCTTAGTCATTTGTCTTACGATGATTTCAACGTGTTTATCGGCGATTTCTACACCTTGTGAACGGTATACACGTTGTACTTCGTCTACAAGGTATTGCTGTGCAGCTTCCGGTCCGCAAAGTCTGATTACATCGTGCGGGTTTAAAGGACCGCTTGTTAAAGGCTGACCTTTTGTTATTTTCTGTTTATTTTGGACAACGATGTTAGCATCAATTGCGTATTTGATTTCAGTTCTGCCGTTATCTGTTACAAGATATAATCTCGGCAAATCATCATCTGTTTCAATTTCAGCAATACCGTTATCTTCTGCTAAGATTGCACAATCTTTAGGTTTGCGGCCTTCAAGAAGTTCTTCAACCCTCGGAAGACCTTGAACGATATCGCCTGTTTTTTGTCTTTCGAATACCAGTGTTGCAATGTTATCACCACGGAGAACAAGTGCTCCTGCTTCAACCTGTAACATAGTACCCGGGCTGATTAAGTAAGGACGACCGTTTCTGATAGTAATTTCGCCTTTATTAACGGCTGTTACCATACCTGAAACAGTTGATTTTTCGCCGCTGTCAGCTAATATTGAATCTAATCTTACAAAGTCGCCTTTTTTAACATTAGCTTTACCTTTTACAGGTAATATTGTTTCATAAGTTTCGCTTGTTAATAACAATCTTCTTGTATCTTCTTTTTCATTTTTGATAGAAGCAACACCATCATTGATAGCTAAAACTTGAGTTTTTGCAACAGGTGTTTTAGGTGCAATAGTTTCACCGTCTTTTACAAGAAGTTCTGTTTGAAGTGAAGACATTGTTTTTGCATTGCCTTCAAATTCACGACGAACAATTAAGTTTTCAAGAACAACAATTCTCAAGTTTTCTTTTTCATCAAGTTCAACCATACCTTTAAGGTGTGATAAGTATCCTTGCATTTGTAAAACTAAGCTTGTTCTTGTGATTGTAGAACCGTCAAGGTTTCTTACTCTTGCACCGTCTTTGTACTGTAATTGAGTAACGGGAACGATGTCGATTAAGCTGTCAGATGTATTGAATTTAATAGAAACATTTTTTTGTTCCACTTCTAATACCTGAACAGGTCTTACAAGAATTTGGATAGGCTGGTTAGAGATATTGTCTTCATCCAATGAAAGACTTGTATCAAGTTCTTCATCCAAATCGTCAATATCAATATCATCAATTGATGAATCCATAATTGTAACGATAGAAGTTTCTTTAGCCTTAATACCGTCAGCAATTACAGTTCCTTTTTTAACGACTTCGCCTTCATCAACTTTTAATTCGGAAACACTTGAAAGTGTGTGAATTTCTCCCGGACGGATTGTAATTTCGTGAATAACATCGTTATATTCTTTGAATTCAACAATACCGTCAATGTGGCAGTATACGTCTTTAACGACTTCTGTGCCAGCTGTAACGTGTGTTCCGTTTTCAACCATTTTTAAAGAAGAATCTTTATTGATCTGGTGAATTTCTTCCGGAATAAATACAACAGAACCCGGTTTTGTAATAATCTGATTTTCATCAACTTCAACATCAACGTATCTGATTTCACCTGATGAAGTAACAGCGCACTCATCGTCAATAAGTTCGGCAATAATCATACCGTTTTCAACAGTAGTGTCTACCGGAGCTTTAACGATATATCTTTCGCCTGTTTTATTAACTGTCCATAACTGTTCTTTTTTAGTTTGTTCAAATGCAGCGTTTTCAGGCATTAATGATGCAATTACAATTGTTAATTCTTTACCTTGTACAATTTTCTTGATATTTTTGCCTTCAAATTTCACATCTTCAATAACCAAATCTTCACCAAAGCGAACTTCTCCGCCGTGTTCACAGATTGTTAATGTTTCAGCTAATTTTTCGCCTTCTTTGATTTTTTCACCGTCTTTTACAAGAACTTTAGAGCCGCCCGGTAAGTTGTAAACATCACCGCCGAGAACCCAGATAATACCCTGTTTATTGGTTGTTCTTGAGATGTTGCCCTGTCTGTCTTTCTTTTCATCAGCTACGAAATCTTCATATAATACTTCACCTGAAAGGTCAGATGTAATATCTTTTGTAGCTTTTTCGGTAAGACGAGAACCGCCTTGAGCTGCCGGCTCAAATTGAGCAAGCTTAAAGCCTTTTTTAACCTTCATGCCGTTAGTAAAGAATACTGTAGAACCTGCAGGGATATGGTATTTTTCAGTTCTTTTTTCGCCTTTAATCTCAATATCTGTTTCATAGTTAGAGATATTAACTACATCCCCGTGACGTGTTCTCAATTCTCTTGTTTTAACGTTTGAAACTACTTCACCGTCTTGTTTTGCAATAACTTCTTTGATTGCATCTTTAACGCCGACAGCACCGCCTGTGTGGAACGTTCTCATTGTAAGCTGTGTACCGGGTTCACCGATTGACTGTGCTGCAATAATACCGATAGCTTCACCGATATCAACGAGTTTTTGGGTCGTCATTGCCCAGCCGTAACATTTTTGGCAGATACCGTATTCAAGACCGCAGGTTAAGCCTGAACGAACTTTTAATTCCTGAAGATTTAAGTGTTTAACTTTTTGAACATCTTCTCTGTTCATTGTTGTTCCGGCTTTTACAAGAACAGTACCGTCAGTGTCAACAATATCTTCTGCAACCGTTCTTCCGAGTAATCTGTCTATTAAAGGAACTATTACGTTATCGCCGTCAGTAATCGGTTTCATGTTAATTGACTTTGTAGTATGGCAGTCATCTGCACGGATAATAACATCTTGTGCAACGTCTACCAAACGTCTTGTCAAGTAACCTGAGTCGGCTGTTTTTAACGCTGTATCTACAAGCCCCTTTCTTGCACCATATGATGAAATGATGTATTCTGTAACGGATAAGCCTTCTTTAAAGTTTGATTTAATCGGCAAGTCGATGATTTGACCTTGTGCGTCTGCCATCAGACCTCTCATACCGACGAGCTGAGATACCTGTGATAAGTTACCTCTCGCACCGGAGAATGCCATCATATATACAGGGTTTAATTTATCAAAGTTTTCAACTACCTGAGATGTTAATTTTGCGGTTGTTTCAGACCATGTGTCAATAACTTTTGTATATCTTTCAACTTCCGTAATTTCACCTTTAAGGTATCTGTTTGTAGATTTTTCGATTTCTTTTTCGGCATCTTTAAGCAGCTCTTTTTTTACTTCCGGAACTTGCAAGTCTGCAATAGAAATTGTTGTACCGGATTTAGTAGCATACTTATAGCCAAGGTTTTTAAGGCTGTTAGCCAATTCTGCGGTTTTAGCGCCGCCAAACTCTAGATACATTTGTGAAAGCAAATTGTTTAAACCTTTTTTATCCATTTGCTTGTTAATGAAATCTATTGTTTTTTTACCATGTGTGTATGTTGTTTCCATTATCTTTTTATCCTTATATTAATTAAATTCGCCTAGCTGCTTAGCTGCAAAACTGCTTTATGCCAAAGCATTTCTAACAGCTTCATTGAAGATAATTCTTCCTGCAGTTGTTTCAATTCTTTCGCCGTGTTCATCTCTTACAACGATTTTGTCGTGAAGTTCAATTACACCGACTTCAAGAGCTGAAATTGCATCCTGGAAGTTGTAGAAATATCCTTTAGGATCCATTTCGGGATTTTTCAGGATTGTCAGGTAATACATACCCAATACCATATCCTGTGTAGGAGTGATAATAGGTTTACCTGTTGCTGGAGCTAAAATGTTGTTAGTTGCTAACATTAACATTCTTGCTTCTGTCTGGGCTTCAATTGATAAAGGTACGTGAACAGCCATTTGGTCTCCGTCGAAGTCGGCGTTGAATGCCGTACATACTAACGGGTGAAGCTGGATTGCGCGACCTTCTACCAATTTCGGTTCGAATGCCTGAATACCCAGTCTGTGAAGAGTCGGAGCACGGTTTAATAAAACAGGGTGTCCGTCGATTACCTCTTCCAATATATCCCATACGACTGCTTCGGAGCGTTCAATTTTCTTTTTAGCTGATTTAATGTTTTGAACGTAACCTCTTTCAATCAATTTATTAACAACAAATGGTTTAAATAATTCAATTGCCATTTCTTTCGGCAAACCGCACTGATTCAATTTCAATTGGGGACCTACTACGATAACCGAACGACCTGAGTAGTCAACACGTTTACCTAATAAGTTTTGACGGAAACGACCTTGTTTACCTTCAATAATATTAGATAATGATTTTAATGCTCTGTTATTCGGTCCGACAACAGTTCTTCCGCGTCTTCCGTTATCGATTAACGCGTCAACAGCTTCCTGCAACATACGTTTTTCGTTTCTTACGATAATTTCGGGAGCACCCATTTCCAATAATCTTTGCAAACGGTTGTTTCTGTTGATTACACGTCTGTATAAGTCGTTTAAGTCAGATGTTGCAAAACGTCCGCCGTCCAATTGAACCATCGGTCTTAAATCCGGAGGAGTTACGGGTAGTACATCCATAATCATCCAGGTCGGATCTGTTTCTGATGAAATCAATGAATCAAGTAATCTTAAACGTTTAATAAGTTTACTTTTCTTTTGAACAGAATTTACATTACCTGCCAGTTCTGTTCTGATTTCTTCAGCGAGTTCTTTTGTATTAACTTCTGAAAGAAGTTCTTTAATAGCTTCTGCGCCTATGCCTACTTTAAGTTCGGAATCTTCGTGTTCAGCCATATAATCTTCATATTCTTCTTCAGATAATAATTGTAATTTTTTGAATTCACTTTCACCCGGATCAAGTACTACATAGTTGTTAAAGTAGATAACCTGTTCCAAATCTTTCAAAGTCATATCCAAAAGTAAGCCCAAATATGAAGGGATACCTTTTAAGAACCAGATGTGAGAAACAGGAGCAGCAAGTTTAATATGACCCATTCTCTGACGTCTTACTTTACTGTCTGTAACTTCAACACCGCAGCGTTCACAGATAATACCTTTGTGTCTTACTCTTTTATATTTACCGCAATAACATTCCCAGTCTTTTGACGGTCCGAAAATTCTTTCGCAGAACAAACCGTCACGTTCGGGTTTTAATGTACGGTAGTTTATTGTTTCCGGTTTAGTAACTTCGCCGTAAGACCATTTAAGTATTCTTTCCGGTGAAGCGATACTAATTCGTATATAGTCAAAATAATCTATGCTTGTTGACATTATTATAATTCTCCTTTTATTGGCGGGGATTAATTATCCCCGCTATATTTATTGCTTATTATAAGTCTCCGAATGTAGTCGGTGTTTCAAAGAAGTTAATGTTTAACAATTCTGAATCCATATCTGAAAGGACTCTTCTTGGAGCTGATTTTCTTAAATCATCCATATCCGTCATTAAATCAACTTCTGCACCGTCTTTTTTCGCTACCGTAATATCCAAACCGATACTTTGTAATTCTCTTACAAGTACTTTGAATGATTCGGGAATACCCGGTCTTGGAATATTGTCACCTTTAACGATTGCTTCATAAGCTCTGTTTCTTCCGTTAACATCGTCTGATTTGATAGTTAACATTTCTTGCAGAGTATAAGCAGCACCGTAAGCTTCCAGTGCCCAAACTTCCATCTCACCAAATCTTTGACCTCCGAATTGAGCTTTACCGCCAAGAGGCTGTTGTGTAACAAGTGAGTATGGACCTGTAGAACGAGCGTGAATTTTGTCGTCTACAAGGTGGACAAGTTTAAGGATATAAGAAAGACCTACTGCAACGGGTTCATCAAACGGTTCACCTGTTCTACCGTCGATAAGTCTTACTTTACCATCTTCATTTACCCAATCACAGCCTGAAGCTTTAATACCTTTAAGTAATTCAGCTTTAGTAGCTTTTTCTGACTGGTTGTCACCGTATCTTTCATCGAAAGAAGGTGTTTCATAGTAGTTACCTGTCAGGTATGCTGCCAAACCTAATAATAATTCATAAGTTTGACCTACGTTCATACGAGAAGGTACACCAAGCGGGTTCAATACGATATCTACAGGAGTTCCGTCAGGTAAGAACGGCATATCTTCTTTTGGTAATATACGAGATACAATACCTTTGTTACCGTGACGTCCTGAAAGTTTATCACCTACAGATACTTTACGTTTTTGAGCGATGTAAACTCTGATAACAGTATTTGCTCCGGGTGGTAATTCATCACCTTTTTCTCTATCAAATACTTTTACGTCGAGAACTCTGCCGCCTTCTCCGTGAGGAACTCTTAATGAGTTATCTTTTACATCTCTTGCTTTTTCAGCGAAGATTGCTCTTAAAAGTTTTTCTTCCGGCGGATGTTCGCTTTCTCCTTTAGGTGTAACTTTACCTACCAATATATCATCAGCATAAACTCTGGCACCGATACGAACAATACCGCGTTCATCCAAATGTCTTAAAGCATCTTCTGAAACGTTTGGAATTTCACGAGTAATTTCTTCAGGTCCGAGTTTAGTCTGTCTTGCATCTATTTCTAATTTTTCAATGTGAACTGATGTGAAGATGTCATCATGAACGCATCTTTCTGAAAGCAGGATAGCATCTTCGTAGTTGTAACCTTCCCACGGCATATACGCAACAATTACGTTTTTACCTAATGAAAGTTCTCCGCAATTTGTAGAAGCTCCATCGGCAATTACATCGCCTTCTTTAACTTTATCACCTTCTTTAACTAAAGGTTTCTGGTTAATACAAGTATCCTGGTTACTTCTAACATATTTCATTAAAGTATGAACGTGCGGTTTATTGTGGATATCTCGGATAATAATTTCTTCACCCACAACTCTTTCAACAACACCGTCGCAATCAGCGATTACAACCATACCAGAGTCTCTTGCAGCTCTTTTTTCCATACCTGTTCCTACAACAGGTCTTTGAGTAATCAAAAGAGGTACGGATTGACGCTGCATGTTTGAACCCATCAAGGCACGGTTAGCATCATCGTGTTCAATGAACGGAATTAATGAAGTCGCAACTGAGATAATCTGGATTGGAGATACACCTACATAGTCGACTTTGCTGGATTCGCCCATTGTAAATTCTGATCTGTAACGGATAGGAACATATTCGTCTTTAATTGTATTATCAGGATTTAATTGAATATCTGCAGGAGCGCAACGGAATTCTTCGTCTTCGTCGGCTGTCATATAAACAACTTCGTCGGTAACTTTACCGTCTTTAACAACAAAGAACGGAGCTTCAATAAATCCGTAGTCATTAACTTTCGCGTGAGTAGCCAATGAACCGATCAAACCTGCGTTCGGACCTTCAGGAGTTTCGATAGGACAAATACGTCCGTAGTGAGAAGGGTGAATGTCACGAACAGCAAAGCCTGCGCGTTCTCTCATCAAACCGCCGGGTCCTAAAGCTGAAATACGTCTTTTATGAGTTAATTCAGCAAGTGGGTTAATTTGGTCCATGAACTGTGATAATTGTGATGATCCGAAGAATTCTTTTAATGAAGCAACTAATGGTTTAGTGTTCAATAAGTTTAACGGAGTTAAAGTTTCAGAGTCTTGTAAAGTCATTCTTTCTTTAACAATTCTTTCAATTCTTGAAAGACCTACTCTGAATTGGTTTTGTAACAATTCGCCGACTGAACGAATTCTTCTGTTTCCTAAGTGGTCGATATCGTCAACTGTTCCTTCATCATAAGTTAAGTTGATTAAGTATTCGATTGATGCAACGATATCTTGAACTGTTAAAGTTCTCTGGTTTTTAGGAATATTTAAGTTTAATTTTTTGTTTAATTTATAACGACCGACACGTCCGATATCGTATTTCTTTTCATCAAAGAAACGTGCTTCCAATATGGAACGTCCGCCGGCTGCAGATGCAGGGTCGCCCGGTCTTAGTTTTTTGTATACTTCAATTAAAGCATCATCTGTAGTTTCAGCTGTATCTTTATCCAATGTTTTCTTTAAGAATTCAAAGTGAGTGAATAAAGTTTCCATTTCAGAAACAGTGATACCCATAGCTTTCAATAAAGTTGTAGCTAAGATTTTTCTGTTTTTATCGATTTTAACGTAGATTAAGTCGTTAGAATCTGTTTCAATTTTCAGCCATGCACCGCGGTTAGGAATCATGGTTGCGTTATATAAACGTTTTCCTGCAGGAGAAACTTCGCGTTTGAAGTAAACACCCGGAGAACGAACGATTTGTGAAACGATAACACGTTCGGCACCGTTAACGATGAAAGTACCTTTGTCAGTCATTGTCGGAATATCGCCGATATAAACTTCCTGTTCTTTAATTTCACCGCTGTCACGGTTAACAAGTCTGACCATTACACGTAATTGTTTTGCGTAAGTGGCGTCATGTATTCTAGCTTCTTCAATAGTATACTTTGCGTTGTCGAAAGTATAGTTAGGTAAGAAGTGTAATTCTAATCTGCCTGTATAGTCTTTAATAGGTGAAAAAGAAAGCAATTCTTCCTTTAAACCTTCTTTTAAAAACCATTCAAACGATTTTTTCTGCACTTCAATAAGGTCCGGTAAATCATCCAAACGAGTATGCGGGATACCCATTGGAGTTACTCTTTCTGCATATTTTGTGTTAGACATTAATTCACCTCGTCTATGTGTACGTACTATATAAAAATCTTTAAAAAAATCTAACTTGAGGCTGTAAACCTTTCATTTTACTGAATTTCAGCTAAATGAACAAATCATGTTTTTCTTAATTCAGGCACAGTACACCTAACTTAAATTTTAACATGTTACTTAATCATAATACATCAATTTTTATCGTCAAGAAAATATCGCTTAATTTAAAAAAATATGTTAAAATTTTGTTACAAATAATTTTCAAGTGACTGAAAGCTTGAGTATATATGCTTTTGAATGTCAAGACTGTACATTAATGCTTTTCATAATATGATAATATAAATTGAAGGAGTGTATATGAAGAAATTTATAATTTTAATGTGTTTGTTAGTATTGGGAAAAGCTGGAGTGGCAGCCGATATTGAACCATCAAAAACTGTCGAAAATGTCCCTTCGGAAATTGTTCTTACGGGTAATCTGGTTTTTGACTGGCTGGATATTACACAGGTTGAACGAGATGCGGTCATTGATAAATACAAAAGCGAACTTTTTGATGAAAATACCGTTTACAAATATAAGAAAAAAGATTTCAGAGCAGAGTATAAAGACTTTTTGAAAGATAAGGATTACAAAAGGCATTATATGCTTGTGAGAAACGGTGTTAAAGAAACAGATAAAGAAAATCTCTGCGGCTTTTATTATAAAGACAATTTGTTAATAAGCTATGCTGTTCAATATAAAAATGAATTGAGAACTGTTTATTATTACGATGCTATGGGAAAACTGAGATATATTGATAAGTTTTCGGAAAACTATCCGAATTTTCCTTATATGTCAAAGCAATACAGAGCAAACGGGAGTTTAGTGAGTGCTATATATTTTATATCTCACGATATGCAATATATGTATGAAGAAGATCAAAAATTTAAAGGTGCATGGTACAAGGATAAGATGTATGACAGACATGCCAAGCAGGTTTTAACAAGAACTAACTGGTAAATGTAAAAAATTGTAACAATTTCGGGGGGGGGGCAACTTTAAGCTTTTACTTTCTTTAAATTTCCTGTGTAGTAAAAAAGAAAGGATTTTATATGAACATTACACCTGTGCAAAACAACTCTCAATCATTTGGTATGGCATTTAAATTAAAAGGTGACGGTGCCAAAAAACTTGCTGCTTTTTTAGAAGAAACAAATTCTGCAACTAATAGGCATGTAATGGAAGATTTAATAAAGCCGATAAATGCTCTTAAAACTGAGGTGGTTTATGATGGCAGAGATGTACTAATTGGTCAAGATTCTGTTTCTGAATGTTTGCCTGTTGCAATGCCAGGTTCAAATAATAGAATTTTGCGGTATAGACTTAATGGTGGATCAGATGTTTACCATATTATATATGATGTGCCGCAAGGGTTAGTGAACATTCACGAACGGCATCCGTTCATGCAACAATTATTTAATGCAAAAGAAATCGCAAAAGATATGGGGAAAATATCGGCGGCAGAAGCATATAAAACTCAACAGGCTGCAGAAAAACAAGCACGTATAGAAGAAACTGCAAAGAAATTACAAGATTTGTTCGGTTAATAGATAAAGTTTAAAGCCCGATTTTAATCGGGCTTTACTATTGATAATACGTAATTGTTGTTAAAGTATTTATTTGCAACTTCTATTATATCTGATTCTGTTACGCTGTTTATTAATTGTGCATATTGGTCATCAAATTTATACCCTCTGCCTGATGCTTCAAACCAACCGATTGTGGTTGCTTTATCGAGGTTTGTTTCCTGACCGATTATGTAATGCCCTAAAAGCTTATCTTTTGCTTCCTGCAATTCTTTAGAACCTACAAATTCTTTTTTCAATCTGAAAACTTCTTCAAGCATTCGGCTTTGTGCATAATTCAGATTTTCTGGGTTTGTTCCGATATAGACAATAAATGCACCTTTGAGAGCATTTGGTGAATATTGGGAACCAAGCTGATATGCAAGACCGTCTTTATCTCTGAGATTTTTAAACAGTCTTGAACTCATTCCTGAACCTAACAGAGAATCTATTACCTGTAAAGCTGCGTAATCTTTACGGCTAAGTACTCCCGGGGTTTGCCAGCCTATTATAATCCAGTCTGTTTTCAAATCTTTTACGGATGTGGTAATTTTTTTACCTTCTTTTAATGACGGGATTGAATATTTAGAATAGTCAAACTTTTCACCTTTTTTATTGTTGAAAATTTTTGTAAATTCATTAATTGTTTTTTCTTTATCAACATTTCCGTTAATAGATATTACGACATTTTGCGGGAAGAAAGCTTTGTCATAGTAAGCTTTTATATCTTCCTGAGTGATTTGCGGTAATGTTTTTTGAAGAATTTTATTTGATATAGAATACGGTGTGTTCTCGAATATGTAAGTTTTGTAATTATCAATTGCAAGATTTAGCGGAATATCTTTGCTTTTTTTGATAGCGTTAAGTTTATCAGTTCTTGACTTTTCAATTTCATAATCGTCAAGAGTTGCATTGTTGATAACTTCATTTAAAATATCCATTGTTTTATCGTATTCATTTTTTGTTGTTAATACAGTTATCGCAAAACTGTCGGCATTTGCAGACGGTACTACTTTGATGCCGTTGTCTTCCAAAAATTGTGCAAGTTCAACTGATGAATATTTTTTTGTTCCTTTAGTCAGAACAGATGCTGTTAAGTCAGCGGTTCCGGGAATTGTTTCTGTTAATTCACCGCCTTTGGAGAAAATGCTTATCGCAACTATATCGTTAACCTTATTCGGTGTAAGTAAAAGAGTTGCACCATTAGAAAGTTCATATTTTTGCGTGTTTTCATTTTCACTGATTAATTTGGCGGGCAGCTCGGTTTTTGTTATATTTGAAATTTTAACTTCTTTGCTTGTTTCCGGTAAAACTATTGATACCGCACTTTTATCTTTCCCGAGATATTTAATTGCAACACGTTTTACATCTTCGGCTGTTACTTTTTTTATGTTATCGAGATACGTTTCATAATATTTTATGTCATCGGTGGTTACGAACGTATAACCGATTTCGCCCGCAATATTTGAAATAGATTCTCTTTCATAATATGTATCTCTTTCGATAATATTTTTTGCAAGCTGTAATTGTTCCTGAGTTACGCCGTGTTTTTGAACATTTTTTATTTCGGCAAAAATACTTTCTTCAAGTTTTGCACACTTGTCAGGCGTGAAGTTTGCCGAGATATAAAATATTCCGTCGTCTTTAAAGCCTGTATTTACTGCTCCTATTGAGTAGGCAAGCTGTTTTTGTTCTTTAATCGTTCTGTAAAAAATCGAGGAGCGTCCGTCACCTAAGATTGTTGATAGAACATCAAGAGCATAAGAATCTTTATCATCAATTCTTGTTCCCCTGAAACCTATTAACATATATCCTGATTGAGTATCGGCATAGGCAGTATTTTTAGCCTGTGATGTCAGAATTTTTTCTTTCGGGTATACGTGTTTTATAGGTTTTTTGTATTCTCCGTTAAAGTCAAACTTAACCTTTTCGATAGCTGAGGCGGCATCGACATCACCAACGATTACCGTAACCATATTTGAAGGGTTATAATATTTATTGTAATAATCAAGTATTTGTTCTCTTTGAATTGTGCTTATTATATCTGCTTTTCCTATAACTTTTCTTTTGTAAGGGTGATTTGTATAAAGCATATTTACCAGATTGTCGTAAACAAGAGTATTCGGGGAATTTGCATCTTTCATTATTTCTTCGATTACGACTTTACGTTCTTTTTCAAGCTCTTTTCTCGGGATTAGCGGATGTAAAAGCATATCGGAATGCATTTCAAGTGCCAAATCAAAGTCTTTTGAAGGAATTGTTACGTAATAATGTGTAAAATCTTTACTTGTAGCGGCATTTGTAATTGCTCCTTTGGTTTCGAGAATTTTATCGAATTCTCCCGGTGCGTGGTTTGTTGATCCTTTGAAGAACAGATGTTCCAAAAAGTGTGATACTCCGTTATTTTGAGCGTTTTCATTTATCGAACCGGTTTTAATCCAGGTATCAATGGTAACAATTGGATTTGTTTTAACTTCTTGAATTACTACGGTTTGCCCGTTTTCCAGTTTGTATACATTAAAATCGCCTGCATAGACAATATTTGCAAAAAATATCGTTATTAACAGAATAATAAGTTTTTTCATCTTCTCCCCTTATCTTCTTTTACACATAAACTATATTAAACATAATACAATAAATTTTAATATAGTAAACCTGTATATTTTTTTTAAAGGGTTAAAAACTTATTCTTCTGGGGTAATCTTTCGGGATTTTCCAGCCGTTTCTTTGTATAATTGCAGTGCAATAGCCTCCTCCTGCATTTTGATTTCCACGCATACATCCTCTTTCTGCATCATTATAAAGAGTTTTCTCATCTCCGTCCCATTTATAAAGAGTGGGCTCCATTCCCTTGCCATATAAATATTTCCAATCTTTAGAATTATTTATCGGATAGAACTCAAATGCAAAAGCGCAGCTCCCTGCGTAATCTTGTTTTTTTAGACATTTTTCAGGATTTTTAGGGTAAAACTGTATGTCACGATTTTCATGCTGGGCAAAAGAGAATGCGCTTCCGTCTGATAAGAAATAAATAAAGATTTTTTTACCTTGAAAATCTTTTGCTTCTTTTTTGTTAATAACTTTCAGATACGGCGAAAGATAGCGTTGAAACGATGCATCGTTTTTATCAGCCTGATTAACTTTATCGCCGTCTTCATCTGTTATATCATCATTAAAATAACTCCAGCTTTCCACTTCTCCGTTATCAACAATAGATTGCAAAATTGCCTGATTCATAAGCGAATAAAATTTTTTAAGTCTGGTTTCAACAACATTATTTCTGTAATCGGCAATTAAATTCGGCAGTGTTAATGCGGCAACAACTCCTATAATCCCCAGAGTAATCAGAACTTCCGCTAAGGTGAACGCCCTTATGCCGTCTGTGTTTCTCGGGGGGGGGGGAATCTTAAC
>FR900479.1:587-14272 GCA_000438175.1 Fusobacterium sp. CAG:439 | reverse complement strand
TTGTTTAAACATTTTTCATCCTCCTTTTTTTTTATTATATACTCTGTTTTTAATTTTTTCAATAGTTTTTTAATGTTTAATAATCTTCTTCAGAAGCGGGTGACAAACAGCTAATAATCCTACACCTAATGCTGCAAATACAGATTTTGGTGTTTTATGTTTTTCTATTGTTTCACTGTTTTTCATTGATGTATAAATGTCTTGATTTAACCTGCCGAAATCTTTAGAGGCTTGAACATGCGAATAGAGAACAGGCTTGTTAAAGCTGTCCGGAGGATTAAGAACTCCCACATTTAATTGCGGGTTTTTCATATTTTGATTTACACCTGCACAGTTCTCCATACCCCAATTAAAACAGAACATATATAAAAATTGCCTTAAATATATATTTATATTAAGCGTACATGTTGACAAAATATAAAAATTTATTTAAAATGAGAATTATTATTACTTTTTGCGGAGAATTATGAACTATTCAAGACAAAGAGAAATTATACTGGAAACTTTAAAATCAAATGTTGTTCACCCGACTGCTGAATATCTGTATGCGATTTTAAAAGCAAAGGCTCCTAATATCAGTTTAGCCACATTATACCGAAATTTAAACCAGCTTGCCGATAACGGAGTTATTAAAAAGATTGACGGTTTGGAAGCACCGTCGCACTATGATCATAACACGCATGAACATTACCATTTTATATGTGATGAATGTAAAAGGGTGTTCGATGTAAGCTCTGATGTAGCACCGAATATTGTTCAAAAAACAGAAGAAGAATTAGGATTTATTGTAAAAAAACATGATATAATATTTAACGGTATATGCAGAGATTGCCTTGAAAAAATCAAGGAAAGTAATTAGAATTGCAGCTAAGCTGCTCAAGAAAGGAGACAAATATGGACAAGTATGTATGCACAGTATGCGGATATGTTTACGATCCGGAAGAAAATGACGGTGTTAAATTTGAAGATTTAGCAGATGATTATGTTTGCCCTCTCTGCGGTGTTGGCAAAGATATGTTTGAAAAACAATAATGAGCCCCTTTTATTTGTGAAGGTTAAGTGTAGAAAGGAAGTGTTATGCCTGAATTAAAAGGAACAAAAACAGAGCAGAATTTATGGGCCGCTTTTGCAGGCGAGTCCCAGGCCAGAAATAAGTATACTTATTATGCTTCTCAGGCTAAAAAAGAGGGATTTGTTCAAATAAGTAAAATATTTGAAGAAACAGCAAACAATGAAAAAGAACATGCTAAAATATGGTTTAAAGCTTTGCACGGTGACAAAATTCCCGAAACTTTGAAAAACCTCGAAGACGCAGCCGACGGAGAAAATTACGAGTGGACAGATATGTATGCAACTTTTGCAAAAGAAGCTAAAGAAGAGGGCTTTGATACTCTTGCCGCTTTATTTGAACTTGTCGGTAAAATCGAAAAGGAACACGAAGAACGTTACAGAGCACTTTTAGATGCTGTAAAAAACAGTACTGTTTTTGCAAAAAACGAAGTTGTCGTATGGGAATGCTCAAATTGCGGACATATTCATTCAGGAGAAAAAGCCCCGCAAATCTGCCCTGTGTGCAAGCATCCTCAGGCTTACTTCTTTATGAAGGCAAAAAATTATTAAATAAAAGGGCTTTGTTTTTAGCAAAGCCTTTTTATTTATGATAAAATGTTTATGTGTATAAATGAAGAGGGAAAAGTATTGGAACTTAAGGGAACTGAAACAGAGAAGAATTTGCAGAAAGCTTTTGAAATTACGGCTAAAAGACGTATGGAATATGATATTTACGCTCTAATAGCTGAGAAACAGGGATTTGAAGATGTTGCTCATCTTTTGACCCGTTTTGCAAAACATGAAAATGAACATTCAAAACTTTGGTATAAGTGGGTGAAAAGTGACAGTGGAAATTTCCCAAACCTTCTTGATTGCATTAAAGCTGCCTTAACTCAGGAAAAAGACGAAATAGAAGGGCTATATGAAAATTTTGCCCGAAAAGCACGTGAAGAGGGGCTTGATCATATTGCCGGACTTTTGGAAAACATTGAAAATATTGAAAAAATTCACTACGATAGACTAAGAAAATTAATCTTAAAACTTGAAGATAAACCTGAACCTAACAGTGACGGTACTTATAACTGGGTTTGCAGCACATGCGGAGCTGTATTTGTTCAGAAAGAAGAACCGGAATATTGTCCGTTATGTTTGAAAGAAGAAGTATTTTTTTATAAACAGCCAAATAAATAGTAAAGGAGAAATATTTAGATGAAATTTCAGGAAATTAAAAACAATATTTTTTATTGCGGATTGAATGACTGTGACAGAAGAATTTTTGATGAATTAATTCCTCTTGAACACGGTACAAGCTATAATTCTTACCTTGTTAAAGGTTCTGAAAAAACAGCGATAATTGATACAATGTATCCGCCGAAAACTAAAGAATATATGAAAAGACTTGTTGATAATCAGGTTGGAAAAGTTGACTATATTATTGCTAATCACGGTGAACAGGATCATTCCGGCTCTATACCGGCTCTTCTTGAAAAATATCCTAACGCAGTTGTTTTGACTAATCCGAAGTGTGCGGAAAATATTAAATCAATGCTTCATGTTCCTGAAGAAAAAATCAGAGTAATTGCTGACGGTGAAGAAGTTTCATTGGGTGATAAAACTCTTAAATTTATATTCGCTCCCGGTGTTCACTGGCCTGATACAATGTTTACTTACATAAAAGAAGATAATGTAATTTGTACATGCGACTTTTTGGGCGCACATTATACATTCTCGGATGTTTTCGCGCAGGAAAGCAAAGAGCTTGAACACAGTGCAAAACGTTATTACGCTGAAATTATGATGCCTTTCAGAATGATGTGCAAAAAATATACTCAAATGATTAAAGATATGAATGTTGATATGGTTTTACCGAGCCACGGTCCTGTTTATACCAGACCTGATTTTATCTTGGACTTGTATGCTGATTGGACTGCTGATACTCCGAAAAATCTTGTTGTAATGCCTTACGTTTCTATGTATGAAAGCACAAAAGAAATGATTGATTATCTTTCTGACAGATTAAATGAAAAAGGTATTCAAACATTCAAATTTGATATTGTAGATGACGATTTAGGTGATTTGGCTATGTCATTAGTAGATGCAGCAACAATTGTTATGGGTACATCAATGGTTCTTGCAGGTCCTCATCCTATGGCAGTAAACGTTGCATACCTTGCAGCAGTTTTAAGACCGAAAGCTAAATTTGCATCACTTGTAGGTTCATACGGGTGGGGCGGTAAATTATTTGACTTGATTGCTCAAATTTTGGCACCGTTGAAGCTTGACGTTATCGAACCATTACAGGTTAAGGGTAAACCGACCGAAGAAGATTTGAAAAAACTTGATGTGATGGCTGAAAGTATTTATGAAAAGCACAAGTCAATCGGTTTAGTATAAAAAGTTAAGGTCGGTTTTAAAACCGACCTTTTTTAATATCTTTGAACCATTCAGAATATTTATGAAGTTTCCAATTTGCTCCGGCTCTCAAACGGTAGTAAGCTTTTTCCCCGCCGGGAGATGGCAGGCATTTTTCTGAAATTTGTTTGCACAATTTTGGATTATGTTCAATAAATAAGTCAAGATTTTCAATAACTTTTTCATAATTTTTTAATTCGTAATAACATAAGGCTTTGCCGTAATAATGTGAATAGCCGAATTCTTTTTCTTGAGGATATTTTTCAAAAGTTTTGATGGCTTTTTCGTATTGTCCGTCACTGAAATAAACTCCCGCAAGTTTGTGGCCTATTTGTTTAGAATTGCCAGTTAATTCAATTGCTTTTTCATAATCAGAAATCACTTGATAAAATTTTTCTTTTTCAAATGGTTTATAACTGATGCTATTTATGATCATGCCTGTTGCATCTGCTCTTTTTTCGTAAGCCTCTTTCAAGTCAGGCTTAAGTTCTATTACTTTTGAGTAATCCTTTACTGCCGATTTAAAATCAGAACAGAATGATTGTTTATCACAAAACCCTGTCAAGTTCGGAGTATGCATTTGCAATCTGATGTGTATCAGAAAGATTTTCTTTTTTGGTATTGTTAAAAACAGTAAAAGAAATTAAAATAATACAGATTGTAATCCCACCTGCAAGAAACCAGAATATATTTTTTTGCATTATTGATCCTCATATTGAAAGAAGGACGGCTATTTAATTGCCGTCCTTTAAAAATAAATTTATGCTTTTACGAGCTCTTTTGCAAATGATTCGGAACTTCTTGCTTTGATTTCTTCTTCAATTTTCGAGATGAATTCATCAACATTGATTGTTCCGACCTGACCAATTCCGCGTGCTCTTACGGCAACGGAATTTGCTTCGATTTCCTTATCACCGATTACGCAAACGTAAGGAATTTTTTTATCCTGTAAGCTTTCTCTTATTTTGTAGTTCATGCTTTCTGAGCGGTCGTCAAGGTTAACTCTAATTCCTGCCGCGCGCATTTTTTTGTAAACTTGTTCTGCGAAATCAATATGTTTTTCATTTGAAATCGGCACAATTGCAACCTGTGTCGGAGCAAGCCAAGTCGGGAACGCACCAGCATAATGTTCAATTAAGATACCATGGAAGCGTTCCATTGAACCGAAGATTACACGGTGAAGCATAACAGGAGTTTTCATTGAACCGTCTTTGTCCTGATATTTGATATCAAATCTTTCAGGAAGGTTAAAATCAAGCTGAATTGTAGCACACTGCCATGTTCTGCCGATTGCGTCTTTAACTTTAAAATCAATTTTCGGTCCGTAGAA
Source organism: Fusobacterium sp. CAG:439 (assembly GCA_000438175.1). Lineage (GTDB taxonomy): Bacteria > Cyanobacteriota > Vampirovibrionia > Gastranaerophilales > Gastranaerophilaceae > Stercorousia > Stercorousia faecigallinarum. The sequence goes on along the minus strand of FR900479.1, from coordinate 9,480 downwards.
TGCCCCGTCGCCTTCATTGATATCATATTTCATTCCGCGTCTGTCCATAGCTTCTTTTAGACCTGCTTCAGCTCTGTTCCAATTCTCAATTTCACCTACATAGCTTTCTGGACGTGTAGATAATTCAACTTCAAATTTCATATTGAAAATTTCCATTGTATCTGCAACAAAGTCTATGATTTCGTTAATTTCATCAACTAGTTGTTCCGGAGTACAGAAAATGTGTGCATCATCTTGAGTAAAGCCCTGTACACGTGTTAAGCCTGATAAAGCACCTGATTTTTCTTTTCTGTAAACAGTTCCGAGTTCAGCCATTCTTAAAGGCAATGAGCGGTATGAATATCTGTTTGCCTGATAGATTAAAATATGGAACGGGCAGTTCATCGGTTTCAAAATAAACTGTTCGTCGCTGTCTTCGTCTTTTTGGATAAAGAACATATTTTCGCGGTAATGGTCTGCGTGTCCAGATATTTCCCACAACTTTGATTTTGCTATGTGAGGAGTGTTCACGATTACATAACCGCGTTTTCTGTGCTCAGTTCTCCAGTAATTTTCAATTTCTTCTCTTACAACAGCTAAATTCGGATGCCATAATACAAGACCGCCGCCTAATTCATCTCTTGTTGAGAACAGGTCAAGCTTTGCACCGATTTTTCTGTGGTCGCGTTTTTCTGCTTCTTCCAAAAAGTGCAGATAATCTGCTAAATCTTCTTTTGTCCAGAAAGCAGTTGCATAAATTCTTTGAAGCATTTTATTTTTGGCGTTGCCTCTCCAGTATGCACCCGCAACCTTTAATAATTTAAAAGCGTTTGCTTTAATATATGAAGTATTTGGAAGGTGAGGACCTGCACAAAGATCGTTAAATAAAACATTACCGTCTTTATCTTTTGTCAGGTACAAAGTAGGATTATCATTTCTGTGTTCTTCAAGAAGTTCTGCTTTGTAAATCTCGCCTTCAGCTTTAAATTCTGCAATTTGTTTGTCAACATCAGGTATTACGTATTTTTCAAATGAAAGATTTTGTTTCACAATATTTTTCATTTCTTCTTCGATTTTAACCAAATCTTCCTGGGTAAAAGCATGACCATCGGTTAAATCAAAGTCATAATAAAAGCCGTTCTCTACAGCAGGTCCGATAGCTAACTTTGCATTCGGGAAAAGCTTTTGAACTGCTTGAGCCATGATGTGTGATGTTGAGTGTCTTAGAACACTTAAAGTTGATTCGTTTTTTTCCATTTCTATCCTTTCCGGTCAACGATAACATTCGAAAGACCAATAACGGGGTGGATCCCCCTAACTGACTACAATCAACTTTATACTACCAACAAATAACAATTACAAGTTTTTAGGGCAAGCAATCCCAATATTGTTTTTTTTCATCATCAGGACATGTGTTTGTAACAGCATAGTACGCACACCCTAATCCGTTTCCTGCACTCTGAACTTTAAGCGAGCACGGCAGGCCGTCTCCTTCAGGATATTCTGCATTAGGATCAGGTGTTGCTTTTGTTGGTTTCATTCCACGTAATTGTTCGGTGGTTTCATCTATAACAAAAGTGAAAATGTCATACCCCCATGCATTAGGATTTTTATTGGGACCGTTAACATCGGTTGTAATCGTAATCATTCCCGACCAAATTCTAACGCACATTGAAGAACCGTCAGGGAGCAGTGTATTCGGGGTACATGTTCTTCCTTCGGCATTCATATTCTTTGTTTTATTTAAGTTATACGGACCTTTTTTGTACTCCATTGTACCGACAGTTTTAAGCTTTTCCATGTACTGTGTTATAAAACTTTCAGAATTTACGTATTCGGTACCGTTATAAGTTGCGTACATTTTGTAAAGTCCGATAACTCCTGTTTCCTGCTTCCACAAATCAAGTGCTTGTGACAATACATTATACTGCTTTTTAAACTGAGAGGATAATACCGCTTTTCGCTGATTATTTATCAGCGTCGGCATTGTCATAGCCGCAACAACTCCTATAATTCCCAAAGTGACCAGAACTTCCGCTAGAGTGAACGCCCTTATGCCGTCTGTGTTTTGCGGGGGGGGGGCAATCTCAACGCTTCTTGTTTAAACATTTTTCATCCTCCTTTTTATCGGTAACATTATAGTTATTTTTTTATAAGGTGTCAAGATTTGAACTAATTTTTATTTCCGAAAAGTTTAACTCCTGCTGCAGCAATTGCTGAGGATACACCGCCAGTAATTAAAGCCCATTTTGTTTTTCCTGTTTGCGGTACGAATTTTTTTAGAGAATTAAATGAAATATCGTGTAACATATTGCTAATTATAGGTTTAATATCATTTCTTGCGGCTTCAACCATATCTTTTTTATGTAAAATGCCGTTCTTTTCAACTTTTATAAGGTTTTTATATAGAGATATTTCCTTATTTGTAATGTTAATTGCAATATCTCTTGATGATTTAAACATATCAATAGTTTCATCATTAATAGGATTTGAAGCTTTGTAACCGTCTTCACCTATAATGTTTATAATGTCTTCTCTTGCTATTTTAACTAAATTTTCAGGTAAAATGTCCCTTTTTACTATTTCTTTAAAGTATTCTTCCAAAGACATATTGTGACCGTTTTTCTTTACAATACCATCGATAAACCCGTTTATTTTTTCTCCGGCTGTTTTAATATATTTTTCTTGCTTTGCCAGTTGTTGTTTAAAATCATTAACAGGGATTTTATCTCCGGGAAAAGCATTATTCAGTCTTATTTCTAAAGAATCATAAAAGCCTTTTGCAGGAATAAGCGACCAGGTTTTTGAAAAAGCATCAAGTGACTTTGTATTCTGTATATTATCTATAGTTTTGAAAAATACGTCAGGGCTTGAACTTAACAGTTCTTCCATATTTTTTGCTGCACGAGGGGCACATGCTGCGCCTGTTATTGCTCCTGCCGTTCCTGCGCATATAGCGGTAGATGCCGCCATAATATTATTTTGAGTTCGGTTGTCCTGAAAATTTACCTGCATAAGATTTTTCCTTTTTCTTTTTTATTAAACCTCGTAAAGATATTTATTGTTAGTATTATGATGCTGATGTTACAAAAAGTTACAGATATTTTGCAGGCATGAAGGTTTTTGTTGTAAAATATCAGTATTAAAGAAAGAGGTTATATTTATGAATACAGCAGTTTTAGTAGGCAGAGTAGGACGTGATGCCGAAATTAAATATTTTGAATCAGGTAAGGTTAAAGCTAATTTTTCTATAGCCGTTAACCGTTGGGATCCGAAAACAAAATCGGAAGTTGCCGATTGGTTTAATATCGATGTATGGGATAAACTTGCGGAATTTGCCGGTGAATATGTAAAAAAAGGTGTTCAGGTTGCTGTTGACGGCAGAATAGGGCAGAATAAATGGACAGACAAAGCAACCGGCAATGAAAGAGAAAATTTCCTTATTATCGCAAGCAGTATAAGGTTGTTAGGTTCTAAAAGAGATATTGAGCAAGACCAGATATGATAATTAATTCTAATATTGTAGGGATAATTGCAGACGATTTAACAGGCGCAAATGATACTGCATTACAGTTTCATTTAAAGGGGGCTAATACTCAAATTCTGCTCTCGGATGAGATTGAACCGCTGAATATTAAAAATACGCAAACCTGGGCGATTTCAACAGAATCCAGAAATGTGGAGCCTGAGGCTGCTTATGAAAAGGTTTTGAAAGCTTCAAAAATGCTTCAAGAAAAGCTTAACCCCGATTTTTTTTATAAAAAAATAGATTCTACGGTAAGAGGCAATATTGCTGTTGAAGTTTTGGGAATTTTAGCGGCTTTGGATTATGATGCATCAATCGTTCTGCCTGCATTCCCTGCTGAAACAAGAACTACCGTAGGCGGTTATCATCTTTTAAGAGGTATACCAATTGAGCGGACAGAAATGGCAAGAGACCCGCACTCTCCAATCTTTGAATCTCATTTGCCTACTTTGTTAAAATCGCAGCTTTTACCCGAATATCAGAACCTTATAGGACAAATTGAATTAAAGACTGTCATGAAAGGTGCAGGACCAGTTTTACAGAGAATTAAGGAATTGATAAGCGAAGGCAAAAAACTTATAATTACAGACGCGGTATCTACCGTAGATATTGAGCAGGTTGCACTTGCAATAAAGAAATGTGATTGTAAAATTCTTCCGGCAGGCACTGCTGCTTTTGCTCAGGCTTTAAGTGAATACTGGTTTGCAGATTTGGACAGTGAACATATTATAAAAACTTTTCCGAGACTGCCTAAGCTCATAATTTCGGGAAGTGCGACACAAATTACCGCAAATCAGATTGAAAAACTAGAAAACAGCGATGAATTTGATGACATACTTTCAATACGTCTTGATTTAAAAACGGTATTAAACGGAGTAAAAGAAGATCTTGTTGACAGAATTGTTTCTAACTTGCGCTTTGAAAATACTGTTGTTGTTCATACTTCAAATTTAATTAAAGAATTTGACGGGTTTTCGGAAGACTCACTAAATGCAGAGTTAACAAAGGCAAACCTTGCTACGGTTATTACTGATTTCCTTGCAGAGTTAACAAAACGTGTTCTTGCAAAAAAAGAAGCTATTTTAATAACTCTCGGAGGTGAAACATCTTATAAATGCTGCAGTGCCATAGGCGCATATCAGCTTCAGTTAATTGATGAGGTTGCTCCCGCAATTGCTCTGACGCTTGACCATAATGCACAGTGGATAGTTACTAAATCCGGAAACCTCGGAAATGCCAATACTTTAATAGATATTTTAAGATACTTTGAAACACACGGCGGTTTGCAGGATGAGTAAGATTGCAATAACGACGGGTGATCCGAACGGTATAGGGGCAGAAATTACGATTAAAGCTCTTAATACTCTCAATTTACCTGTGGAAAAAGTTCTTTTAATTTCTAACAGAAAAGTCCTTGATTTTTACGGTAAGTTAAATTCGGATTATGAGATTTTGGAAATTCCTTATGATGCGGAAATTGAACCCGGAAAGGTTACAAAGGCTGCAGGAGAGTTTTCATTTCTATCAGTTAAAAAAGCCTGCGAAATAAATGCAAAAGCAATTGTTACCGCTCCTGTTGCCAAAAACGCTTTACATCTTGCAGGGTACAACTTTAACGGTCAAACAGAAATTCTTCAGAAATTCCTTGCACATGACAACCAGTTAGCTGAAATGCTTTTTGTTGCAGGGAAATTCAGAGTTTTGCTTCTGACAAGGCATGTTGCTTTAAAAGATATTGTTCTTACAAAAGACATGGTTATAGAAAAAATTCTTAATTTAAAAGACTTCTTTGTAAAACATTTTGGTATTTACGAGCCTAAATTTGCTCTTTGCGGATTTAACCCGCATGCGGGGGAGGACGGAATTTTAGGACGCGAAGAAATTGATATTCTTATACCTGCTGTTGTAGAACTTCGAAAAAAAGGCGTGAATATTACAAACCCGCTGCCTGCCGATACTTTGTTTATAAAAGCAATGAATTATGACTGCTGTATTGCAAATTACCATGATCAGGGCTTAATCCCGATTAAAACAGTAGCAGGCGAAAAAACTGTTAATATGACAATAGGGCTTGATATAATAAGAACGTCGCCGGGGCATGGTACTGCATTTGATATAGCAGGAAAAAATATTGCTGATGAAACAGGTATGATATCTGCCATTAAAGAAATTTTATAATATAAAAAAAAGACCTCTTCTTAAAAGAGGTCTTTTTTTAGTTTATGTTTTAAGCAGTTTTTGTTTGTTGTTTATCGTTCCAGAAGTCAACCAGCATTGAACAGAAGAAGATACTTGAATAAGTACCGATTGCTATACCGAGTATCATTGCAAGAACGAAATCTCTTGTTGTTACGCCGCCGAAGAAGTATAATGCCAATAACGTGATTAATGTTGTTAATGACGTATTAATACTTCTTGTTAAAGTCTGATTTACAGAAGCATCAACAATTTCCCCAAATGACATTTTTTTAGAGTAATATCTTAAATTTTCTCTTATTCTGTCAAACACAACGATTGTATCGTGTACAGAGAAGCCGATAACGGTTAATATTGCGGTAATAAATAATCCGTCGATTTGAACGTTATAAACAAGCCCTAATATTGAAAACATACCGCATACAAATATTACGTCGTGCAATACGCCCAGAATGGCAGCTAATGCATAATCAAATCTAAATCTGAATGACAGATATGCAACAATTCCTAAAAATGCAAGAGTTACCGCAATAAGCGAGTTTTTAAATAACTCTTTACCCATTGTTGGTCCGACGGAACTTACTGAAATCAATTCAGGATTTGTATATTCTGTTTTTAACTGCTCTGTGATTTTATCCTGATCTGTTGAACCTTTGTCAATAAATTTTGTTCTTATTGAAATAATAGAATTAATATTTGATTTAGTATTTTTTTGCTGGTCATTGTTTACATTTAAAATCTGTATGTAAGGATTTTCGATACCTGCTTTTTCTAAAGTTTCGCGTGTTTTTGCAACGTCGCTGTTTCCGAGTTTCTGTTCAAGTCCGTACTGCAAAATTGTACCGCCCGTGTAATCAATACCGACTTTCATCGGTGCATGATTAGCGTAAGTTACAGATGAATAAATCATTGCAATTATTCCCGGTACAAGAAGTACAGTTGTTAAAAGCATCCACCACCATCTGTATTTTACAACATGAACTAAATTTTTCTTTCCTGTATTTATCATTTTTATATTGCCTTTCTTATAATTTATTTCGTTCCATGTTTTATTAATCTAAAATTCCGAAACGAGCTTTTTCACGTTTGGTTTCGGTTGCTTCATAACTCTGTCCGATTTCGTCTTTTCTTAAACCGAATAATGCAGGATGTTTAAGTTCACCAGTACCGAATATCAAGTGCATGAAGTTTTTAGTAACCGTGATTGCGCTGAACATAGAAACAATAACACCGAGTGCAAGTGTCAATGCAAAACCTTTAACAACACTTGTTCCTAAAAGGTAAAGAATTGTACAGGTTATGATTGTTGTCATATTTGAGTCAAAAATACTTGTAAATGCTCTGTCAAAACCTGAATTAATAGCAGTAAACAAATTTCTGCCTGCTCTTAATTCTTCTTTGGTTCGTTCGAAAATAAGAATATTAGCATCAACAGCCATACCTATTGAAAGGATAAAGCCCGCTATACCTGCAAGTGTTAAAGTTACAGGGATAGTTTTGAATAATGCAAACAAAATTAAACTGTAAATAACCAGCGCAATATCTGCAATCAAGCCCGGAACATGGTAGAATGCAATCATAAATATCATAACAGCAGATAAACCGATAATTCCAGCTTTTTTTGATTTTGCAATACTGTCTGCCCCGAGTGTAGGACCTACCGTATTTTCTTCTACAATTTTAGCAGGAACAGGCAGTGCACCTGCGTTTAAAAGGTTAACCATTCTTTCAGCTTCGTCATAGGCAAATCCGCTTTCTCCGCCTGAAATTTGAGCTTTTCCGCCGTAAATAGCTTCATTAACTCTCGGAGCTGATTGGAGTTCTCCGTCAAAGAATATTGCCATCTGCTGACCGACTAAAGCCTTTGTTAAATCCGCGAATTTTTTAGCACCTGCCGCATTAAATTCAAGAGATACAACCCATTGTCCTGTTGCATCCGTGCTTAAAGTTGATTTAGCCAAATCCTGCCCTGTTAAACCTGTTGATACCCAGATTGGAGAACCGTCGGCAGCTTTTCCTTCTTTTTTAAATTCCAGTTGAGCGGTTTCGCCGATAAAAGCTTTAGCTTCCTTTAAATCTGTTACGTTTGGAATTTCAATTAATAATCTTTTTTCACCTACCTGTTGAACAACTGTTTCTGCAACACCGAGTTTGTTTACACGTTGTTCAATTGCAAATTGAAGTCTGTTCATAACATCAGGTGTAATTTTTGCTATGTTGTCGGTTGTTTCCGCTTCAAGGATTAATCTTGAACCTCCGACAAGGTCTAGTCCTAATTTTGTAGGTTTAACACAAATAATAGCTATTGATACAACGGCTACTATTACTATAAACCAGAACATTAAAATTTTGTTTTTCACTTTTTTTACCTCTTTTATAATATATGTATTATTTTTATATCAATTATAATTAATTTTTTATAGTCCGATCAGGCTAATCGTTCTTAACTTCATCAATTACCATAAATAAATCTGTTTTTTCTATAGATGTAAGTTCAACAAGAGGTTTTCTTACAAAATCTTCAATAATGCCTTTATGAGCCAGTGCCGCCTTAACTGGAACAGGATTTGGCGCCATGAAGAGTTTTTTGAATACAGGATAAAGTTTTTTATGCATATTAACGGCAGCCAGAAATTCGCCTGTTTTGTAATTTCTTATCATAGACTTAACTTCCGAACCGAAAATATGTGATGCAACTGAAATAACACCTCTTGCACCGAGTGACATCATCGGTAAAGTAAGGCTGTCATCACCGGAATATATTGTAAAGTCTTCAGGACAGCATAATTTCATTTCGGTAATCATATCCATATCGGGATAACTTTGTTTTACGGCAACTATATTTTGATATTTTTCGGCAAGAGCTGCTACGGTTTCCGGAAGCATGTTAACTCCAGTTCTCCCCGGAATATTGTATATAATAACAGGGATATCAACACTTTCTGCAACTGCTGAGAAATGTTCAATCATGCCTTTTTGAGAAGGCTTGTTGTAATATGGGACAACCGAAAGTACAGCATCAACTCCTTCTTTTTGAGCCCATTTCGCTGCCATTACTGCAGTATCTGTACAATTTGAGCCTGCATTCATAATAACTTTTGCTTTATTTGCAACAGCTCTTTTTATAGTACTTAACAATTCAAATTCTTCTTCATGGGTTAAAGTCGGACCTTCTCCCGTAGTCCCTGCAAC
>FR900479.1:0-558 GCA_000438175.1 Fusobacterium sp. CAG:439 | reverse complement strand
CCAAAAGAGCGTCGCTTCCATGAGTAATTAAGTATTTAGCAAGTTCTTCGGCTTTGTTATAGTCTATTTCTCTTTTAGAATTAAACGGAGTAACCATTGCGGTTATAACTTCACCTGCATCATATCTTAATGCCATAAATACCTCTTTCCCTTTCAAGTCTATCCCTATAATATTGAATTATAAAACAAACCAAGCAAAAATGTTTAAAATATTAAGTTATTTATTGAAACAAATAAAAAAATATGTTATACTAAAAAAGTACTATAGAGCACAAGGAGCAATTTATGAAAAGATTGGCAAAAAAAACAGATGCCATGTTCAATCAAGTTTTTCAAAGCTTGTTTAGTGGTGTCAACGCACGCAGTGTCGGGGGGGGTTTAGTGGTGTCAACGCACGCAATGTCGGGGGGGGGGCGACCTAAAAGCTCCGACACCAAGGTTCTTGGGGTATACTTTAGCAGAAGTAATTGTGGTAATGTTAATTATAGCAGTTATTGTTGCTGTAACAATCGGTATAACCAAGGCGAAGTTAGATAACATTGTATCTTATACCTATTA
>FR900478.1:28262-38896 GCA_000438175.1 Fusobacterium sp. CAG:439 | reverse complement strand
ACAGATACCGATACTGACACAGATACCGATACTGACACGGATACCGATACCGACACGGATACAGATACTGACACTGACACGGATACAGATACTGACACGGATACAGATAATGACACAGATACCGATACCGACACGGATACAGATACCGACACGGATACAGATAATGACACGGATACAGATAATGACACAGATACAGATAATGATACTGATGCCGATAATGATACGGATATTGACACTGACACGGATGTCGATACTGATTTAGATACCGACACAGATATTGATACCGACACGGATGTCGATACCGATACTGACACGGACTTAACAGATGAAGATATGGGTAAATATACATATAAACAGCGTGTTAGTGATTATAATGTGAACTCAATTGATAAGCGCCAGTACATGAGATTTAGTGCACAAGATAATAAAAATCCTGTACGTCTTGCAGATAATACACAAATAGATTCATTAGTTGATATTTCAAGAGGCGGAATTGCTGTTACACATCATAACGGTTTAAAAGTAGGTGATGTAGTTCCTGTTCAGATTTCTTACGGAGAACTTAATATTGATGCAAATGTCAAAGTAGTTTCTGCAACAGATAAAAGAGCAGGAGCTGAGTTTATAAATCTTGATCAGGCAACTGCAAACAAACTGCTTTATATGAATATACTTCTGGAAGAGCAGACTGCAGCAAGAAATAATAATAATCTGTCTTACTTAGAATAAAAAAGATAAAATATAAATAAAAAAGAAGCTGATCTTATGAGATTAGCTTCTTTTTATACATAACTTGCATGTGATACGTATGCTCTGTTGCCCCTTGCTATTTTTTGGAAGTAAGCGTCTTTGCTTAAATCCCATTGTGGAGGAGCCTGTTTGGTTGTTGTAGCACCTGTTGGCTGCTGTGTATTTTGTGATGCGAATAAAGCTGCTGTAGACTGTAAGCCGTTAGCTAATTTGCCCCAGTCAAATTTTTTGCTTGACTTAACTGTATTTGTTGCCGTATTTGTAAAACCTGACACTGTTTGCTTCCCGACTGCTTTTCTTGTTTTCTTGTCTAATCCGCCGACAACACCATCTTTTATAGAACCTCCCGCTTCCGTAACAGCAGAACTGAATGCCGTTTTAGATTTATCTACAGCGTTATTTACAGCATTGAAATTATTAGAGCTTAATTCTCCTTTTTTAAGATCTGAAAGTACATCTTTGGCATTAAGGCTGCCATCTGCCATTTGTCCCTGAAGTTGAGCACTAACAGATTTTCTCATTTCTTTTTGACTCATTCCGCCTAATGCTTCATTTTTTGCATTTTTTATTTCATCTTTTGTAAGTTCTGAAACGTCAACGCCTTTTTCTTTAGCCAATTCTTGAACTGCATTATCTTGCATTCCAGCAACTGCATCTTTAGCTGCAGCATTTGAAGCAAGTTTTTGTGTTGCTTGATTTGCCTGAGAATTAATAGAATCAAATGTTTTTCCTAAGTTCTTAGTAGACTTAACAGCGGCAGCACCTGTTTGAATTGCTCCTGCGGCACTTGTCAGAGCTCCTGCTAAGTTTCCTTCGGCAGCGTATGCCGCTGTTTTAGTAACGTTAGCAGCCATTTGACCGTAGTTGCCGACCATTTCAACAACAGTTCCGACCTTTTGCATAACATTACCGGTTGCAATTAACGCAGCACCTGCACCTGCAGCCCAACTCATGGCTGAACCGAGTGCAACTAAACCTTTACCTGCAATATTTACAGCCTGACCGGTTTGAGAAACTAATGCACTTATTTGTTCTATTTTTGTTGCGACATCTATAACTTTACTTGTAGACGACTGATTTTGCGTAATTGCCTTTTGATTTTGCTGGTTAACTTTTACATAATTAGCATTTGTTTTATTCATTTGTTTGATAGTTTTTGAAGAACTTCTTTGCAATGAATAAATTTGTTGACCGTTAGCTTGCATCAAACTGACTTTTCCGCCGATAAATGTTGATAATTCATTAATTCTGTCTTGATTTGGGTTAGAGGCGCCATCGCTTTTACCTGTTGAGAATGATGCCGAGCCTAATAATGAATCTAACTCATTTTGAGCATTTTCAACTTCTTTTTGAGTTTCTTCGGTTTCTTTTACCAACTTTTGAAGTTTATCATTGTCTTTTTTTAATTCGTTTTCCTGTTTTTTTAGCTTGGTTTGGAATTTTTTATCATCTTTTGTAATTTGTTTATCCAGTTTTTGTGCGTCTTTATCAAATTTTTCAACAGTTTTTTGATCCTGTTGTGTATCTGATGTTAAACTTTTTACTTCATCTGCACTTTTTTCGGCACTTGCAGCAGCAGCTTTACCGTCGGCAGCATTATCTATTTGGGTAATATTGTCCAGAGAAGAGCCGGAGCCTTCTGATTTATTTGTAGTTGATGTACCTTTACTTCCATTCAGTTCATTTAAACTGCGTGTTGTATTAAGTTCATTCAGCGAACTTGCGGTAGCTGTTGATGAAGAGTTTTTAGCACCGGGCGCATCAAAGATTGAACCTGTCATTTGCATGTATGCAGGTTTGTTTGCAGAAGCTTTCTTGGCTTGTGCTCCAAGGTTAAGCTTAATTGCGTTAATCTTATTTTGATTATTTACGTTAGAAACGCCCATAGCTCTCCTGCTCGTTAATCTCTCTTAAATATATAAAAACTTCCTATTTCACGTGATTTCAGCATGTTTGCATGTTGTTACAATCGTTAACATTCGTAAATGTTTGCTTTAATAGCATGTTTTTGCTAAAATTATTTTTGTATTTTAGTTTAGTAAAAGAGGGAGATATAAATTATGAAACTAATGGAAGGTAAAAAAGGTGTTATTTTCGGAGTATCAAATACTCACGGGATTGCTTACGCTATTGCAAAACAACTTTATGAAGCAGGTGCAGATATTGCATTCACTTATGCCGGCGAAGCAATGGAAAAACGCGTAAGACCTTTGGCTGAAGAAATGGGTGCAAAAGTTATCATGAGCTGCGATGTAACTAAAGAAGATGAAGTTGCCGCAGTATTTAAAGAATGCGAAAGAGTTTACGGCAAACTCGATTTCGTTGTTCATGCCGTTGCTTTTGCTGCTAAAGAAGATTTGCAGGGAAGATTTATTGATACTTCAAAAGCAGGCTGGGACTTAGCATTAGGCGTAAGCGCTTACTCATTGATTTCGCTTTGTAAACATGCTGAACCTATCTTAAATGAAGGTGCTTCAGTATTTGCATTGACATATTTGGGTTCTGAATACGTTGTTGCAAATTACAACGTTATGGGTGTTGCTAAAGCCGCTTTAGAATCTTCAATGAGATACTTAGCCGCTGATTTAGGCAAAAAAGGTGTCAGAGTTAACTGTATTTCTGCAGGTGCTGTTAAAACTCTTGCTGCTAAAGGAATTTCAGGCTTTGATAAAATGCTTAAAGCCGCAGTTGCTAAAGCTCCTCTCGGCAGAAATGTATCACTGGAAGATGTCGGCAAAGCAGGTTTATACCTAGCTTCTGATTTATCAACAGGAACTACAGGTCAAATCCTTTACGTAGACTGCGGATGCCATGCTGTATATGCTTCATTGGAAGAAATGGAAATTATTGCGAATTCTATTCCTAAAGCGTAAAAATGTAAAATATTATAAAAAAGAACAGATAAAAATCTGTTCTTTTTTTTTGTGATAGTTTATAATAATCATGAAAGGAGCAATTATGGTAATAAATGAAGCAAAACAGATGCCATTACATCAAAAGTTTCATAAAACTTGTGTTGAGGTGTCTACCTGCGCAGCAGTCGGGGGGGGGGCAATTTAACAGCTCCTGCTCATAGTTTAGAAGGTTTATTTAAAAGCTTTGTGCCGTATCAATCGGCACGTTCGGGATTTACACTTGCAGAAGTTCTTATAACGCTGGGTATTATCGGTGTTGTTGCAGCTATGACAATGCCTGTTTTAATTTCTAATTACAGAGAAAGTGTTATAAAAAATCAGTTTAAAAAAGCTTATTCACTAGTTGCACAATCTCTGGTTCAAATTGAAGCTAATAACGGTTATCCGTTGGAATGCTATGTTTGGCCCAGCTTCCGCGGAGGTAACGCTTGTCTGGAATATGCAGAAGATGGTAATTGTAAAAAATGGGCTTCTTCAACTACAGATCCTTATGGTTCATCTGCAAATTGCGATATCTTTCAACAGGAATTTGAAAAAACTGTTAAAATTATAAAAGTTTGTGAAAATAACGCACTGGCACAAGGCTGTATTCCCGAATATAACGGGACTGACAGTATAGTGAAACAGGATAATGAAGATATATCTGATGTTGATTCTAATAAACAGACAGCCGGTACCGCCTGGTGGAGAAAAAATGCTATTGCAAAAGATAGGAAAGCCTATGTTTTGGCTGACGGTACAATATTACTTATGAGCGGCTGGTCAGGAATGAGAATTTTTGCAATTGATGTAAATGGGAAAAGAGGTCCTAACAAATGGGGATATGACCTGTTTTCATTTTCAGTATCTTCCGAACCAGGTAAATCTTTAAATTTAATTCCGAGCTATTTGGCTTCTCCTGTCGAAAAAGGCGGGAAAAGTGCGAAACAAATGTTAAGTGAATAAATTTATTTTTTCTTTTTTTTGTGCTATTTTTAAAGTAGACGAAAAATAAGAAGGATTTTTTTATGACAGCTATAAGAACTGAAGATTTACCAACGGTTTATGACCCCAAAGAAACCGAAGAAAGTATTTATAAATTCTGGGAAAACGGCGAATACTTTAAAGCTGATGCTAAAAGTAAGAGACCGTCTTATTCAATTGTAATCCCGCCGCCGAATGTTACGGGCGTTCTTCATATGGGACATGCTCTTGATGAAACATTGCAGGATATTTTGACACGTTACCACAGAATGGCAGGTTTTGAAACATTGTGGCTTCCCGGTACTGACCATGCGGGAATTGCAACCCAAAACGTTGTTGAAAAAATGCTTCGCGAAAAAGGTTTGTCACGATATGATCTGGGACGTGAAAAATTTCTTGAAGAAACATGGAAATGGGCTAATGAGCATAAATCTGCAATTTTAGATCAATGTAAACGCTTGGGAGCTTCGTTTGACCGCTCAAGAGAACGTTTTACGTTTGACGATGGATGTTCTGAGGCTGTAAAAGAAGTATTTATCAAACTTTACGAAAAAGGTTTAATTTATAAAGGTAAATATATAGTAAACTGGTGTCCGCGCTGCAACAGTGCGATTTCTGATGTTGAAACAGAATATGCAACAGAACAGGGACATATGTGGGAAATATCTTATCCGCTGAAAGGTGAAAGCGGTGCCATAATTGTTGCGACAACCCGCCCCGAAACAATTTTCGGAGATGTTGCAATCGCCGTTCATCCTTCAGACCATAAGTATTCCGAATTAGTCGGCAAAACTGTTATAATTCCGCTTTCAGGCAGAGAAATTCCGATTATTGCTGATGAATATGTTGATAAAAACTTCGGAACAGGAGCAGTAAAGATTACTCCTGCCCATGACCCGAACGACTTTGAAGTCGGAAAACGTCATAACTTAAAACCTGTTTGGGTTATTAACAATGACGGTACAATGAAAGCTTGCGGGGAAGTTCCTCAAGAGTTACACGGGCTTGACAGATATGAAGCAAGAGAAAAAATTGTAGGAATGCTGTCATATAATAATTTCTTACTGAGAACAAGAGACCATGAACATAATGTCGGAAAATGCCAGCGCTGCGGAACTACTATTGAACCGCTTCTTTCTGAACAATGGTTTGTTAAGATGGCTCCTCTTGCAAAAGAAGCTATTGCCGCTGTTAAAGACGGAAGAATTAAATTTGTTCCCGACAGGTGGGAAAAGAATTATCTAGGCTGGATGGAAAATATCCGCGATTGGTGTATTTCACGTCAGTTATGGTGGGGACATCAAATTCCGGCTTATTACCACAATGAAACAGGTGAAATGGTCGTCGCAAAAGAAAATCCTGATCCCGTAAATTATACTCAGGACAGCGACGTTCTTGATACTTGGTTTTCATCAGGTCTGTGGCCTTTCTCAACTATGGGCTGGCCGAATACCGAAAGTGAAGATTTTAAGAAATTCTACCCGACAACAACTCTTGTAACAGGATTTGATATTATCTTCTTCTGGGTTGCAAGAATGATTACTATGGGATTGGAATTTACCGGCAAAGCTCCTTTTTCAACCGTTTATATACACGGTTTAATCCGTGATGAAAAAGGTCAGAAAATGTCCAAGTCTAAAGGCAACACGATTGATCCCGTTAAAATTATTGATAAATACGGCTGTGATGCTTTAAGATTTACAATGACGTCTTTATGTACTTATGGCGGTCAAGACATTAAAATGAGTGAAGAAAGATTTGAATACGGAAGAAATTTTGCAAACAAAATCTGGAATGCTTCAAGATTTGTGCTGATGAACCTTGACGGCGTTGACAACAAAGACATTGATTTTAATAATCTTACTATTGCAGATAAGTGGATTTTGGATAAACTTAATAAAACCGCTAAAGAAGTTAATGAAAATATTAAAGAGTTCAGAATTGGCGAAGTTGCTCATGTTCTGTATGATTTCTTCTGGAATTCTTATTGTGACTGGTATGTTGAAATTGCTAAAATTCAACTGCAAGATCGCGAATTAAAAGCTAATACTCAAAGGGTATTAAGATATGTTCTTGATATGTCTTTGAGAATGCTTCATCCAGTCATGCCGCATATAACAGAGCGTGTATGGCAGTTAATACCTAAAGCGGATTGCGAGCAGAGGGCGAACAGACTTGCAGAACTGCAAGGCTGTGCAGACCCGTTAAACGCGAGCAACCAAGCAGCCAGGGCACTTATTGTTGCAGAATTCCCGACTTACAAACAAGAGTTGGAATTTCCAAAAGAAGCACAGGAAATGGAACTTGTTTTTGAAACAATTTCTTCTTTAAGAAATGTTCGACAGAGCTTCAATATTTCGCCATCTGTTAAGTGTGATATTGAAATAAGAGCCGAAAAATCCGAAAAACCGATATTTGAAGCAATAGAAGCATATATTAAACGTCTTGCAAGAGTTGAAAACATCTCATATGCAGATATGGATGCATCTGTTCCGCCTAAGAGCGCAACAGCTGTTGTTTCTGCTTCAAAAATAATTTTACCTCTCGCCGATTTAATTGATTTGGATGCGGAAACCGCACGCCAGCAAAAGAAATTGGACAAACTTACAGCCGAAAAGAAATCTCTTTCCGGCAGAATAAATAACCCTAAGTTCGTAGCTAATGCCCCGCAGGAGCTTATCGAACAAACTAAATCAAGAATATCCGAGATTGAAATTCAGGAAAAAACAATTTCCGAGTTAATTCAATCTCTTAAAGCGTAAAAATTTCGCTTATACTGTGCGGGTGATGCGATACCGCCTCACCCGTATTGTGCTGTGTGAAATGTTAAGAGAATTTACAAATCCTTTACAAATTTTTAATCATTTGTTACAATAGTCACAAAAGTAACAGAGTAGTGTCTTATGACAATTGGAGTAAAAATGACATCAAGTGAGTTAGATTTTGAAGAATTATTGAAACAATATGATTACAAGTTTCAAAAGGGTGATTTAGTTAAAGGTATCGTGTGCGGATATGACAGCCAGGGTGTTATGGTTGATATAGGCGCAAAAACAATTGCGGTTGTGCCTACACGCGAAGCCGTTGACAAAGATGAAAATGTTGAAGAAAAATATAAAAAAGGTCAGGAATATGAGTTCCTTATCATAAGAGAAGAAGATGAAGACGGCAAATTCCTTCTTTCAAGAAAGAAAGTTGACCTTGCCTATGCATGGAAAGAACTTGAAAAAGCCAAAGATGCAGATGAAACAATTCTCGGTACAATTGCAGGTATTGTTAAAGGCGGTGTGCTGGTTGAAATTTCAGGCGTAAGGGGCTTTGTACCTTCTTCACAATTAAGAGCTAAAGAAAGTGATTTGGAAGTCGGCGGAAAACTTGAATTAAAAATACTTACACTTGATCCGCAGCAAAATAATTTTATTCTTTCAAATAAGAAGGTGTATGATGACAGTGCTGTTGAAGCAAGAAAAAATGTATTCTCCCAAATTGAACCCGGTCAAATCGTTAAAGGTGATGTTGTAAGAATTACTGATTTCGGTGCATTTATAGACTTAGGCGGAATTGATGGATTATTGCCGCTTTCTCAATTGTCATGGAGATGGATTGACCATCCGACTGATATTTTAAATGTCGGCGATAAAATTGACGTTGAAGTTATTGCGGTTGATCACGATAAACAGCGTGTATCTTTAAGCTTGAAAAATTTGGAACCGGATCCGTGGTTAGAAGCTGAAAAGCAAATAAAAGAAGGCGATAAAGTCGAAGGTACAATCACAAGAATTAAACATTTCGGCGCATTTGTGGAGGTATTCCCAGGTGTTGAAGCCTTGCTTCCTCATGCAGAAGTTGTTGAATTGCAGAACCAAAAAGAATGTATTTTGCAAGTAGGAGATAAAGTAGATACTTATATCCTTAAATTTAACCCTTCTGATAAACGTATTGCTCTAACGGTAAATGAAACAAAATCAGAAGAAAAAGAAGCAGAATAATCTGAAGAGTAATAATATAAAAAAACATTTTTAAAAAGGTACCGTTCAAGGCGGTACCTTTTTAATGTAATTACAATAAATGATTTTTAGTATTCAATCTCGTCTATATGTATGAATTTTTATAATTTCCTCTATATATATTTAAATTAATGCCGTATAATTTTTATAGTAATGTTGACTTTTCTAAAATCTTCATTATATACACAAAATGTAAGGTAGTAATTTTATAGGAGAGCAGTGCTATGGGTATGGCAGCTTCGCAGGCAAGATATTTGGGTTTGACAGCAAGAAAGACTAACGTTGAATATGAAGGACAGCAGATAAATCAGGCACGTACAGCCCTTGCAAATCAGAGCGCCAATACGTTCAATGAACTTCTTGCTCTTGAAGTCCCGACGGCACCAAGTACTCAGGACTACACAACTCTGCAATATTCATATACAGAAGGTACTTATGATGAAACAATTACGGAAATGACGGAAATTACAGGTGACCCGAATTATAATTATCTTGTTACACATCATCATTACGCCGATGTATTTACCGGTATTAAAGCAAATAAAGCAAATCCGCAGGTAGTTATCGGTACGGAAGGTGTTGACGGTAAAATCCCTCAGGCTGATGTCGCTTACGATAATGTGAATGATGAATATACCATTAACGGTGCTGGTGTTAATAAATATGATCCGCTTGTAAAAGACCAGAGAGATAATTTTGAAAAAATTTGCGAGGATTATCCCGAGTTGAAAGAAGAGGATTTAGACAATTTATTTGTTTATACCGATACAGACGGGACAATGAAATTTACTACCCGTACCGAACTCGATAATGCTGTTGCAGGTACCTCAGATGCAAAAAATTACTCTGTAAAATCAGGTGTTCCTACATATGTTGGTAATTGTGAAGTGTCTGAATATGATCCTACAGATCCTGATTTGAAAGCTGCTTATGAAGAAATTTGCAAGCAATTCCCAGGTGAAAGTATTGCAACATCTGATAATATATATACATGGGAATATCAAGGCAGAACATATTTTGCATCGCTTGAAGATTTAACGTCAGCGGCTATTACGGCACCTGACCCTTCAAAACCCACAGAAAATCAGGGCAAATTAACAACGTATTATGCTGAAAATGTTAAAACAAAAATCGAAACAACAGAAAAAGCATTTGTTGATTTAGATGATACAGGGCGTCCGCAGTCTATCAGATTTGAGGATTCTACCGCAACTTATGCACTTAATACGGAAACAATTACGGATGAAAATGCTTATAATGACGCAATGAACCAGTATAATTATGATATGCAGGTTTATGAAAAGAAAATTGCGGATATAAATGCAAAGACTGAAAAAATTCAGGAACAGGACAGAACTCTTGAACTTCGTTTAAGACAGCTGGATACTGAACAGGAAGCTTTGCAAACGGAAATGGAAGCGGTTAAGAAAGTTATTGAAAAGAATATCGAATCTACATTCAAGACTTTCGAATAATATTAAAAAAAATAAGAGGTTCAAATGTCTTACAAAAATGACAGTTACTTAGTAATAGCAAATAAATTCGGTTCCGCAAGCGGAGATGCAAAAGCTCAATTGTGGGAAACTTATGACCAGTTGCGTGATTTAACCGTTTCAGGCAACGGTTTGGGCTCAGGTTTTGGCATGACCGGAGGTTTCCTTTATAATTTGGCAAGCTTGCTTGCTCCGTCATCATTTGCAACTGTGTTCGGAGCATCAGAATCTATGAATATTCCCGGGACTTCTTATGCTTCAAAATTTAACGGCGGTTCATCTTACGGGATAGATTCCTTATATAATTATTCGGGTTTCCCTTCGGGAGCAGCCCCGATTTCATGGGGACTTGACGGTTACGCAACAGGCGGAGCTTCTTCAATCGTAAGCGGCTGGGGAACTGATACCGGTGTTGCAACCGGTTACGCATCGGGTGTAGGCGGTATTGCAGATGTTGCAAGTGCCGCAGCTTACGGTTTGGGTGCTGCTAACGGTTACGGCTTTTC
>FR900478.1:24068-28245 GCA_000438175.1 Fusobacterium sp. CAG:439 | reverse complement strand
GCTTTTCCATGAAAAATATAGTAATGCCGATTGCCGGTGTTATATCGGGTTGGGGCGGAATTATGCAGGCTGCCGCGCCTTATCTCGGAGAATACGGCTTACCTGCCATTGTTATGGGGAATTTAATGCAGGGAACTTCTTCCGCAGCATTGGCCGCTTATCAGAATGTTACGGGAAATATTACCGCTAACGCTGACACTATTCTTTCAAACAAAGTCCGTAATATTGAAACTGTTTGTAAAATGCTTGATACGCAGGGCGATGTTGTTAAAAAAATGCTTAAGGAGTCTATCGAAGGCGACAGTAAAGCTATTCAAAACTTGTAAAATTTTTTTACAAGTTTTTTGTTTTTCATTAAAGTTTTTTTTGAATTTGTCCGTAATAGAAGAAGAAAATGAATAACTGTAGACTACAATAATTAAGACATGTTAAGCAAATGTTTCCGAACATGGCAATATTTGTGTGTAGATTGTTTTAATATACATGTAGGTCTAAAGTGTAAGGAGAAAAATGCTTCGAGATACTTTAGAGATGAATATAAAAAGATTAATAGATTTCTTATTATATTCAAAAAATTTCCTGATAAGGAAAAATCCTATAAAAGCAATGTCAAATTCATTTGTAGAAGGAATAAAAGACTTTCTTACGATGAACAAGAAACGTAAGATGGCGCAATACAGATTAAATTATCACCGTCATCAGTTTCAAAAAATGGAACAGCTGATTGCTGAAAATAATCAGCACACCTTCTTGAGGGGAAATCACCTCAACGAAACAAGGTAAAGGAAGATAAAAAATGGGATTAATTACCTCACAAATCAGACTATTATATCTTCAACAGCAAAGATTGGATTTGGAATATAAAATCCAGTTGATTACCCAGACAAAAATGGGGCTGTCTCAATCAGTAAGTGATTTGATGCAGGTAGGTAACGATTATGATCCGGAATCGCCGACTACCAAAATGCTGCAGCAGCGGCAGGCGAAATTAAAAGTTCTGGAACAAAAACTTGATATGCAGATGCTGCAGTATCAGTCAAGGCTGAAGATGATAGATGCGGAATATCAATCTTGTCTGGGAATGATAGATAAGAATATTCAAAGCTCGTTTACATACAGATAATAAAAAAGCGGTTTTTAATAACCGCTTTTTTATTTTAAATACTTGTTTGAACAAACAAACTTATTATATCATTTAATGCAGAATATTGTCTTTGTAATTTTTGAGATTGTTTTTCAAGAACATTTATTTGTTTTCTGTACTCCATTATAGAAGCCTGGCATTCTCTTGCGGAGTTATTCAAACCTTCCTGAACCTGTTGTGCTTCCTGTAAAACACTTTTCATGGATATCCCGAGAGCTTCCATTGTTTGTTTGATAATTTGTGCGCCCGTTTGTTTAGAAACACCTGCAGGCAGCTGGTTAATCAGCTGTTTTAGTACTGCAATATTTGTCGGAATTTCAAATCCCTCTAAATCTTGTGCAAATATTTCTTTTTCTATAATCGGTGGAGTTTGTACAGTTGACGGCTGAGTAAATGTCATTAAGTTGGGATTTGCAAAAGTATTTTGCATGATTGGAATTTCTTCCTGCTGTTCCTCAAAAATTTCTTGAGGTTCTGTTTGAAACTCAAAGTCATTATTTTGTTGAGAAGTAAATTCCAAATCCGTTGCATTATCCGCAACAGGTTCTTCCGTAATCGGAGCGGGATTTTCAACAACATTTTGAATTTCAATATCCGATTGTTTTTTTAAAGCTTCAACTATCTTTTTCCCAACGCCTTCTGTTATTCTGTTACTTACCATCATTACCCTCTTTCACTGATTAATTATAATATAGCAAAGAAATTATTTCAAGAAAATCAATAAATAGTTACGAAATGCTAAGAAGATAACAATATTTTATAATGATGCTATAATAAAAAATTATATGAGAATTGAGAGGGAATGATGAAAAGACGAGCATTTATCAGTGTGTATGACAAAGTAGGGTTAATTGATTTTGCTAAAAATCTTGTTGAAAAGTTTGATTATGAAATTGTGGCAGGCGGTGATACGTACGAACTTTTAAAAAGTGCAGAGATTGAAGTTATTAATGTTGCCGAATTCTCAAACGCTTCAGGTTTGTTATCTAAAGATTTTGACGCTGTAAATGAAACCATATTTGCAGGAATTCTTGCAAACAGTTCTGATACCCGTGAGCTTAATGAATTGGAAAGGCTTGCTGTAAAAGCTTTTGATATGGTTGTTGTAAATATTTGCCCTTTTGAAAAAATTGTTCTCGAATCAAATGATGTTAGTGAAATGATTAGTAAAATAGATGTTGCAGGTGTTGCGATTTTGCGTGCAGGAGCAAAAAATTACAAAAATATCACTGTAATTACTGATAAGGTTGATTATTATGTTGCTTTAAACGCTAATGATTTCGGCAGATTAAAACTTGCAGTAAAAGCCTTTAATTTAACTGCAGCTTATGACAGACTTATTTGTTCTAAACTTGCCGAGCAGACAGGTGAAAAACCTTTTAAAACTTTTAATTTTGAAAAATTAAAAGATATGAAATACGGCGAAAATCCTCATCAAAAAGGTGCTATCTATAAAACCGACAGAATGATTGATTATGAAGTTATCAACGGAAAAGAATTAACATTTAACGATATTTTGAATGTAACGGAAGCCACTAATCTTGTAAGTGAATTTTATGATGTAAACTGTGTTTCAATAATAAGACATACAAAACCATGCGGAGTTGCTCTGGGGCGGTCTTTGTATGAAGCTTACACAAAAGCTTTTGACTGTGATCCCGTAAGTTCTTTTTACGGCACTGTCGGTTTTTCAAAAACTGTTGATGCGGAAGTCGCAAAGCATTTAAACTCGATGGCTGTTGAAGTTGTAGTAGCCCCTGATTATGATGAACAGGCAATAGAGTTGTTTAGCGATAACTCCGAAATAAAACTTGTAAAACTAAATACGTCTTTAAAAGATTATCGCAGGTTAACCGTTGAGGAAGTGATTTTGACACCTTTCGGCGCCCTTGTTCAAGACAGAAATAACAGTGAACTTGATAAGGATATGTTTAAAGTTGTTACAAGAGAAAAGCCTACTGCCGAACAAATAGAAGATGCTATTTTTGCCTGGAAAGTTGTTAAGCACGCTAAAACAAATGCTGTTGTTATAGCAAGAGATTTTAAATCAGTTGCAATTGCTCAAGGGCAAACTAACGCATTATCAGCCGTTGAATGGGCATTGAATTATGCTTGCGACGGTTCAAAAGAAGCTGTTCTTGCGTCAGATTCGTTTTTGCCTGCCGAAGATTGCATATATTCAGCTATTCAAGGCCGAATAAGCTTAATTATTCAACCGGGAGGGTCAATTAAAGATCAAAACCTTATTGAAGTTTGCGACAAATACGGAATAGCAATGATTACAACAGGTATAAGAAACTACAGGCAATAAGTTTAATTTTTTTCTTTTAATATATCAATAATTTGCGGATAATGATTTAACACTTTTTCGATTTGCAGGTCATTTCCGCCTTTTTTATTAAATGAAAATAATGTAACTTCATCAGTTAATCCTCTTTCTCTTTCAGGATTAACATAAGTAAGTTCTCTTATCCAATCTTTAACAACAAGAATTTTAGTTTTGTTTAGAACAGCCATTGCCCAAAACCATACATCATCTGCTTTCGGAGCGAGTTCCGTAAATAACTCTTCGTTTAAAACATCTTTATGCAAAGAATTTTGAGGGTATAAAACACCGCCTACACCTGTTAAAAAATTTAAATAAGAAGCTTTTCCGCCTTTAATTTTTTTAGGCCATTTTTTGTAAGGTGCAAGCTTCTCTCTGTAAAATTTTACCCTGTGTGCTCTATGACATATAATACAATTTTTATTTTCTTTGTGGCTTTCTAAAAGTTTTTCAAGCCAATCTTTTTCATAGTAAATATCATCATCAGCCGTTACTATAATACTGTTCGGATATTTTTTTAAAGACGGAACTAATTTTGTATAAGAGCGTAAATTTTTATGCCATTCAATGACTAAACCATTTTCTTTTAATTTCAGTACTTTTTGTGGAATATCTTTTTCTCCGTCAGGAAACTGCTCTGTTCCAAGCCATAATACAACTTTTGCAGGTTTAACGGTTTGCGTAAGAAGAGAATATAAAGTATAGTG
>FR900478.1:15265-24020 GCA_000438175.1 Fusobacterium sp. CAG:439 | reverse complement strand
AGGAAAGGATGTAAGAGAAATTATTAAACCTTCATCATCACCTGTAGTACCTTTATTTTTAAAACTATCAATTTCTTTGTCAAGAGAATTTTTATCTATAGTTTTTAAAGTACTCTTCCTAAATAAATTAAGCATACTTTCATATTATTATATAAAGAAATATTTGCAAGAGGTTTAATTTTATACTAAAATAACTTTGGAGGAATAGATATGGAAATTAAATCATGGGAAGATTATTTTTTAGACCTGGCAAAAACCTGTGCAAGCAGATCTAATTGTATAAGAGCGCAGGTAGGGGCTGTTATTGTCGGTGATGATAAAAAAATTAAGGCTACGGGTTATAACGGAACTCCTTCGAAAGTTGAATCCTGCTATGAACGTGGTGAATGCTACAGAATTAAACATAATATTCCGTCCGGCACAAGATATGAAACCTGCCGCTCGATACATGCGGAACAAAATGCAATTATTCAGGCGGGGCAGGATAGATGTAAAGGCTCTACAATGTATATTTGGGGGCATAATTTTATATGTATATTGTGCAAAAGATTTATTGTTCAGTCAGGAATAAAAGATGTCGTTTTAAGAAAAGATGAGAATTCTCCTGTTCTTCATGTTACGGTTGACGACATAAGGCGTGAACTTGAAGAGGAATAGATAATAAGTTATAATAATTTAAATGTCTGATAATGAAAGGAGCAAATATGAAAAGATTAAACGCAAAACAGGCACATAAATCTAATAAGTTTCATAAAGCTTGTGTTGAAGTGCCTACGCACGCAGTGCTCGGGGGGGGGGCAATTTAGCAGCTCCTAAACCTGCATTTACCTTAGCAGAGGTTTTGATTACTTTAGGTATTATCGGTGTTGTTGCCGCAATGACGTTGCCTTCGTTAATTAATAATACAGAAAAACAGGAACGTCGGGAAGCTTTAAAAAAAGCATATTCTGTTTTACAGCAGGCTTTATTGATGTATCAAAAAGATAGCGGGGAAATTCCGGGAAGCTCTGCATTTGATGGAGAATCAGCAGCATTTAAGAAAGCTATAATTCCTTATTTTATTGGTGCAATTGATTGCGGCAAAGGAACTGAAAATTCTGCTTGCGTGTACGGCTCTTCATCATCTTCTGAGTCTACTTCCCCGTATAAAAATTATTCAGGAACTACGAAAGCTAATTATACAGTATTGGATGACGGACAATACATAGTTGCGGATGGTATGATGTATTTTTTTGAAAATAGCGGAGTCTCCCCGCTGATTTTTGTATCCGTGGATGTAAATGGTTACAGAAAAGGACCTAATCAACTGGGGAGAGATTTATTTATGTTCGAACTTACCGAGACGGGTAAACTCGTTCCTTCAGGTGCAAAAGGTACATATTGGGAGGACAGCAAATATTGTTCACTAACGGACAGATCCGGTAACAACGGCTATGGATGTACTTACAAAGCATTGTACGATCCTTTATTTTGGAAAGGTAAAAAATAATACAATTCTTGATTTTTTAGAAAAAATCATTAAAGCCATGCAAAGACAGGTAGTAAGTTTGGCTTAAATTCGGCTGTTTATCTACTGAATTTGAATGATTTTTTGCCTGTTCGATGTATAAATTTAAAAAATATACGATATGATAAATATAGAAAGGCAGGCACTTATGTTTGACAGCTTTTATCCGCAATATGATTTAGCAGGAAGAATTCAACACACAAAACTTGATACAGGACTGGGAAATATGCCTTCTGCAAGAATGTCCCGTGTGGAAGATAAAGCATCTCCTGACTTTAAACAGGTAATGTCGGGTTTGGCAGAAAACCTTAATGCCGAATTGAATGCGCCTGACAATCTTTTAAAGGATGTAATGTCGGGAAGCGGCAATGTTGATATTCACGACGTAATGACCGCAATGGCAAAATCCGAAATAAGTATTAACGTTGCAACCCAGCTTACGGGAAAAGTCATACAAGCGTATGACAAAGTTATGCAAATTCAGGTGTAAAATAAGTTAAGATTAGGAAAATTTAAAAAACAGACAAGGGCTGCAAAATATCTTGTAAAGAGGATGAAGAATGGACTTTCAGAAGATACTTGAAAATAAACCTTTATTATACGGAATAATCGGTGCTGTAGTTTTATTGCTTGCGCTGTTTGTTACAATCGGTATTGTAAGTTCATCCAACAAACCTTCTAACGGTACGGAAATTACCGGAGAACCGTTAAAAGAAAACGTTGATCTTTTGACAACGGATAATGCGGGTAAAGCAATTGAAATTCAGGCGCTGCTTGCAAAATACGATATTGTTGTCAGCAGAAGACTTGATGGTACAAAATCAATTTTATATTTGAAAAAAGGGGACTGCAAAACAGGCAGAAAAGCTTGTTACACAACTGACAGAGATTTAGCATTAATCCAAATTGTTCAAAGCGGTCTTATGGATCAGAATGTCGGACTTGAAATATTTGACAAAGGCGACTTTACATCTACAAAAGAAGATAAAAAAATAAGACTTTCACGCGCTATTAACGGAGAGCTTTCAAGGCTGATAAGAAGAATTGACGGGGTTGATAATGCGTCAGTATTCATCTCAATTCCCGAGCAAACAATGTTTACATCAATGCAAAAACCTGTAACGGCAACCGTACAGATTACTCTGGCAAAAGATGCAACAAAATTAGACCAGTTGAAAGTTAAAGCAATTACTAATCTTTTACTCGGCAGCGTTACGGGATTAACCGCTGAAAATATAGCGATTACCGATACTAACGGTAATACTTACCACAGTATTATGGATGCGGAAGATGAAATGCTGCAAAGGCTGGAAGAAAATGATAAATATATGACTGCTAAAGTTAATCAGCAGTTGGACAGACTTATCGGACAGGGAAATTATGTAGCAACCGTAAGCACATTTTTAAGGCAGGCTCCTGTTGAAAAATATACGATTGACTATGATCCTAACAGAAAAGCTTCAGTTACCGAACAAACTTTTTCAGAAGGGTTAGGCGATCAGACAAATGATTCAAATAAAAATGTAAATGCCGTAAGTGTATATCTTCCGAACGGCTTGCCAAACGGTTCATCAGATTCAAGCCAGAACAGAAATTATTCTCGTACCGCAAGGGAAACACAATACGGCGTTACCAAAACTCAAACAAATGAATATATTAAACCCGGTGTTGTTGAAGATATTTCAATTGCCGTAACTCTTGATAAAAACTCACTTCCTGCAAACACAACTCTTGAAGAACTTAAAGAATTGATTGCAAAAGCAGCAAGCCCGAAAGTTAATCCCGAAAATGTTTCAATTGCATTTTCAGATTCAACAGATCCTTACCTTGCATCGGACAGACCTGCAAATCTTCCGAAACCTGATGAAACGGGCAATCCGTGGTGGCTTGCAATTGCCCTCAGTGCAATCGGTTTAATAATTGTATTTAAAGCTGTGTCAAATAAAGTTCAGCAGGTTCAGGAAGCAAACAGACGCGAAGTTGAAATGCTCAGACAAAAAACAGCTCAACAGGAACAGCAATTGTCTGATATATCTCAAAGAGCGGCACAATTGACGGAAAGACAGTCAGAACTTGCACAGGGGCTTGTTGAACAGCAGCAGAGAGGATACATTCAGCAGCAAAATCCTGCACAACTCGCAGATACTTTATCAAACCTTTCTGCAGAACTTTCTGATGCTGATGATGAAGAAGCGGGTGAAAAGATTAAAAGCTGGATAGAACAGGGTTAAATAAAAAATGGCAATACAAGGATTTGATTATAAAGGTTTTGCACAAAACTTGGCTCAGCAGGCACTGGAGCTTATTCCTCCTGATTTTAACGATAATCAGAAAAACTATGTTGCAAATACCTTATTAAATTTTTCAACTGTAGCGGGTCAGGCGTTATACGATGATGAATCTTTAGGCTTTAATCTTGATCAGGCAGTAATGATTACGCAAATTATTGCCGAATGGTCTTTTCACAAGTCAGTTGACTTAATTCGTTCGGGAATCCCTCAGCAGTACTGGGATCCTATTATGCAGAAAATTGCGTTTACAATTTTTGAAATTGCAAAGAATGCTTTTCATCAGGGGCTGCCTCAAGACCAGTGTTTGCAGTTAATAGAACATCACGTAAAAAAGACATACCTTGACTGTATTGCCGAATTAAAAGATAAAAATTTAATTGATGAAGGTCTGATGGAGCAAGCCGCAAGCCAATCAAATATAGATGCAATGATGCAGCAGCAGGCTCAGGCTGAACAAGCACAAGCACAGGCTCAGGCACAAGCACAGGCAGCAGGAATGCCCGTTCCGCAAAACGGCGGAGCCGCAATGCCTGCAGGCCCTGCACCTCTCGGAGCTGATGCTAAAGTTTTAAAACTTGCTACACTTGCAATGCTCTTCCAAAAGATGAAACAGGAAAAAGTTCAGACAATTTTAAATAAATTTAATCCTGATGATGCACAGTCGGTTATTAAATTTATGGGTATGCCTGATTTGGGTGCTAAAGTTGACGCCGGTGTTGCTTTGAGATGCCTGCAGGAAATTAAAACAAATCTTCCAAAAGGAAATCAAAATGTTACGCCTTCAAGAATTTTAAATAAAATTCAAAATGTTTCGCAATATTTAGACAGATCTCAGTTGGAACAAACATTAAGGCTTGAACGTTCGAAGGTGAAAAAGTTTGTATTCAGTGCATTAGAGGGTGAATACTATGAAATTCCCCCGAAAGTTGCAAATATTATTGCCACACACCTTGAAGATAGTGTATAATAAAATTAATCATGATTATCAAAAAGAAATCCGGCAGACCGGCGGAGGAAATTTCACAACAACAGGTTGAAAATGTACCTGAAGTTAAGGTCGAAGAAGATAAGATTGATCTTTTTAACCTTGACAACATAGACTTTAAACAGCGTCGGGAACGCAGACGCGGCGACAGAAGAAGAGGTTTCAGAAGAATTGATGACAGAAACCTTATTTCGCGTGCCAGAGAAGAAGCTCAAAATATTAAAGAAGCTGCCGCAAAAGAAGGTTATCAGGACGGATTGTCACAGGCTCGCGCGGATTTGGAAGACGTAAAAAATGCAATAACCGCATTTCTTTCCGCAAAACAGGATGTATTTAATTATATAGCGCCTGACATTATGGAGATAAGTGTTGAAATTGCACAAAAAATTATTAAAAAAGAATTACAGCAAGACCCTTCAATTATTCTTGATAATATTACGGAAATATTGAAAGGCTTGTCAAAAGAAGAAACAAAGATTACTTTGAGGGTTAATCCCGTTCAGGTGTCTTTGTTAAAAGCTGAGATTCCAGATGTGATGAATAATGTCGGACTTGAAGCTAAGGTGCTTATAGTACCTGACGAAACAATAATGGAAGGCGGTTGTATGGTTACGACCACTAACGGTGTGATAGATGCGACAATTGAAACCCAATTGTCAGTAATAAGTGAGGCTCTGAAAGAAATTTAATGGCACAGGAACAGGCGCAAGGCGGAGGCGGAACAAATTTAAGCGAAGTTTTTATGGCAATATTTGTATTATTGCTTATTGTTCTGTTGCTCGTTGAGCTTCCGAACTGGGTTGTTAACTTCTGCATAAGCTTAAATATTGCACTAGGCGTTGTTCTTTTAATGATTTCTCTGTACGTTAAAAAGACTTTGGAATTAGCATCATTCCCATCTATTATTCTTATCGGAACAATGTTCAGGCTGGTTTTGTCAATTGCATCCACAAGGCTTATTTTGTCAAAGGGTGAAGCGGGTGAAGTAATTCACGCATTCGGAACGTTCGTAACCGGCGGAAACATGATTGTAGGCGGTGTAATCTTCCTTATCATTACTGTTGTTCAGTTTATGGTAATTACAAAAGGTGCCGAACGTATCGCCGAAGTTGCTGCACGTTTTGCATTAGACGCTATGCCCGGTAAGCAGATGACTATTGATGCGGATTTTAATGCGGGCTTAATTTCTCCTGAAGAGGCAACCAAAAAGCGTGAAGATTTGCAAAGAGAATCAAATCTTTTCGGTAGTATGGACGGTGCTATGAAGTTCGTAAAAGGGGATACTATTGCAGGTATTATTATTGTATTAATTAATATTATCGGCGGCTTGTGCATAGGCTGTTTAATGAATCAGATGCCTGTCGCGGATGCAGTTTCTAAATATACTGTCTTAACTATTGGTGACGGTTTGGCGTCCCAATTACCGTCTCTTTTAATGTCAATTGCCGCAGGTGTGTTTATGACACGTTCTTCAGCCGCTAACTCACTCGGTTCTGATGTTACGGGACAAATCGTAAGCAAGCCGAATGCATTATTTCTTGCTTCAATATTTTTGTTTTTCCTGGCAATTACAGGGCACACGTGGTTTTGGCAGGGGACAGGCTTACCGTTCCTGCCGTTCTTTATGTTTGCGGTTGGATTATTTGTTGCAGGTTTCTCTACTTTAATCAATGCCGATGTTCAATCTCAATTGGGGCAATTGGAAAATGTGCGTCAGAATATGCAGGATCTTGTTAACCCGAACAGAATGTATGAACGTTTGGGGGTTGATGTTTTAAGCTTGCAGGTCGGGTCAAATCTTCTTGTTATTGCCGATCCTGATCAAGAAGGGCAATTGCTTGCTAAAATTGCGGCTTTACGTCAAAGAGTTACCGACGAACTCGGCTATATTTTGCCAAACATAAGAATTATGGACTCATCTGCTCTTGACGCGAATGAATATATGATTTCCATCCGCGGCAACACTGTTGCTACGGGATATGTTTATCCGGGAAAACTTATGGTTATTGCTGATCAGTGGGATGCAATGAAAAAAGAAGTTCCTCAGGATGCAATTATCGGTATTGACCCGACATATCAGACACAGGCATACTGGATTTCTCCTGAGGATGCTAAAATGGCTCGTTCAGTTACTGCCGTTGACTCCACCGATGTTATTGTTACGCACCTGCAAGAATGTGTAAGAAAACATGTTGATGAGGTTATGACAAAGACAGATGTTCTCAAACTTATGGAACTTGTCCGTTCACAAGACCCGACACTCGTAAATGACCTTGTACCTACAATTATTTCTACAAGCGACTTGAGGAAGATTTTTGTCAACTTAATACGTGAAAAAGTTTCTATAAAAGATATTATATTTGTATTTGAAAGACTTTGCGATTATGCAAGATTTTCAAAAGAACCCGACATTTTGTCAGAACGTTTAAGGGCTGCTTTGGGGCGCCAAATATGTTTGTCTAATGTCGGTGATGATAAAGTTTTATATGCTTTGACGCTTTCTCCCGAATGGGAAAAAACACTTGATGACAGCTGTCAAAGAACAGAGCTTGGTACAATGTTCCTTTTAAATCCTATGCAGGTTCAGGAATTGATAGAAACAACTGCTACAACATTGATGAGAGCGCATCAAGCATGCGGACAACAGCCTGTAATTCTTTGTTCTCCGAGAATTCGTCTGCCTTTATATCAATTGCTTGAGCGTCATATTCCGACTATTGTTGTAATTTCGTATTCAGAATTAATTACAGATATCAAAGTTGAAGCAATTGATTCTATAGGTGAATCTTATGCTATGGAATAAATAAAAAAGGAGTAGAGAATGAAGAAAAATATTATTATATCAGGTTTGATAATTTTATTTTTAGTTATCTTGTGTTATTTTAGTTTTCTAAATTTTAAAGTTTTTGCTAAAGATTTAACAGAGTATAAGCAGTTAGTAAAAGAAGCTTATGTAAGTGAAAATTGGTCTGAATTAAATAAGTATTCTGATGATGTAATAAAATATTACCCTGACTCTGCTTTTGGTTATTTTTTTAAAGGTATAGCAATGGATGAGTTGGGAGAATATGAACTGGCTATTGTTAATTATACAAAAGCAATTGAATATGAGCCGAATTATGCTGAAAATTTTCAAAATAGAGGTTTAGCATATTTTCATAATAAAGATTACGACAATGCTGTTGCAGATTATGATACTGCTCTTAAATTAGATCCCGATAACAAATTGGCACAAGAACAGAGAGAGTATGCTATAAATGCTAAAAGAGGATTTATAGTAACAACACAGGGAAATATAACAAATTATCAATCAGTTTATGATCCTTTTTATCTTGCTGCAGAATATAAAAATATGCCTCAAACTAAGAAGGATGAATATATAAATTCTGTAAAAAATTATTCAGATAATATTCTTCCGATTTATTATATTGCTGTTGCGGAGGATTTATTTTCTTCCGATAAAAATCTTGCAGCATTTTTATATGCTGCCGGCAGGTTTCGTGCCGTTCAAGATGCAGCGGTTTGTAAAGATACATCAGCTTATCAAGCTATTAATATTTTACCTGAGGTTGCACCAGATACTTCCAATTATATAGCTAATATGAGTGATAGCGAACTTGCAAATTTATTGCAAAAAGTGCTTGATTGGGATGAAAAACATTCAAATAGACCTGACCCTAAATGGATTTGTTATCATGGTATGGAAGTTTTCACTAACAATGGAAAAGTCAGAACAATCTCAAATATAAAATTTAATAGTAAAAAAGCATATGCAAGAAAAATCTTGCTTCAATATGTTAAAAAATTAGAACAAAACAAATAATTATATGAAACAATTTTTATTATTTTTAATATCAATTTATCAGAGAATTTCTAAACACACTCCTGCGGTATGCCGTTTCTATCCTACTTGTTCGGAATATACACGTCAGGCAATAGAAAAATACGGTGTTAAAAAGGGATGCTGGCTTG
>FR900478.1:5362-15190 GCA_000438175.1 Fusobacterium sp. CAG:439 | reverse complement strand
TTATGACCCTTTACCTTGAATTTTTATAAAAAATACTTTATAATTTAAATACATAAAGAAAGGAGTAATTATGAAAAGAGTAAACGCAAAACAGGCATTCCCGCAAATCGGGGGGGGGGCAATTCTGTAGCTCCTAAACCCGCATTTACTCTGGCGGAAGTATTGGTAACATTAGGAATAATCGGTGTAGTTTCGGCAATGACTGTTCCGTCTTTGATGCAAAATCATCAACGCAAAACTTATGTTGTACAGCTTCATAAGTTTTATAATCAATTATCTCAAGCTTTAGTGAGATTTCAGACAGATAAAAATGCAGTGAACTTAAAAGAAGCAGGTTTGTTGACTGATTTTAATTCTTTTTGGACTTCCTATTTTAATATTGTTAATGACTGCGGCAGTACAAGCACACCTTGTTTCCCTGAAAAAGGAAGTTACAGAATGATTAATTCTTCTTCTTCTTCTCCATACACTACTCAAAAAAGATTTATAACTCTTGCTGACGGTGTCTCAATCGGTTACGGTCTAAGTTCTGATTTCCCTATTTGTCTGGATATAGATATTAACGGCTCCAAAGGTCCGAATGTTGTTGGCAGGGACTTATTTATTATGTATATTTATAATAACGGAGTAATTGATGATTATAATAGTACAGTCGGGGGCAGTGGAGCACCATTAACTGATGAACAAAGAGAAGATGGTTTCAACCAAGGATGCTACTCATCATCTTCTGGTGCGTGGACTGGCTGCTTCGGTAAAATTCTCAATGATAACTGGGAAATGACATATTAAACAAAGTATTCTTTATTTAACCCATTTGAAACTTTTTACATAATTTGTGCCGTTGATGTCTCCATTGATGTCAACGGCAAATATTCTGTAAATATTTGTAGCGTCTTTAATATTCGGAATTCTGCTTATATCTTCCTGCAGAAGCAATTTTTCTGTTGCGTCGTTTATTCCGGGGATTGTATTAAACAAAGTATTTAAAGAAGCATTCTTTATTTTGCCGAAAACTGTTGTAATGTTTTTTGAAAGACTACCGTAAATCTTCATATCCGCAATTGATGTAAGAAGATTATATGAACCTGTCATATACATATTAAGATCGTGACCGTCAGAATAAATATTAATTTTATCGGCAGTTCCTTCGCTTATGTGAATATCTCCTGATATACTGTCAAAGTTTCCTGTTTTCAGCGGAGTAATTAAATCTATAAGGCTGTTTATAGAAAGTCCGGTGAAACCGCCTTTCAATAAATTTCCGGCTTTCAAAAGATATTCGAGCGATCCGAGTTTGGGCATTTTCCCGTCTGCAATTTTGAATGTGCCTTCGCCTGAAAGTGTTCTAAAACATTGTTCCTGAGAATCTCCTGTACAGCTTAAATTAAATTCTCCGTTAACAGAGCCGTAAACCTGACCTTTTAAATCAAATAATGCTTCTGACATAATCAATGCATTTGCTTTATTTAGATTTATGTCCAGATTTGTTTTATGGCTTTTAAGATTATGTTTAAAGTTACCGTTGACTGAGCCTTCTGCAATATCAAATTTAAAGTTTTTTGCGTTGGCAGTTCCTTCTTTATCAAGAGTAAGGTTTGCGCTGAAATTATCAGCGTTTATATTCCTAACCTTTATTTTATCAGCTTGAATATCTGCTTTATGAATTATAAGCTGTGTTATATCGAACGGAGGGATATTGCTGTTAGTTCCATAGGCAGGATTTCTGGTTGCTTCTGCTTCAATGTCCCGTAAAGTATCTGTTATCTTATTAATATTCAGATCTGCAAGTTTAACTTTTAGGTCTTGAACAGTGTAAGGCGGTATGAGTTGATTTTTTACAACAGCGTCGAGATAAACATCGTTTGTAACTACTGTTCCTTTGCTTTCTATAATTATTTTATCATTTTTGAAATCAAGATTTATATCTCTGATGGTTGAATCGAAGAACGGGATATCAATACTTGTAATATCCATTTCCCCTTTTATTTTCGGATTAACGGAAGTCCCGTTTAATATAAGGTCAGATGTAAATACTCCTTGTTTCATAAAAGGTTTGCGGAAAATTATGTTAAATATTTTTGCATCTGTAGGCGTTTGGGTTTTAACTCTGAAATTGTTAAATCCTATAATATTATCGCTTATTAAGTTAAGAGTACCCTGTGCCGTAAGCTGCGGGTTAACAAAAGGTTTGTTATTTTGAGAAGTTATAATTTTGTCATATTGGAAGTTATTAATTCTTAATCTGTCAGGAGAATAAGTCGTGTCTGCTGTTATTTTTACCGGATTTTCTGCATCTCCGATTGAAGCTCCCATATAATATAAACTTGAATTATCTGAAATATTGAACGTTGATTTTGCATTCAAATAGTCAGGTGTGCCTCTGAGAGTTGAGGTTAAAATTGCATCTCCTTTCAATTTTATCGGATAAACAGACTTGTTATTGAAAAATTGATCAAAAAATTCCTGAGTGGGTTTCGCGTTTATGTAAAGATTAAAGTTAGGATTTTTTTGAACATTTGCAATTTCCCCGTTTATAAACACGGGCATTTTCCCGAGAAGTGCATTAATTTTATTAAGACGCAGGAGATTATTTCTTAATAACATATCTCCGCTGTTTATTGTGAGCTTAAGACGTTTCGGCTTGTAAAGCAGACTTATGTCATCAAGTTTTGTATATGCATTAAGGTTATTATTTTTAATTTTTGCGGCAAGGTTTATATTTCCGTTCAGAAAATCAATATCTTTTAGCTGTTTTGCAGTTTCCGGCGGAAGAATATACTGCAGGGCATTGTCATTAATTAAATTTAAATCCAGTGAGGCTATTTTGCAGTTTCCGTTAACAACTCTTTGCGGGCTGAACATTTTTGAAATATTTAATGAAATACTGTAAGGACTGTTTTTAAAAGAACCTTTCAAAAGAGGCAGTTTAAATGTTGAATTATTAAGTTCGAAAGAACTGTTATCCACCGCAATTACGCTTTTTGATAATTTATTTGAATAAATTTTTCCTTTCAAATATATGTTATCAAAATTTATATCCTGAATACTGCCGTTATATCTTCCGTTAAAGCCGGCATTAATTGCTGCTAAATCTTTTTTGTAAGGAATTTTAGCAGCGGATGGCAAAGTGTTTAAGCCGTCGCCGAGATTAAATTTATCAGAAGCAAATTTGACATCGATGTTATTATCTTTAATCTTTCCTTCAATGTTAATTTGTGATTTATCAAGGTTTGAAGCAAGCTTAAAATCTGCATCTGTATTATTATAATTCACAATGCCTGAAGTTTTTGAAATTACTGCAGGTATGTCTTTAATCTTAATTCTGTCGGAATGCAGTTCTATTTTTCCTTTTGCGAAAAGATTTTTGTTAAAAACAATATCTTTCGGATTTTTAACTTTACCCGTGAGATTTATTGTAAGATTAGCAGGTCCGCTTGCGTATTCAATCGGTTCGATAAGTTTTTGAATGTCTGCAAGCATCGGTGATGTCTTTACTGTTTTTAACAGTGTGCCCAGATCTTGTCCGTGTGCAGAAACATCAAAATTTAATTCCCCGATAAGCGAGCAAGTTCCTTTGACTGAAACAGGTTTTCCGTTGAGTGCTGCCGATTTGGTTTGAAAAAATGTGTTCTGATTATCGAAATCGAGAGTGCCCGATCCGTTTGTTAAAAGCATATTATGAATATCCAGAAACGAAACTGCTGCATTTTTAAATCTGAACTGCCCCCATCCGTGCGGATTTTCTTTTGTTCCTATTACATGAAGATTAATTCCGCCTTTCCCTTTAATATCCATTATCGGGACAGGTCCGATATCAAAATGCAAAATTTCATGCAGCGGGTTTAATACTGTTTGTGCGGTTTTAAGATCAACATTCTCTGTACTGGTGATATTTAAATCCGCATATTTGTCATTGTAAAGATTAACAGGACCTTTTACAAAGACTGTTTCTGTCGGAGAGGTCGGGACTTTGACATCTAAATTCAGCTTGTCACCGTTAAAAGCAATTTTTATTACAGCTTTGTCAGCATTCGGAATTGGTTTTACCATGTATGCATTTGCAACAAGAATATTCCCGTATACGTCAGGAAAATCCGCTTTGCCTTTAATTTCGAGGTTTCCTGCTGCATCGCCCCAAAAACCTGTTTTCTTCAGTAGAAGAAGATTTATGTCCGGTGACAAATCAGGTTCGCCCGGAAGCAGAGAAATAATATTTTCAGCTTTTGATTTATTAACGGTAACTTTCAAATCTAAATCAGGAAGTTTTGAGTTTAATTTTGTAATTTTTCCTGATGTAAAAGCACTTATCCCTTTGCCTGATACTTTCATCTCATTTATTTCAATACCGTTTTTAATTGTGTTTATATCTGTTTTTATGGTCAGTTTATCTTTGAAATAAATTGATTCTGCTATATCGTCTTTTAAAATTCCAAGGTTATTAAGGTAAAGATTAGTTTTAATCTGTTTATGATTATCGGCAGTGGTTTCTGTTTTGGCAGTAAAATTTATTATTCCGGACAAAGATTTTATTTTGTTTTTTGAAAGAGATTTTGCATAAATTGAAAAATCAGATAAATTAAGATTTACAATATGTCCCGAAATATCGCATTGATCGTCGGAGATTTGGTTAATCGGAAGCTTCAAATCAACGTCGGCTTTTATTAAAGTCTTTCTTTCACCAACTTTCATATCGGCAATAGTTGATAAATTTAAGTGTTTATCAACGGTAAAATCCTTTACTGTCAGATATTTCCCATCAAGATTAATTTTTTTTGACTGGAGTTTGTCATCAAGGTTTACCTTGTATCCGTCAAGATAAATTGATGCATGTTTAAGTTTAAGAGGTGTTTTGGTCTGAACATCAAGCGGATATTGCCCCAGTTTAAGTTTTGCATCTTTGTCAAATACAAGATTTGCGCTAATGTTATCAGAAGAAAAATATTTTATGTCCAAGTCTTTAAGAATAAGCGGTAAAAGGCGTATATTTATGTAAGGATTTTCAATACTTAGAGCTTCAGAGTTATTATCGTTCAATATTGTAAAACTGTCTGCTTTAATCCATATGGAAGGAATTAGCCCCATTTTTAAAGACGGATTTGCAAGATTAACCTTAAAACCTGTTTCTTTGAATACTGCCTGCTCAATAAAATCAACTCTTTTAGGCAGATTTACAATTACAGGTGTCCCCCAGTAATAGGCTCCATACAAAACCGTCAATGAAAATAATGTTATTAAAATTTTAAAATTCCTGCCCATAACCTGATAAGATTATACGATTAAAATGTATAAATTTAAAGGATTTCGGGAAAATGTTACAATGTTAAACGAATGGCGGGTTGAGCGGCTGCGCTCATTCTTTAGTTAAGAGTGTGTACACTTATGCATAATCCAAATGGCGGGTGGAGCGGTTACGCTCCTAGTAATTTTCGCATAAAACCTGGAAATATGCCTGAGGATGATGACAGTTCGGACATTTTTTCGGGGCGGATTTGCCGTGATGAACATAACCGCATTCCCTGCACATCCAATATGTTTCTTTTTCTTTCGAAAATACGGTATCATTTTTGATATTTTCAAGCAGTTTTAAATATCTTTGCTCGTGATGCTTTTCTGCTTCAATTACATAATGAAAAGTATCGGCTACATCATCAAATCCTTCTTCACGTGCTGTTTTTTCGCCGTCAGCGTAAAGAAAAGACCACTCTTCTTTTTCTCCTGCTGCAGCACTTTCAAGGTTTTCTTCCGTTGTACCGAGTTCAAAAGGATATTCAGCATCAACATGTCCTCTTATATCGCCAAGATATTCATAAAATAGTTTTGCGTGCTCTTTTTCGTTATCTGCTGTCATACAAAAAATTTCTGCAATTTGTTCATAACCTTCTTCTTTTGCTTTTTTAGCAAAGTACGTATATCTGTTTCTTGCCTGAGATTCTCCTGCAAATGCATTTATTAAGTTTTGTTCTGTTTTAGTTCCTCTAAGTCTTTTATATATCATTGTCTAACCTCCGTCCAATATTTTAAAACTTTATTTAGCTTATGATATTACCCGTATTAACTATTAAAAATAGTTAATTATTACCCCTGAGCAGGATTATACATAAAGAAAAAAACTTGATAATGGATTATGTAGAAGTAGGGAATTGAATTATGAATTTATTAGATTATACTAAAAAATTATCCGAGAAAATAAAGTTTTACGATTCAATAGCGCAAAACACATTTTCGGGTATCCATACTGTAAATCCGTTTGCAAAACCGATTAATATAACGATTATTTGGGTGGAAGATGATTGCAATTACAGAGATTAATATATTCTCTTACCTGTTTGTGCGTCAAAAAAGTACAAATCTTTTGGATTTATGCTTAATTCCAAACTATTTTCGATATTATAATCAGCGGGAAGTTTGGCGGAACATTTTTTGCCGCCGATATTAAAGTAAGCTATTTTTTCGCTTCCTAAAAGTTCTGTTATTTCAATATCAACATTAAACTTTATCTCACCACCGCAAACCATTTTTTCGGGGCGTATTCCGACAATTACGTTCTCTTTTGTTTCAAACGGAAAATCCTTACAGTCAATAAAGTTCATCTGCGGCGAACCGACAAACCCTGCCACAAAAGTATTTGCCGGATTGTTATAAATTTCTTCGGGACTTGCCGCCTGCTGTATTACTCCTTTATCAAGCACTACAACCCTGTCCCCCATTGTAAGAGCTTCTGTCTGGTCGTGTGTTACATATATAAAAGTTGTTTGCAGTTTTTCATGTAATTTTTTTATTTCAGAGCGCATTTGAACACGTAATTTTGCATCTAAATTTGACAAAGGTTCGTCCATAAGAAATACTTTAGGATTTCTTACAATTGCACGTCCGAGGGCAACACGTTGTCTTTGACCTCCTGAAAGCTGTTTGGGTTTTCTGTCCAAATATTCGCCTAAATCCAAAATTTCAGCGGCTTCCTGAACTTTTTTTGCAATTGTTTCCTTATCGACTTTTCTCATTTTAAGACCGAAAGCGATATTTTCCCTTACGGTCATATGGGGATAAAGTGCGTAACTCTGGAACACAAAGGCAATATCTCTGTCTTTGGGGTGTACATCGTTAACCTTTTTATCACCTATAAATATTTCACCGCCCGTTATATCTTCAAGACCGGCAATCATTCTCAAAAGAGTTGACTTTCCGCATCCTGAAGCTCCGACAAGAACTACAAACTCTTTATCTTTAATGCTTAAATCAACGTTATCTATAACTTTTTTGGTGTCATAGATTTTAGTAACGTTTTTTAATGTAACATTACTCATTTTTACCCTCTTTACTTAATTTCCCGTTCTACAGGTAAAACTATACAGAAAGTCGACCCTTTCATTACTTCCGAATTAACCCAAACGGCACCGCCCATACGTTTAAGCATTGTGTAAGCGGTTCCGAGTGTAATAGAACGCAGAATTGTTTTCTTGTGAGCTTTATCAAGCTGTGTATAAGGTTCAAACATCCCTTCTTGTTCTGATTCGGCAAGTCCCATACCGGTATCTGTTATTGCAATTCTTACATAAGAAAAACTGTTAGCGTCATTCAGAATTTTTGCTCCGCATCTTTCAACAACATCCATTTCAGGATGGTCGACTTTAATCGTAATTGAACCGACATCAGTTAATTTTATTGATGTTTCAAGAATATTTTGTAAAATAATTTTTACGCAGTTTTCATCACTGAATACAGCTTTTTTATTAAATTCTTCAAAGTCATAGTTAACGATTAAATTTTTTGCATTTAATGCATTTTCGTTATTTTTAACAACAGCCTGTATTGTATTCGTTAAGTCAAATGTCTGGTTATCGCAGTTGAATAAAGAAGATTCTGCCTGTGCAAATTCTATGAATTTTTCCATAAAATGCAGCAGTTCTGTAGAATTTTTGTTGATAATCCTGACGTATTTATTTTGTTTTTCGTTAATTTCTCCGCCTAAGCCGTCTAAAAGAGCTTGTGAAAATCCGATTATTGATTGAATAGGCGATTTAATTTCATTTGAAAGCTTAACAAACATTACATTTTTTTCTTTATTCAGCCTTCCTGTTCTTTCGGCGATTGTAAGAACATTTGTCATAGCAGTAACATCTCTTATGGTAATAAAATACTGCTCAACATATTTTTTAGCATTCATTTCTATAAAAAATTCTTTGCCCTCTACAGTAAAAGCTCCGGTAACAACTGAATTTCTTTTTGAATGCGATTTATCTGCCAGAAACATTCCGTTTGCAACTATTTCGTCGAAGTTTAATCCTTTTAAATCTCCAGCTTTGCTTTCAAAAATAATAGCGGCTTTATCGTTAGCCCAAACTATCCTGCCGTCCAAATCCACCACGAATACCGCATCCGGCAGATTTCTTATTACTTCTTTGGGATTTATGTTACTAAATAAATTAGTAAAATTCATAGTTGCAATACTTTCCTTAATGTTGTATAGTTTATATAACGTTTATATACTAAAATCATCTACGCTGTACTTTAAATATATCATAAACAGTCTGTAAAGAAAGATTATATATTAATTTTTGTAATTTTTTTTTTACAAACTAGCAAAAAATTTTATTTTGATGTTTTAAAGCATAAAACGAGAATATAGAGTTATACAAAAAACAGTTGCGGCAAAGTGCTGTAACCCCGAAAAAGAAAAGAGGATGTGACTATGAACGAAATTCCAAAAAACGCGCAAGGTCCAAGCATTCCACAACAGGCACAAGCTCAGGTTCAAAAAGCAGAACAGGTTAAAACCGAAGCTGCTCAAGATACACAAACAGCTCAGCAGCCTGAAGTTCAGACAAAAGAGATTAAAGACATTCCCGACAACCCCGCTGACCGCTCTGCTGTAAAAGTGGACAATCTCGAAAATGATATCAAAGTTTTTGCTGCTAACCCCGAATTGGCTAAACAAGCACTTGATGTTGCAGAATTGGCGGAGAAGAAATATGCAGAAGCAGGTGTCGAACATCCTGAACTTAAAGCTCTTGCCATCGGTAAAGCTTTTGTTGAAGAATTTCAAAAATAAAATTACCTCAATTCGTCATTGCATTTTTTGCAATGACGACGAAATACACGAGAATTTTTTTATTCGTTGTCATTAGTTTTCAAATAATCGACAACTGCTTTCAGCCCCAATTTATAACTGTTTGTGCCAAACCCTGATATTTGCCCGATGCATACGGGGGCAAGATAAGAATGATGTCTGAATTCTTCTCTTTTATAAATGTTTGTCATGTGCACTTCAACTGCAGGAAGGTCTACAGAAGTAATTGCATCTCTAATGGCAACGCTGGTGTGAGTGTAGGCTCCAGCATTTATTACAATGCCGTCAAAATTGTCTTTTGATGAGTGAATTTTCTCTACAATCTCGCCTTCAAAGTTGCTCGCGAATGTTTCTATGTCAATTCCGAGTTCAAATGAGAAGGCATATAATTCTTTTTCTAAATCTTTTAATGTCATGGTTCCGTACTTTTCAGTTTCCCGTAACCCGAGCATATTCATATTTACGCCGTTTATTACAAGTATTTTCATGCTTTTTTCCTCTAAACACTATTATAGTATAAAATCAAGGAATTGTAAATTTTTATTAACTTTTTAATTTCATGTGTAACAAAAAAAGCATGCTTGCATTATCATGCATGTACAACTATCCCCAAATCTCCTCCCAAGATTATTGTTCAAAAGGCACGCAAAAATGTGTGGCTTTTCTTTTTACCTTGACTTATGTAAATAAATAGCTACAATATATATTGTAAGACATTTACGGGGATTTATAATGAGACTTATAGAGAAGCTTAAAGAGTA
>FR900478.1:4371-5295 GCA_000438175.1 Fusobacterium sp. CAG:439 | reverse complement strand
GTGAATATGGAAAATTAATATATGCAGGCGAAGATTTCATTGAGTTCAACGTAATTAATGTTGACACAATGGATTACTCAGAAACTGTTTTGATACACAGTCCGTTAATTTTGGAAGTTGCAATAGGCGGTGCTGATGTTCAGCGCATTGTAGCGGAAGTTTCTTCAAAACTCCCGCTTGAATAATTTATTTATTACATTTTATCTTTTTGCCCCATTCTAAATCATCGCAGTGAAGATAATCCATATTTTCGTAAGCCAATACCCATGCACCGCAGCCTAAACCGTAACCGGAGCCTTTGGTTTTGTTACAGTTTAATGAAAAGTTTGGGACATCTTGTTTTGTACCGTATGGAATAATTTTGTCTTTTTTCATTGAGAATACAAAAAAGTCCTTGCCGAATTGATTTGGTCCACTATAATATCCGTTTGTATCAACAAATATTTCTGCGCAATTTCCTTTTTGCGAACAATTTTTGAATTCTGATGAAATATGAAAAATTAAAAGAGTTCCGTCTGCCAATACCAGGTGTTTATAATTGCCTTGTCCATCATAAGATATATGAGGAGTTCCGTTAAGATAAATATATTTAT
Source organism: Fusobacterium sp. CAG:439 (assembly GCA_000438175.1). Classification (GTDB taxonomy): domain Bacteria; phylum Cyanobacteriota; class Vampirovibrionia; order Gastranaerophilales; family Gastranaerophilaceae; genus Stercorousia; species Stercorousia faecigallinarum. Next base: position 4,702 of record FR900478.1, on the reverse strand, counting down.
TACTTCCTATACAAGTTTTTATATTTAAACAATTATCTGCGATTTTAAAATAAGGTTTAAAATAGTTATCAACTAAATATTGTGAACCGTTTTTAGAATCACCGCCTTCCAAATTCCATTGGTCGACAGTTGTTCCGCTTTCATCTATTGCACTGATAAGTGCCTGACTTAAAACAGAGTTAATTTTTTTTAATTTGGCAACGGTTTCTTTTTCTTTATGGTTTTGAATAAGGCTAGGCATTGTCATTGATGCAGCTATTCCTATAATCCCGAGAGTTATAAGAACTTCTGCAAGCGTAAAACCATACAAGGAACTGCTACATCTCTTAAA
>FR900478.1:0-4332 GCA_000438175.1 Fusobacterium sp. CAG:439 | reverse complement strand
CCTTAATATGGCGGGTTAAGCGGCTACACTTGTCGGGGGGGGGGCAATTCTAAGCTTCTTGTTTGATATCATTTTTACCTCCAATTATATATTAAAACTTTTTCTTGCGCCTTCTTCGTGGTAAAAACCGCCGCCGCATATTGTTTCAACGACTTTCAAAACAAATTCGCGCGGGGCATCAACCTGATTAAGATAAAATTCACGGTTAGGAAGGTGACGTATTTTCATGATTGAGTTCTGAGTGGATTCCGGCGGAATAAACAATGATGCAACTTCGTTATCAAGGAGTTTAACCATTTCTTCATCGTGGTCTGCAACACCCTTCATAATTTCGTAGTAGTTTCCTTTTACCGCCATAATTCTGCTTGAGAAAAGATGCTGTCCGTCTTCCCTGTATAAAGCCTGAGGCTGATAATTACATCTTGTCGTAAAGCTCATTTTATGCCATAAAATATTTACGATAACAACTGATTTTTGGGGATCTGTATCAACGTAAATGTTCTGGGTTGTTACGTTGCGTGACGAAAAAGCCTCTTTTAATGTATCTACAACAATTTGTAAATTGTCAATCATTCTTGTAAAAATTTCGTTGGTATTGACATTTGCGTGCTGATAATCCAGAAACTGCTTATACATATGCGTTGATACAAGCCCTATTCTTTCTTGTATTAAAGCGGATTTTCTTGCTGATGTTTCGGAGTTATCAAAGCTTTCAAAATTATTTAACAATTGTTACCTGTCCTTTTTATCCACATGTAATAATAAACATGAAATTATGTAAACATTATATGTTTTTTCTTTACAAAGTAGAATACACAAATGGTAGTATTTATTTGTTTTCACATTTTTTGACAGATTACAATAACCGGGGAGTAAGTCAGAGTTATTTCGGGAAACTTACTTTTATAGTTATCGCAGAATTCTTTGACTTCTTTGAATGTCCAATGCTGTGTCGTTAATGAATTTACACCTGTATTTTTCATATGTGCAAGCAGTTCAAGCGGATTTGAAAAATTCAGAGTATGCGTAAACTCCTCAATATGTATAATTTTGAAGTTTTTTTCAAATATATTTTTTATTTCTCCGGATGATTTATAGTCTAAAGAAAGTCCTGTAAGTTCACGTATTTCTTTGAAGTTTTCCGGCGAAAAAGTTGAGAAAGCAAGTATGCCGTCTTTATTAAGTAAATTTTTAAAAAGATTACTTATTTTTTCAAGATCTTGGAACCATTGAAACATTGCATTGGAGATTATTAAATCCATTTTCTTAGAAGGTTTAATACGCTGTGCATTTCCGCAGTAAAATGCTGCTTCAGAAATAATTTCACTGACATATAATTTTGATTTTTCAACTAAATCATTTGCAGAATAAGTTTTAAAAGTGATTTTTTTTATTAATTCTTTAGTTAAAAGACCTGCCCCGCTTCCAAGTTCAAGAATATTGTCATAGCAGTTTTTTATTTTTGCGGTTTCTTCGACAAGTTTTTCTGCCATAATTTGCTGTACTACAGCGTTTTTATTGTATGTATCAAGACTTTTTTCAAACTGATTTTTTATTAATTTAGGGTTTATTTGCATAATATTTCATTCCAGCTTTTAAAATTATAATAGGGAAAATGCCCGCTTTCAAGTAATTCTGTTTCAGCGTTATTCTGCCAGAAGCTAATCTGGTTTTTAGCCGGAATAATCTTATCGTTATTGCTTATAAGTGCTTTGTCATAATATTGTTCATAAGATAAGTTTGTATTTTTAATTCTCTCATATAGAGAATTAAGTTCTGATACACGGTTTTCAATAGGTCTTTCAACCGCAGAGCAATTATAGCGGTTATATTCTTCTGTTTTAGCAAAGATATTTTGATAAAATTTTCCTTCAAGCCCTGTTTTTGCGTGACGGAGTGTAAGAAGAAACGGTTTCAAAGGTATTCCGAAATCATCGTTTACTGGGAAAGGGGTTCCGTTAACGGCAATCTTTTTGGAAAAACTAGGAAGTTTGTCTTTAATCAGATATGCCGTAAAAACTCCCATAGACCAGCTTATCAGAAAATATTTTTCGTAATCCGGTATTTCCGGTATTTCCAGATTGTTATAATCATAAAAAATTAATACATCAAAATCGCCGCATTCAAGGAATTCAAAGGGCTTGTAATCAAAGCTCCAGCCTGCAAAAAATATTATAAGTTTTTTGTTATTTTGTTTGTTTAGCCAGTGATATTGCATCAAATAGTTCCTTTTCATTTATTTCCGTTGTAAGGGATAATCTTAATCTTGAGGTTCCTTCGGGCACTGTAGGCGGACGTATCGGAAGCGTAAAATATCCGTTATGAAACAAAACATCGCAAGTATCAACAGTTTCTTTATTACCTCCGATTACCACAGGTATAATGTGGCTGCTGCTTCCTGCTTTTTTGCCTGTTTCAAGCATTTTCATCCGTTTTTCAAAAGTATGCGGGAGTTTATATTCAATAATCCACTTTGAAAAAGCGATATTGATGGGTGGTAATGCTGTAGAGAAAATAAACGAACGTGCTTTATTTGTAAGGTAGTCAATAAGAGTGCTGTTCCCTGTAACAAAAGCTCCCATTGAACCTATTGCTTTGCCGAAAGTCCCTACAATCAAGTCGACTTTATCGGTAATGCCGAGAGTTTCTGTTACACCCAGACCGTATTTGCCGAAAACTCCGAATGCGTGTGCTTCATCAAGTATTAAAATACAATTATATTTTTTCTTTAACTCAACAAGTTTGTTTAAATCTGCAATGTCGCCGTCCATTGAAAAAACACTTTCGGAAACTATTACGGCGTTTTTAAAATTTTTCCGTTCACGAATAAGAAGTTTTTCAAGAGCTTCCATATTGTTATGAGGATATCTGAAAAATTTTCCTTCCGAAAGTTTCATACCGTCAATAATACTGGCATGATTGAGTTTGTCAGAAAAAATCACATCTCCTTTTCCTGCAATTGAGCTGTTTATACCGACATTTGCATGATAGCCGCTGTTGAAAAGGAGAGTTTTTTCTTTGTTAAATATTTGAGATATTAAATTTTCAAGTTCAGTGTATACAGGCAATGTACCTGTAAGAAGTCTTGCAGATGCACTTCCGAAAGAATAGCCGCAGTCTGCATAATTCAAAAATTCTTCTGTAACGCTTCTGTTATCTGCGAAACCAAGATAGTTATTTGAGGATAAATTAATAAGTTTTTTCCCGTTCAAATAAATATATTTTTCATCTTTACCCTCAAAATCTCTTATATATCTGAAATGAGAATTTTCTTTCAGGTTTTCTAAAACTGTACAGTAATTTTCCGACATATCTGTAATGTATGATAAAAGCGATGAAATGTCCATAAAAATTTAAAGTGTGATAGTTGTTCTTAAATTTTAATTAATCTTTATAAAAGTGTTATTTTCTTTGCTATAATGGGTATATATCTTATATATGTATTGTTAAAAAAGGAGAAGTCTTTTATCTGCAGATAGGAGGCGGTTTGGTCTTATGAATTATAGCGGAATATTTAAAAAACGTTCAGGATTGACAATGTCAGAGGTATTATTTACTCTGGCAATTATTGGTGTTATTGCATCTTTAACAATATTCGGTCTTGTTGCCAAAATAGGTGATACAAAAAATATGGCAGCATTAAAAAAATTTTATAGTTCAATCAGCCAGGTAACAATGTTTGTAATTCTGGACAGATCTTCTCCGAATTATTGGGGGCTTGACGAATACTCACAAGATTCTTCGGCATTAGCATTTTCATATTACAAACCTTATTTTAAAGTTGTAAGGGAATGTTCTAACGCGACAGGCTGTTGGCAGTACCCGACTAAGTTTCTCAGCGGTAAAGTATATCTTAAAAGAGCACAAATGTATCAATATATGTTTACGCTTGTCGACGGTATGAACGTTATAATGAATGTTTATCCCAGAGATATTATACGTTCCGAGTTCGGGGTAAATGTTGAAAAAGATTCAGTAGTTTTTATAATTGATGTTAACGGTAATTCCTATCCTAACCAAATGGGGCGTGACATATTTGCTTTTGTTCTTAATGACAGCGAAATTGTTCCGAGCGGCTTTGATAACACATATAACTGTAATAAAGCCGCATCCGGTCTTACTTGTACAGCACGTGTTATTAATGATGGTTGGAAAATTACGTATTACTAAGGTTCAGCTCCTTTCATCTTTCATAATAAAAGACCGATTTTATATCGGTCTTTTTTTTTATGTTGAAAAATTTAAGTCAATATGTTATACTAAAAAAGTACTATAGAGGACAAGGAGCAATTATATGAGAAAGATTATTAGCCGCATGTTTTGCGGGGGGGG
>FR900477.1:3134-14366 GCA_000438175.1 Fusobacterium sp. CAG:439 | reverse complement strand
AATGCCTTTATTGAGGGTTTGTATACCAGCGGGTTACTAACTAAGAAAACCGCGGACACAATCTTAGGTTTACCCTATAATCAGCAGGCAGGTTTCGGCGGAGGAGCAACTGTTTCAATTGTAACAGAGCAATGTACTGTTGATGAATTTATTGAAAAATTATCTGAAAACGGTCAAACGATTGATATTTCTCTTTCAAGCGTTAACACGGATACTGTCGATAGCCCATGGTTTCAAATCTCAAATCAGGGAAACGTTACTTCATTAGGCGACAATAGTACTATATCATTACAATTATCGGATTTATTAACCCGTGATGATACATATATTGCATTCGGTAATCAGAAAACAGGTGAATATGCGCATGAAAATCTTGTATCTTCTGCAAAAGCTATACTTACAACAGTTTTAGACAGTATTTATGATCAATGTGCAGAGCTTCTGGATTTAGGAGACAATGAGTCTTTGGCTGCATTGGAATATGCTTACAATGAAACAAAGAAGTTATTTATGCCGGAAGATAGCTCTGGTAATGCTTTGGATAACTTAAGAAATGAAGATTACAGGACATACGTAGGTAAAGGTAATACTAATAACGCATCTACAGAACAAAACCAAAATTATATGGGTTTTGTTTATGTTAAGGGTGAGAGTGGCACGTTTAAGCATTCTAAACCAAAAGCTGCCGTTAACATAAATAATATGGCCAAAGCTTTTTTAACGTTTTTTGCTAAAACTTGGAGCGGACCGGCAAAGAAAGATACTGACGGATCCCCTAAATATCAAGTAAATATCGGAGATTTAACTGGAAGTAAATTAGTAACAGATGATACATTATTTGAATTTACTATCAAAACGGGAACTGAAGTTTCAAGTGACGATTTAGGACAGGCAACATTTTACGATGCCTTGTTTAACCAAATATGTTCAAACGGTTGGACGGAAAATAATAAAATTACCGATAACGAATATCTTCAGGAAATGCTTCAAAGCGGCATGCTTTATGTATCTAAACCCAAAGATGACGGGTATTATTATCAGGGCAATTATTCAACTGATCCTATTATTATCAGGGCAATTATGCAACGGATCCTTATATAAAAAAAATCTCGGATGAAACAGCCATTGCGGAGGCAGAAGCCAAATATCAGACAGAAAAAGCAAAATTAAATTCAAAAGAAGAAACACTTGATTTAAAGATGAAAAATTTGGATACCGAGATTTCTTCACTGACAACGGAATACGACACCGTAAAAAATACAATATCCAAAAACATAGAAAAATCATTTAAGCGGTATAATGCATAAAAATTTATTTACAAATGTGAAATTTATTTTTCGTAAACTTGCGGCTTTTTAACTTTTCAATTCTGTTCTGTATAAATTCAGCGTTATGTGAAAAAGGTTTTTCTGATAAAAATTTTCTATAATATCTTTGAGCAGCATTTGTTTTCCCCATTTTGTCAAAGCAAATACCTATGCCCGCATATGCTTTATAGTAATCAGGGTTTAACTTTAGCAGTTCATGAAGAACGTTTGAAGCTTCTCTGTACTTTCCTAATTTCATTAAAAGTGTAGACTTGTGGTCGTAAGCTCTTAAGAATCCGGGAGAATTTTCTATGAGTTTTTGATAAATCATTAATGCAAGATCATATTCCTCGCATAATTCATGTGAAATTCCGAGCTGTAAAATTGCTTCGGGATTATCAGGATTAATTTGAATAGCGCGGACGAAGTTTTTTATTGCCCCGCATGAAATCCCCTCAAGCTGATGGCAGACTCCGAGTTCAAAAAATATTTCATAACTGTCATCTTTTAGTTTGGCAGCCATATCCAAATATTTAATGGCTTTAGAATATTGTTTAAGATGCTTATAGCAAACGCCCAGACCGTAATAACTTTCCGCATTGTTTCTGTCTATTAAAATTGCATTTAAATAATTAGAAACAGCTTCTTTATATAAATTTTCCAAACGCAAAGCGTCAGCTTTTTTATAAAAGCTTTCTGCGGCAGTGTTATCACAGATTTGTATATTTGAACTCAACTTCTACCTTCCTTCAATATTAATGATAGTGATTTTTGCAATCTTGAAGAACAACCGTTTGATCTATAACTTTATCAATCATTGGATTTATTATTCTTCTTGTGCTATAAAATTGTTATGAAAAAGTTTTTGGTATGGTTGTTAATATTAACGGGAATGCCTGTATTTGCGGATGAAGTATCTCTTGAAAAGGTGGAAGCGCAAAAAATTCAGCTGCCTAAAACGAATATTAAAACCAAACAGTCACTTGTTGTAAACGATGAACAGGTTATACAGGAGCTTATAAGCCGCCAGAAAGAAAAAGATGTAGAAGATATTGAAAATCTTTGGAAAGGCACTGTTGAAAATAATCAGGTTATCGGATTTGCGCTAAAAAAACTTGCAACTCCCGAAAGTCAGAGAAGAATTCACTCTTCGCTTATGGCTAAAACTTTATCTGCCGTTGTTGCCGGTGCTTCCCTTGCTCCGTCACTAATCGGAGCAGATTATATGACCCAATCCTCGGCTTTTGCGGCAGGGCGTCTTGCTCAAAATTTAATTAACCGGAAAAATATGCCGGCGGAAATTCCTTTAACCGATACGGAACTTATTGAGCTTGCGGGACTTGTAGAGAATTTACAGGATAAAATAATCACGGCATACTATAATTACAAAAGTTCTTTGTCTCAGTTGAAAGAAACACGGCAGCGTCTTTTGCTTTATAACAAAAATTATGCAAAAGCCCTTGATGAAGAAGATTTGATGGAAATTACCATTTCTTCCGCTCTTTACGATAATATGAGAGTTGAAGAATTTTACTATATGGAAAATGCAAAGAAATATCATCTTGAGCTTCAGCGTCTTGCAGGCAAAAAGGTTGTGGATAAGCTGAATTTGTACCAGTTTAATTATAATTCGACACTCGTCGGAGAAAAGGCGGTAAGCAAATGATGAAAAAAATATTGTTATCTGCCGTAATATTGAATTTAGCCTTCCCCTGCTTTGCCGTTTCATATGATGACATAACAATGCCCAAACAACCCGCTTACCGTACAGGCTTATCGGAAGAACCCGAAAAAGAATATATGGAGGCAAAAGCAAAAGAAGATAAAGTTCATCAGGAATATGTAAAAAAGGACGCTGAACAATTTGATGCAACTGATTTAACTTTTGCTGATTTAAGTATTAAACAAATATCCAGAGAGGTTGCGGCTGATTTGGAACTTGATCAGGAAGATATGGTCGGCGATTTATCCGTATTATGGCAGGGGGCTGCTGCGCAAAGCGACACAATTAATTTTGCTTTGTATAAACTTGCAAATCCTGACGAGGATAAACCTGATGAAAAATCCGTAAAAAAAGTTTTGACAACAATTGCTAGTATGTCAACGCTGGTCGGCGCGGGTATGGGAAATCCTCTTCTCGCAACAAGCTCAATAATCGGCGGTAATGTACTCGGAATTATGTCACAGGATACAAAAGCTTTAAATTATAAATATACCAAAGTTACAGATGCTGATATGATTATTCTTGTAAGAAAGATTGAAGACCTGCAGCAGCGTACTGTGGATTTATATTATAATTATATGACCGCACGCAAAAAACTTAAAATGATTGAACAAATTGCCGCTGATAGAAAGAAAAATTATGAACTTTCACAAAATATGTCACGTGAAGTCATTTTGATTACTGATGCTTATTACAGAACAGCACTTGATAACAATATGAAAGCAAAATCTGATTTTTATGCAAAACGCGCGGCTCTGGAACAGTTTGTCGGCAGCGATGTTTTTAAACAGTTTGAAAGTGACCTTGAAAAGAGAGATAAGGAAGAAAAGTAATGCGGGTTATTCCCTATGAAGTCAAAAGCGGTGCTGAAAATATGCGGATTGACGCTGAACTGCTTGAATATGCCGTTAATAATCAATTAACAGAACCGATTTTCAGATTATACGGCTGGCACCCTGCATGCATTTCACTTGGAAGGAACCAAAAAAGCGATTTTTTAGATAAAAAGTTTTTGAAAGAAAATAATATAGATGTTATACGCCGTCTGACAGGCGGACGGGCTTTATTGCATGATAACGAAATAACATACAGTTATGTCTGTCCCGTATCTTCTTTGCAAAACGGTGAAAATGTTGTCCAATCTTATAAAGAAATATCTCAAATTTTGATTAATTCATTTAAAAAAATAGGAATAGAACTTGACTTTGGCGGTGTTAAAAAGCCGCAAGGACATTTGGATTATTGCATGCTGGTTTCTACGGGGGCGGATTTGTGTTATCAGGGGCGTAAACTTATCGGTTCTGCTCAGTTTAGAAAAGAAGGGTATATTTTACAGCACGGATCTATATTATACGATTACGATTGTCAGCTTCTTGAAAAAATATTTAAAGAAAATGTTGATAGTTCAGCCGTTATCTCTCTCAAAGAAATTAATCCGGCAATATCAAAACAGGATATTATTCAATTGTTAAGTAATGTAAATTTGTCTTAAATGCTTAGTATATCTTGATTTAGAACTTGTTACCCGGCAGAAACTCCATGCACTCATGCAATTTCCGTAAACAAATTTCCTTTATATAAATACGGGGAATTTAAAAATTCACAGGGGATAAGGAAAGATGTTTAACGCAGTACCAATGTTTAATAACGCAATAAACTTACCGGCTTTTTGGTCACTCGGCAACAAGCATTGGGTATCAAATTGGGGCGGTTCGCTGCAAAGTAATATTTTTCCTTCAGGATACTCTCAATTGAATTATGCACTTGGTCAGGGATTTGAAAATCCTAACCATATAAGCCAGTGGAACCCTATGTTAATCGGTTTTAATCTGGGCGGTAATATGATGACAGATCCTGCTTTAACTGCACAGGGAAATCAGACAGCTTACAACTGGGGATTGTCATTAGGTCTTAATACAAGAGTAAGCTCTTTATTATCAACTATTACAGGTATTGAAGCTCAAATTTCTAATATTTTGAAATCCGATAAACTTGATGAATCTCAAAAACAAAGATTACAAGATGTTCTTGATCAAATTCAAAAACTTAAAGAAGAAATTCAAAACGTTAAAGTCAATGTAAATTCTGTTGAATATATTGAAGAATTACAGGGTAAAGTTTTAGAATTAACAAAAACCGCTTCTAAAGTTGCAGAAGAAATTATCAAAGAAATTAAAGAAGCTCAGGAAACAGAAGAAACAGAAGAAGATGAAAATGATGACAGCAATGACGATGTAAGTTCTGATGAAGCTGCTTCTTCCTCTACAGCAGCGGATAATGCTAAAGCTGAAAACGAAGCTGTTGAAATCTGTAAAAATATTTATGACGGCTCAATCGGTTGTGTAGGAACCGATTATGATAAAATCAGAGCGGGTGTTAACGCAATCACTAAAGATAATGTAACTGCAGTATTAAATATGTGGCAGGATCAATATCAGCCTCAATCAGGTGACGATAACATGATTGAAACTATATTTGATGAGGAAATGTTCTGGAATAATGATACAAATACAGGTTTAATCACAACCATCGTTAAAAAACTTGAAGAACGCGCTAAAGAATTAGGCGTAAGAAATGAACTTGCAGGTCAGTTTGCAGTGGCTTATGATGAACTTGACGATACTTTTGTAAATGAAGGTAAAGTTAAAGAAGCTGTTATGACAATTCTTGAAAAAGTCACAGAAGCTGAAAATAAGGCTGACAAAAAAGCCGTAAAAGCAGAAAAATCTGACAGAGCAAAAGAAAAAGCAGATGCTAAAAAAGCTGAAAATGATAAGAAAGCCGCAGAAAAAGCAGAACAAAGAAAAAATCAGTTCAGAGATGATATGAGAGAAATTCTGGGCGATGATAAAGCTGAAGTTTCTGACAAAGTTAAATATGAAAATAATAAATTTGTTATAAGAATTGAAGGTAAAAACTATTATGGCAAAGACTATTTAGAATTGGCAAAAGCTCTTGAAAAAGCAGGCTATGAACCGGCTAAGTATTTGAAAAAACAAACCGCAGGAGCTGTAGCATAAAAAAGTTTAATAATTAATGATTCCTCATATTTGGCAGAAAGAAAAATTGTAGAAGAAAGTTAGCAGGTAAAGTGTGAAATTTAGTCCCCTTAAAGGGGACTTTTTTTTGAAGCTGCAACTTCAACAGATTACAGATTTTCAAGATAAATTTTCGCTATATCTATATCATTTTGGGTTGTTATCTTGATATTTTTGTAACTGCCATTGAGTATATAAACCGTTTGTCCCAGTTCTTCAAGCATTCCGGCATCATCTGTGAAGTTTTGACCGTAGAGTTTTTTATGAGCATCTTTTATAAGATTATATTCAAAAGCCTGCGGTGTCTGAGTGTTATATAATTTTGCACGGTCAATTGTTCTTATAATTTTTCCGTCTATAACTTCTTTTATTGTATCAATTGTTTTTGTGGCAACGGTAAGAGCTTTTTTAGTTTTTACTTCTTCTACTGCACTGTTTACGAGATCTGTTGAAATCATTGGTCTTGCTCCGTCGTGGATTAAAACATAATCGCATTCTGATGCATTAAGCCCGTTAAAAACTGACTCCTGGCGTGTTGCACCGCCTTCAATAATTCTTACTTTCGGGCTGTTTTTGAAAATCTCTTTTAATTCATCTATAATATTTATGTTTGCACAAATTATAATTTCATCGACATTTGAGTTTTCAAATGCATCAATAGTGTATTTTATAACCTCTTTGCCGTATATTTTTTCTAAGAGTTTGTTTTTGTTTCCAAAGCGCGATGATGTGCCGCCTGCGGGAATTATTGCGTTAACTTTGAAATTCATTTTTGTTTTACTCCTTAAAATGATTATATAATTTGTCGTCTATATCAGTGTAAAATTTTCCGTCTATAATCAGTCCGGCATCGCCGTCTTTTACATCTCCTATTATCGTATAACCGTTCAGGTTTTTCAACAGTGTTTCAGGAACAGCCGCCGCAAGCTGATAATCTTCGCCGCCGTATAAAACCGTGTTCATATCAACGCATGAAGCATGCGGTATTTTTGAAGTATCAACAGAGAGGACTGCTTTGCTTGCTTTAGCAATTTGCATTAATGCATCCGCAAGTCCGTCTGAAGTATCCATCATTGCATAATCTTCCTGTGTATTTTCTGCAATCTGGCGTGATAATTCTCTTTGGGCTGCCGGCATTAGATGAGCTTTTATAAAATGATCGGGAGTTCTTTCCCCGTTGAGTAAAAGTTTTAAACCATAAGCACTGGAACCGTGTTCTCCTGATACTATAATTTTATAACCGGCTTTTGCATTTGACCTTGATGAAATTTTTCGACCTTTAGCCGAGCCGATTGCAGCTGCGGAAATATATATTTTATCACTTCCTGTCAAATCGCCGCCAACAATTTTTACATCCACTGCCGCCAATTTTGCACCCTCATAAAAATCTTTTACAAAGTTTTCGTCAACATATTTTGGCAAAGAAAGTGATATTGTTAAATATTTAGGTTCCGCTCCCGATGCACAAACATCGCTGATGTTAACCGTTACGGATTTATAACCGAGCTGAAAAGGTGTTATAAAATCCAATTTAAAATGTACATCTTCTACAAGGCTGTCCTGCGTTACGACAATTCCCAAATCAGGAAGATAAGCACAGTCGTCGCCGATATATTCGGAATTAAGAGTTGATTTAATTATTTTGATTAATTCTTTTTCGTTCATTATACGTCGTGGTCAATAAGTGAGATAAATTCCTGTACCAGTGCCGAGTTCCATTTTTTACCCGCATCCTGTTTAATAACTTCAACTGCTTGTTTCGGAGTAAGTTCGGCTCTGTAAGTTCTGGGTTCTGTCAACGCAAAATAAGCATCGACAATTAGTATAATCTGGGAAGTCATAGGAATTTTTTCTCTTGCAATCTTTGCGGGATAACCTGTTCCGTCCCAGTTTTCGTGGTGGTGTTCTATTATCGGGATTATATCCTGAATATAGCTTATGGGTTTGAGAATTTCCCTTGCCGCTATAATCGGATGTTCTTTAATATGATTTCTTTCTTCTTCTGTCAAAGGAGTTGTTTTTTGAAGCAGTGACGCAGGGAGCATAAGATTTCCGATATCATATAAAAGCATTGCAATTCTTAATCTGTCAATGTCATCTTTCGGCAGGTCAAAACGTTTTGCAAGGCTTACGGCAAGCAGAACTTTTGATTTCATCACGCCGTTATGATGAAGCGGATTATAGGTCTGCGTAAGCATATCGGCGACAGTATAGAGGGCTTCTTTAGGAACATCGTCTTTCGGATTTTGAAGCTTATTTTTAAGTTCTTCCGAAACATCTTTTGCGAGAGGAATATTATGCTTTGAAAGAATGTCCATAAATGTATTAACGGCAATTTCCTGCCAGCTTGTTTCCGAAACAGGTTTAGCTAATGTAACAAGGTTTCTGCCGTTTCTTTTGGAGCTGTACATTGCCTGATCAGTTAATTCAAGAATGTCTTCGATATTATCCGAGTGCTCAAGAAATGTTGCAACACCGATACTTGCGGTAATATGTCCTATGGTATCAAGCTTTTCTTCTTCAAGAGCTTTCCGAATTCTTTCCGCGGCAATCATTGCGCCCGATGAATCTACTCCCGGGAGAATTACGTTAAATTCCTCACCGCCCATCCGCGCAGCCGTATCAATAGAACGTGCATTCTTTTTTAAAACCTCTGCAACAGTTTTAATCGCTAAATCACCGTATGCATGTCCGTATTTGTCATTAATTTGCTTTAAGTGATCTAAATCTAATCCGATTACGCTGAACGCCTGTTTCTGACGCATGGCACGAGTAACTTCTTTTTTTAGATATTCCTCAAAATATCTTCTGTTATAAAGCCCTGTAAGTCCGTCAGTAACAGCCTGAGCTTTAACTTCTTCAAACAAGCCTGCAATTGTTATAGCCATTTCAATCTGTTGTGCAAAAATTGTTAAGAAATCTGTTTCGCCTGATGTAAGGTCTTTTCTTGATGAGAATACATTAAACCAGCCGTAATGGGAATTTCTGGTAAACAGAGGAACCGTAATTATAGATTTACTCGGACTGCCTTCAACAACTTCTTCAATAATTTCATCGGGCACATCCGGCGCTACGGATTTAAGTGTACCGCCGATATCAGGGGTTAACATAATCTTTTTTTCGAGTGCTGCTTTTGCGTAGACGCTTGTTTCATCATAAACCAGTTTTCTAGCCTGTATTGGTCCCTTTATTAGTTTATCAACTCTTTTTATGGATACATCATTGGATTGCGCCAGAACTGTTAAATAAATTCCTTTTTCGTCTTCGCATTTTTTTATGATGTTGCAATGAAGATATCCCAGTTCTCCCTGAATACTGTTTACAATTGTTTCAAGAACACTTTGCAAAGGTCGTGATGCATTCATCATATCCCAGATATGCTGCAGGGTAAGCATTCTTTTATTTGCAATATTGAGTTCTCTTGTACGTTCTTCAATTTCTTTTTCAAGCTGCAGGTTGCGTTCATATATTTCAAGGTAGTCCTGTTTCCCGTTATAAACAGCACTTTCCACTTCTGAGACTTTTCTGTATATATCTTTTAAATTATCAAAAAAACTCATATACTTATTATACACTATGTTTTGAGTTTTGTAATATGTTGTTTACAATATTTATAATTTCTTCGGGGGGGGGGCTGTTTAAACACTGTTCGGCATCCGCTCCATGAAGCGGGCATTTTCTTGTATGACAGGGCTGGCACTTTAAGTTTCCGTTAAGTGCGAAATATTTCCTGTCATCCCCGAAAGGACCGTATGAAGTCGGCGGGGTACAGCAGAATATTGATATTACTGCAGGAATTTCCGTCGCTCTTGCAAGGTGTGCACTGCCCGAATCGGGAGCCATAACCAGTGCGGCGCGTGAAAATATTTCTATCAAATCTTTAATATTTGTTTGTCCCGCTAAATTTATAAAGTTATCCCCGCCAATGTATGAAATTAAGTCTTTATCACCCGCTGTTCCCGTGAAAACAAGCGAACATTTATCTTTAATCGCTTCGACTACTTTTTTCCAGTTGTCTTTATTCCAATGTTTAAGACGCCATGTTGTTGCAGGACAGATTACAACCATTGGTTTTGATTTATCAAGATCTTTTAAAAGAATGTTAACTTTATCAACTGTTTCTTTACTTGTCGGCGGAAGTGTAAACTTCACTTCATCCGTACCTTCAAGTCCTAAATATTTTGCATACCACATATGCTGGAATATTGCGTGTGTTGAAAAATTCGGATTTGGTGCCGCATCAATAACCTCGTTTCCGCCGAGACTTGAAAATTCTCGTCCGTATTTAAAACAAATTCGTCTTTTTGCACCGCAAAGTTTCATCCAAATCATACTTTTAAACATCATTTGAGTATCTATTGCAATGTCAAAATGTTCATCACGTAAGCTTTTTAATATTTTAAAGAATTCGATTGTATTTTTTATGGAAAACCCTTCTCTTTTCCATTTTTTCAACGGAATGAGAACAGCTCTTTTAACTGCAGGATTATTTTTTACTATATCTATTCCCTTTTCGGAAACAAGCCATGTAACTTCAAAACCGTTTTTTTGTAAAACGTTTGCCAGAGGAATATTAAATATAACATCTCCCAGTGAAGATAATCTTACGAGCATAATTTTTTTTGCCATTTAAAATCCCCTGTCTTGTAAAAAAGCAGCTCCGATTACTCCGGAATAATCACCCAGCATTGCTTTTTTAAACTGTATCTTTTCTGCGGGAACAGGTAATGATTTTGCTCTGGCTTTTTTTATTGTTTTCTGATAAAAATAGTCAACAGCTTCTATTAAACCGCCCCCTAAAATTACTAATTCGGGGTTAACAAAGTTTATAATACTTGCAATCCCGCCCGAAAGATATTCGGATGCTTCTGTTACACATTGCAGTACAAGTTCATCTTCTCTTTCAATTGACTTTTGAATCATGCTTGAAGTTATTGATTTTCCTGTTTCAAGGTAATCCAAAATATAAGATTTTCTGCCTTTTTTCAAAGCTCCTTCAATTCGTCTTTCAATTGCAGAGCGCGAAGCATAAGCTTCTAAACACCCGTGAGCACCGCAAGAACATTGTCTGCCGTTTAAATCAACTATAATATGCCCGATTTCTCCTGCCGTTCCGGTTGCTCCCGTTATTATTTTGCCGTCTTTGCTTATTGCTGAACCGACA
>FR900477.1:0-3119 GCA_000438175.1 Fusobacterium sp. CAG:439 | reverse complement strand
TTATTGCTGAACCGACACCTGTTCCGACAAATACGCAGACAAAATCGTCGCATCCTTTGCCTGCACCGAATTTTTGTTCGCCTATTGCCGCTATTTCAACGTCGTTACCTACAAAGACCGGAATATTAAATTTTTCAGATAAAATTCCTTTTATATTCAAATCGTAACAGTCTAAGTTTGCCGCAGCAATCAAAATCCCGTTCTGCCTGTCAATCTGCCCTGCAGCTCCGACACCTATGGAGCTTATGTCATCAAGTGTCTTGCCGCTTTCTTCCAAAAGCTCATCAATGCCTTCCAGCATTTTTTTTATTATATTTTTCGGACCTTTATCTTTTTTCGTTTTCTTCTTGACATGATGCAAAACTTCACCTGTTTCTCTGTCTACAAGTGCAATAAGTATTTTGGTTCCGCCTAAATCAATTCCAATCGAATACTTTTTCATATACTTTAGATTATATATAAAAAATATAAAATTTGCAAAAAGTGTAATTCTCTGATAGCATATTAAATATGAAGGGGGATAGCTAATGAAGTTTATGAAAAAGTTTTTAACAACTTTAGCCATTGTATCGTTTGCGGCTCAAAGTGCTTATAGTGCTGATGTATGGGTTAACGACTTACGAAGAATGTTTACAAACGATTCTTCAATTATTTATGAGATAAACCTCAGGACTTTCGGGGCACAGGATACAAACAAAAATGGTATAATAGATTTTGATGAAGCTGAGGAAAGCGGTACTTTTTTGAACGCTATTGCAAAACTTGACGAGCTTTCGCAAAAAGGTATAAATACCATACATGTTATGCCTATTACACCTGTGGGCAAAACAAAAGCTCTAGGTACCGCAGGTTCTGTCTATGCAGCTTCAAGCTTTAACACTTTAAACCCCCAGCTGGAAAGTAAGCAAAGTGCTTTATCAATAAACGAACAGGCACGAAAATTCATTGATGAAGCTCATAAACGCGATATTCGTGTAATTATAGATTTGCCGTCTTGCGGTTCTTATGACTTATATATGCAAAGACCCGAGCTTTTTATTAAAGATAAATCAGGGCAGCCGGTAGTTCCTGCAGATTGGACAGATGTCAGACTGCTTAATGCAGGAACGGAAAATGCAGTAAATAAAGATGTTTATAATCTTTATAAAGAGTTTGTTGATATGGTAATCGGTCTCGGGGCTGACGGCATCAGAGCCGATGTCGCAACTTTAAAACCTGCAAAATTTTGGAAAGACTTAATAGATTATTCAAGAACTAAAGATCATCAGTTTTTATGGCTTGCTGAAGCTTCCGAAAGCTGGACAACTCCTGTTTCTGAATATGCCGTATTTACTTCTTACGATAAATTGCTTGAAGCAGGCTTTGACGGATATTACGGCAGTTATTTTAATCTCAAAAATTATAAAACAGGAAGAGAACTTATAAATCAAATTTTAACAACAAATGCAAATTTGTCTAAATATGCGGAACCAAAAGCTGTTATCGGAAGTTTTACCACACATGATGAAATGAGCCCGATATTGATTAACGGAACAAAATACAGTGAAATGATTATATGGCTGAATGCCACTTTGCCTGTAAATTCGTATTTTGTGGACGGTTTTGATACGGGAGATAATTATATTTACCTGTGGGCTAATAAGTCAGCTTTCAAATCTTTTACCGATGATGATTATTATTTTGTACACCGCGGAAAGATTGACATATTTAACTTTTCCAGACAGCCGGGAGCTAAAAATGATGATCTTCTTGGTACTTTTATTTTAGCAAACAATGTAAAACGGCAATTTTCAAAGATGATAAACAACGGAAAATTTATTCCTTTAAAAACTTCGGCATCCCCCGTGTTTGCTTATGCAATCAGTTACGGCGGCAAGAGTGTAGTCGTAATCGGAAATTTAAATTTCAGAAATAATGTAGATGTAACAGTTTCTGTTCCGAAGCTTGAAGATAAAAATATTGTTATACCTGTAAAATTAGAAAGTATTCCTATTGCTCAAAAAGGCGGATTTAAAGTTACTTTGCAGCCGGGAGAAACTCAGATTTTACTGTTAAATGATTTGGAAATTAAGTAAAAAAGCGGTTTTTAAAAACCGCTTTTTATCTTAAATTATACCCTTTTGAAGCTAATGCAGCTATACGTTTTTTATTTTTTCTCATTATCTCTTTTGTACGTTCGGTAAGTTTTCCTGCGGGAGCTTTTTTCTTTTGCTGTTGTTCCTGACCGCCTGATTTAGAGAAAAGAGAACCTGCAACATTTGCGGCACCGGAAACAGCATTCATTACATTTGAAAAAGTCTGTTGTCTGGCTTCTTTTTTCTGCTGGGGAGCAATTTCGTTTTTGAAGTAATTTCTTCTTGTGCTTTCTGCAGCTAAGGCTTTTGCTCGTTCTTTATCGCCTGCATCTGTTGCGGCAAACATTTCTTTTTGCAGATCTTCTGTATTTATATCTGCAAACTCTTCAGATGCTCCTTCTTTTTTTATATTATTTTTAATTCTTTTTTCTTCAGCTTTAGCAGCTTTCTTTTCTTCTTTTGTCATTTTTGTATCTTCTGTTTTTTTGTCAGAAGTATCATTTTTTTGTTCATCTGTTTTCGTTTGTTGTTCGTTCTTTTTGGCTTCTGCTTCAGCTTGTTTTTCTTCTGTTTTTGCCTGTTGTTCGGCTTTTTTCATTTCTGTTTCAGCCTGTTTTTCTTCAGCTTTTGTCTGTTGTTCGTTTTTTTGTGTTTCTCCGTTTTGTTCTGTTTTATTTTCGGCTGTTTCTGTTTTTTCTTTGTTTTCTTTATTTTTTTCTGACGCGTTACCGAATTTTTTATCAGCAAGCATACCTAATGCTGAGACAGTACTAACTGCACCGCCTACCATTCCGAGAATATTTGCAAACTGGCTTTCTCCGCCGAATTCTGTCATAAGCTGGCTTGCGGAAGATAATGCACTTCCGGCAACCCCTGCAATCTGC
Organism: Fusobacterium sp. CAG:439; assembly: GCA_000438175.1. Taxonomy (GTDB): domain Bacteria; phylum Cyanobacteriota; class Vampirovibrionia; order Gastranaerophilales; family Gastranaerophilaceae; genus Stercorousia; species Stercorousia faecigallinarum. The sequence continues at coordinate 160 of FR900477.1, read as the reverse complement.
ATTGATTTGCCGAATGTTGATGCACCTGATTTGCCCAGATTGCTGAGTGTTGTTGCGGAACTTGTAAGAGAAGATGCTACGCCTGCAATTGTTGAAATTTTGCTGAATACGCCGCTTGCTTCTTTACCCTTAACCGCTCTGACATTGTTTACAAGACTTG
>FR900476.1:15986-39191 GCA_000438175.1 Fusobacterium sp. CAG:439 | reverse complement strand
TTTCCTTGTACAGCTTCTTGCAATATTGATTTTTTTAATAAGTCAGGAAAATCCGTATTTAGTTTTTCAATTTTTTCATAGGCTTTATCATAATCATTGATATATGGTTCTAATTTTTTTAATTTTTCTACAATTCTCTGTTGTTCAATAAGTGGTGGAAGGGGAAAAATTGCATTTGCGACTTTATCACTATTTAAATTTTTAACTACAGCGCCACTTACAACACTACAAAATTGGCAAAAAGCAAATCTTGAAGATAACATGAAATATAAAAAATCTATATTATATGCTTTTTGGTAATCACTTAAAACTAACCAACCGTCATGAATACATCCATCAGTATTTAAAATATATGGGCGACCAAAACTCATAGAATTTGTTAATAAAAAATCTCCTTTATGAACCATTCTACTTTTGGTAATACCCTCTTTTTTAATTTTTTCTTTTGTCTTGCTTATATATTCCCCGCCAATATCAGAGTCTCCAATTTTTATCCAATTTATGCCATCATCATCTTTTGTAAGATAATCTTGGATAGGTCTTGGCGAACCTCCTCTCGCTATGTTACAAACATTACCCAACCTTACCCATTCCCAGCTGTCTGGGATATCGAAAGTGACTTCGTCTGCTATGCATACTGGCTCATTCTTACCCACCTTCTCATAAGGCAAATTATCGGAAGAAATAATATGCTTAAATGTTTTCATGGTAAAATCTCCTTATGAAAAGATTTGAAGATTCACTGACCAAGAAAATATATGATGATATCCATGGTTTCATTGCAATTAATGAAGCTGAAAAGAAATTATTAGGTACATTATATTTTCAACGATTAAATCATATAAAACAACTTAGCCTATCATATTTTGTTTTCCCAGGAGCTGTGCATACGAGATTTTCGCACTCCCTAGGAGTTCTCTATATAACTGAAAAACTCATTCAGCATATAAAGAAAAAAGGCCATAAAGACTTTAATGATTCTAAAAAACACCAAATTGTCAGATTAGCAGCATTACTTCATGATATTGGGCACTATCCTTTATCTCATACAATTGAGAAGTCATATATGGAATTCTCTCACTTCCTTAGTTCAAAGGAAAAAATGACGATCCCTGATTTAGAAAATAATAATTTGAAAGATTTTTGTGATAGTCAAGATATAAATCAATTTTTAAAATACTATGCAAAAAGTAAAGATTCTGAAATTAATCATGAAGAATTTGCAAGATTTGTTATTGAAAGCGAACCTTTTAAAAAGATTTTATTTAAATTATTTCCTAAATTAAATGATGAAGATCTTGACATAATTTGTAAATTAATAACCGGAAAATACATAAATGATGAATATTTTATTGCATCAAAGTTGATAAATTCTCGTTTAGATGCTGATCAAATGGATTATATGATGAGAGATACAATAAATACAGGTATAAATGCTTCTATTGATTTAGATTACATCATAAATAATATTGATATTTGTGAAAAAATATACCCGGACGAAATCAAACGTAAAACAATAGCATTTAATGTTAAAGCAATTCAAGTAATTGAACAATTCTTGTTATCAAAATATTATTGGTATGCAAATATTTTATTCTATAATAAGGCATATATTGTGAATAATATTGCACAAAGAATATATTCACATTTGTTGATTAATAATAAGATAGATTCGGATTATACTACAATCGAAAATTTTAAAAATATTTTAAACAATAACCCAGAAAAATTTTTCTTTTTTAACGATGACTATTTTTGGGAAAAAATTCAAGATATCATTAAAGAAAATAATGGTGATTTGGTATATAAACTAGCAAATTCGCTAATTAAAAGAACTTTCCCTGATATTAAAGATGATACATTTTTTAGCAATAATTTTAAATCAGAGATTTTAGTAAATTATAGTCAGATTTTATCTAATAATACTAAATTTAAGAATGGATTAGATGAATTTAATAAAAAAATATCACAGTTTAATAAGGATGGGCAGAAATATTTTGGTGTTTGTATAGAAAAAAGTATTGCTCCTGAGGCTATAGCAAAAGAATATCAAGATGACAAGCAGATAAACATAATAGTACAAAAAAATAATTGTAAGAATATCATGGATCTTAAAAATCAATTTTTTCAATTATTTCTATTTGACCACCAAGCTGAAAATAACGATGGCAAAAATAACAATATAAAAGAGTTAAAATCATTTAAAGTATACGATTTTAATAAAATTCTAAATTAAGCAGCAAGTCTTTGTTGATAAGATACTAGATTATTTACTATATTATTAAATTCAGGTAAATGCCCTTTTAAACGTTGTAACTCATTACTACGTTGTTCATCTGTCCAGTTAGGATAATGATTAGATATAAAGTCATAAGTAGTATAAATCTCTAATATATTGACAATATTAGGATCATTAGCAGGAAAAACTTCAGTAATTCTATTTATTACTCCTCTTAAATTTTCATCAATTTCTACAGTATTTATAGTACTTTTTTTTCTGGTAATACCATATAAAGTATCTGCTAATTTTGAATTATATGGTCCGTTAATATACAAAGAAAAAGATCCATCAATTGGTAAATTATAAAATTTACCTAAAATATAACAATATTTTTGAGCTTTTATTCTTTCATCTTTATTTCCAGTAAAAGCATTAAAATCAATGCCAATTTCAGTTAATACAGTATATAGCCAATTCAAAAACATATAATATTATGATCCCATGGTTTAATTGTTAATACATCATCTATGAGAATGATAGCATAAATATTAAAAAACACAAATTTAGTAATATGTGTAATATATGCTTGATTTTAATCTGATTTTAAGTAATGAATACGACACGTTGAAGGAGGTTGTATGGAAAAAGTCGGATTGAATATTACTCCAAAAGAGTTTAAGCAATTAAGCAAGTGGGCGGAAAATATTTATAATACTGCCGTAGTCATTGATTACTTTGTAGTTAATCAGCCTGAGATTGAAGAGTGTTATAATCTTGCGCCGGTAGTTAAGCACTTGCGCAACGATGCGGATGTCTTAAATGCATTCTTTATAGACCACGAAAAAGATGTCGAAATTTAAATGCCGTTTAAAAGGTGTTTAATCGGTGTTCAAATCGTGTTCAAAAATTATTGTATTGGAATGATACTTTTTAGACATATATAGTTGATGTTTTGCACTGAAAGAGTGATGAATGGTGTAGCTTGAAAGGAGCATACTATGATTGAAATCGGCAAAAAGTACAGATTAAAAAAGCTAAAAGGTTGGTTTGAAAAAGATAGCGAAGAATTTACTGTTGTTTGCTTTGGCGAACACAATGTTGTCGGCTGCGTTGCACCAGATGGCGAAAGATACGTATTTGATAAAGATTTTTTGATTGATCCTGAGAAGCCGGACGAGATATACGCAAATATTAAAATAACGAAAGGTTAAAGCCATGGTTGAAAAAGATTACAAGCTATATGGGACAAAGATTTTGAATCTTAAAACACAAGAAATCGGACTGTTAATTTGTTTATGGAAAAACAAATATACCGATAAAATAGTAGATTTTGCAACTTGTGTTGATAAAACCGGCAAACGCTACAATATTGAACTTGATAATATTAGAGGGTTTGAAGATGATTTTGAAAAATAAATTAACCAAAGAGACATTGGACATTCCATATTCTGAATTTAGAAAAAAGTTTGCAAAAGAAATTCAGGATGCGTTTGAAAGTTACCGCAAAACACAATTAAATAAATATTCTTGGAACTTCAAAGATGACAATTCTTTGGAATTTAATTTTTATTTTGAACTTCATTGGAATTTTAACCATTTTGGTAATAGCAACTGGTATATAGAACGACTTTAAAAATTTTGAGCAATATTCAATAATTGAGCGTTTTCTTTTGTATTTAAGACATTTACAGGTATTATATAAATCTTAGTTCCGTCAAAATATTCCCATTCTTTGACCTCGTTAAATTTAGATGTTTGCGGATACAATAGTGCAATAGAAACATTTTCTGATTCTTTTTCGCGGATAATTGAAGCGTAATTGTGTAATTGATATAAATCTGTTTGATTTACTCCTAATTTTTCATCATTTACATCTAATTCTTTCCACTTGGCATCTAAAATAAGTTTTCGGTTTTTATCTTTTGAAGTGAGAATAAAATCCATTTGTGTATTAAATAATTCTTTCTCGCCTGTAAAAATAAGGTTATAACGGCTATATTGCACGCGATAATCAACATTACTTTGTTTAAACAGATTTTCAATATAATCTTCAAACATTTTATTTAACGGGAATAACAATGCAGGAAGAGCCGTTCTTCCTCTGCGCGGCATAAAGTTGTCGTGTCTCAAAAAGAACTCAGCATATTGTAATGGTCTTGAATAGTATTCGTGAAGTCTGTTTATTTGTTTTTCCTGTAAATCTTTATCCAGATTCGTACACGGAGAAACGTCATCAAGCTCAATTAAAAGTCGTCTTAGAGCTTTTTTATTTTCTTCGATTTCTGTTTGTTTTATCAAATATAAACAAGCGGATTTCAAAATTCTGTTTTCCGGAATATCTAAACTAAACTCACTATATTCAACAAAGAACTTATTTTTAGATGTAATATTGTGTTTAATATGTTCTGAAAAATTTAACTTGCCTTTGTAATTATTGAGATTTTCTGATTTTCTAATATAAGATTTTTTAATCCCTCTTTTTAATAATTCAAGGATATCCTTACAAAAAACAGATATAAAAATTTCAATTATGTGATTATCTTTTCTTGTATCGCTATCACTAATTTTATTATGTTTATATTCTTTGGTTAAATTATGCGATGCAAATACAAGATTCTCAAACACCTTGCGACTATCTTCCAAATTTATATTTTTATCTATTTTAGGTAGTATTTCAAGATATGTGCCATCCTTAAGTTGTATAACGCCTGTGTATTTATCAAACTTTATACATTTTTCTTTTGGAACATAATCAAATCCGCAGTCAATGTTTTTATTAACGCAATAATCATAGAGCTCTTTAAAATGTGAAGGCTTACAGTAATTTATACAACAAGAACCCTCAATATATTCAGACACACAATTATTGCAGGCTTCATCACATTTTAGAAGCCTGTCGTGTTCGTATGCAACTATTAAATTCTTAGTTGCTGCCATAATTATGCACCTTGAGCTTTACCTAAAATAGAAATAAAATCAATTGTTTTAAGTTCATCTTCGCTGCAATTTAAAATCTCGGCAACGGTTTTTGATTCGTTGTAGAAATATTCATTGAGCAACGGCAATATTCGATTTTTGTAAGCTCTTTCAAGTTGTTCTTTGGTATTTACACCCATTAAATATGAATGACCGATTTGATGATCTCTATCATATTTGTTTGTAATGCGTTCATTTACTCTTGTTAATAAAGTTTGCAAATTAATACCTTCAACAACTTTGCCACCAAGCAATTCAGGTCTTGGCATAATTTCTTCGAAATCAAAACGACGTCTTAATGCTGTGTCAAGAAGCGCAATTGAACGGTCTGCCGTATTCATTGTTCCGATAATGTATAAGTTATTTGGTACGCCAAATGATTCTTTTGAATATGGCAATGTGGTTTTCATTTGGTATTTATTGCCAACCCGTTTATCTTCTTCAATTAAAGTAATAAGTTCACCAAATATTTTTGAAACATCTCCGCGGTTGATTTCATCAATAATAAGAATATATAGTTTATCATTGTCTTTGTAACTGGTAACTTGTTCTTGTTCATCCACAATATCTAATACATCTTTTAGTGACATATTGTTTAATTGATAAACTGTTCCAAGTGTAAATTTTGTACCATTATTTATTTTCAAAATATTATGATTTAAGCCTTTTGCTAGCCATTTTACTTCTCTATATCTTTTATATTGCGGGAAATCATTATTCCATTTATATTCACTTGTCACAACACCAATTGCATCAATTGTCTTCTCTGAATAACAGGATAAAACAATATCACCAATTTCCATTTTATCTATGAAGGCTGATAATACCCTACTTCCGCCATCATCAAATATGGTTTCGTCATTAATTGTTTCACCATATTTATCAAATCCAATCCTTATTCTGTTATTTTCCATACAATCTTTTCTTATATCATTTTCACCGGTTTTCATCAATGAAACCTTCCATATTTTTGGATTATCGTTTAATTCAAGATTGTTATCATTACTTTTAATTATTGGGCTTTCAGCTTTTTTACATATTCTTTTAAATATTCCGTTTTCACCAATATATCTAACTTCAGTATTATCTGTTGTACCCCATTCAGGAATATATGGTTTTATTCCTTCAACAAATTCTTCATAAGAATATGATTGATGGAAGGTAACAAATTCGATTTGTCCCGCTTGTTTTAACTCGTCAAACCTTGTTTTTAATGCAGAATATTGCTCTTCAGAAACATCTTTATATTCCGTATTATCAATAATACTCATTGCTTTTAGAACAGAATTATAAGTTTTTCCTGTCCCCGGAGGGCCATATAAAATTTGATTTAATGGTTGATAAATTTTTTCTTGTGCAAAATTTGCTTCTTGTTTCATTGAGTTATCTTTTACAATATTGTTTTGTATGAATTTTCTGTAATGAGTATTTAATATTGCATAAGGAATCCCATTACCATTTTTATGGTTATAATCTTGCCATTCGCTTATCTTTTTTAATTGGAATAAAAACGAAGATAGTTCTTCAGAATTTTGTATTTCATAAATTTGTTTATTTGTTAAATTTAAAATAACATTATCCAAATTTTCTATTTTTTTACCATATTGTAAATAACTTTGATTAGATTTATACACAATATCATAAACATATTTAATAAATTTTTCTTTAAGGCTCATATTATCTCCTTTATTTTGATTAAAAACAAACCAAATAAAATCTTGGCAGTCTAGTAAATTACAATTAGAATTGCAGTAGTTATTCAATAGTGGTATTAAATTATTTTTGCAATAATCAATCCATGCAATATACCTATCTTCATTATTAAACTTTTCTAAACCTAAATAAAAATCTTTAGAAAAGTTTGTATATGGCTTTATTCTTGTAAATAACAGATACTTATTAGGATATTTTAATGATAAGAAAAATGAAGCTGCTTCGACTGACGGATCAATCATATCTTTGTTATTCCATTCAGAATCTTTTAACAAAATTTCCCTAATATCTTTTCTAAAATCTTTAATACGGGTATTTATAGATAATGTTTCATTAAAAAGATTTTCTAAAATTTGAGAAAATTGAAAGGAATGTTTGAAAGCTAAATGTCTAAACATGCTGCTTTTCCACACATAAGGAACAAAGTTTGGAGAACCTAATTGAATAAATTTTTCAGATAAATCATTTAAATCATCAAATATATAGCTATTTTTTGCAAAGTAATCATATTTGTATTGTTCATCGTAATTTGGCGACGATTTATATGTAAAATACTTGGCTAAATATACCTTTAATTGATCTTTTATATATTCTTCAAAAAACATTTTATATGAATTTAATGCTCTTTTATAAGCATAAAATGTTGAATCACTTTTACCTTGATTTTGAAACTGTTTTTTTAAATTTAGCAAAGCCTGTTCAAATCTTTCATTAGATATAAATATACTATAATAACTTATTAGTAGATCATCTTCATGTTTTCTAATATAATCTGCATCAGAATATTGAGTATCTGCATCAACTTTACTTAATTTATTATCTGCTACCTGTTTATATAAATATTTTTTAAACTCTTCACGAATTACTTTGATATCTTCCATAGACCATTCCTTTTTTCTTTAGGGTATCACAAACATGAATTTTCTCTTATATCCTTAGGAATAGGTAATTCTTTATCACTTATTTTATATTTTTCTTTCAGTTTGATTAGGTATTTATGCAAAATTTCCCAACTTTTAGACATTTGGAATTTAATTTTTACTTCTTTCCCAAATTGATAATCTTTTTCAAAAATTCGTTGAGATTTTCTTATATAACTGTAAAAATTGCCGTATTTAGATTCTCTATTTGATAGATGTGAGTATAATCCGTAGATTTTAGCAATTGGGATTCTTGTTTTATTTTTGTAATTATATAAAACCATTTTTCTAATATGTCTTATGGCATCACGCCAAAATGCACCGATAGTACCGTTCCTTACTAATATAATTTTACCATTGTAGGTAAAACCTAAATATTGGAATTCTGCACTGCTATTGTATTCTTTTCGAAAAGAACAAGGTTCATAATCACAATTATTATCTTGAAAATGACAACATATGGTTTTTTGTTTAGAAAGTTCCAGTTTTAATTTTTTTAATTCATCTTCTATAAGAATAAGCAAGCTATCCAACTCGTTTTTTGAATTAACTAAAATCAAAATATCATCTGAATATCTTCGATAATAACCTTTTATTTTGTTTACAAAATTTTGAATTGTGACATCAAAATCTAACATATAGATATTTGCTAGTGTACCGGATAAATTTGTTCCCTGTGGTATTCCCTTGTTTACATTGGGATTTTTCTTTATTATATCTTTTTTTTCAGTAAGTATTTTTCTAAAGATTTTGGTTGAACATATTTTCTTAAATGAATGTGTTTCTTTATCCCAAAAATCAGATCTATTGGCTTTAATGTATTTGTTATTTAGTAATTCATCTAGTTCAATAAAATGAAATTTAGTTAGAATTTTATAGATTTGATATAAATCGTCAGGAAGTTTATCTTTTTCTGTAAGTTTGCATAAATTCTTGTATAGAATTTTGTGATCAAGCTCATCGAAAAAACTATGAATATCAAGACCGATAGCATAACATTCTTTTCTGTTTTTGATTTCTTTAAATGCCTCTGCTGCAAAATCAATATTAGATTTGCCCGTCCCTACATTATTTTTATCAATATGTCTGTATGCAATACTACATTCTAAATAATTATTTTGTAAAAATTTCTCATAATATTCTAATAATTTTTCATTGTAGTAAGAATATATGTAAGAATCTAAATGTCCAGCATAATATATGTCTCTTTTTTTGTATGGATCTATTACAGAGAGTTCATTTTCTCTTTGTTCTAATTTTTTTGAAAGCTTAAACTGTTTTATTTGGAAATGAATAAAAGGGAAAAATTTATGTTGTGAGACATTCGCTGGTTGAACTACCTTTTCCGCTTTAGCTTTGTTGCATTTTTCATCTAAATGAAGTCTATTCTTGACCTTTGAGTACCAATTTTTTTGTTGTTGTTTCAATTGTCCTCCTGAGAGGGCGAGTTAACTCATTTCGGACCGCAGAACATCCTAACTCCCCTCAGGTATATCAACCCACCGAAGTGGTTGCCTTTATTTCTGCTACTTACAAATGTAATAATAAGGAGTACAATAATGTTAAATTATAATACAACCATATTACTGATAATCTCAATATTGCTGCTATTGCTAACAATATTGGCGACCTATGTTTCGGAACGCGTGTTTGTGAAACCGCTGCGGTTGAACAAACAGAGTGTAGAAACATATGTCGGTCAGATATGTATCTTGACAATGTACACTCAATTATCAATAGATGAACTATTATAATTGATATTATTATTGTATTTGCAATAATAATTATTACAAGGAAAATTAAGGAAAATTTAATCTTTGTGTTAACTATTATTACGGTTTTACGAATTAATTTGGCGGTTTATCCATTCCATAATGACGGAAATAAGATATTCTTGTTCGGTTTTGGTTAATTCTCTGTGTTGGGGGAATTTGTGCCATTTTTCGATGCAGCCACGGCAGCAGGTGGCTGTTGCGTGTTGAGCAATAAACACAGGATGTCCTCGCATCGGAGTTTGTTTACCATCGTTAATTGGTTCAGCCGGGGCTACTCTATCACGAATAAAATCGCAGGCATGGGTATAAATGGTATCAAGCCCTTTTTCTTGAATATATTTTAATTCTCTTGCTCGGAGTTTAAATTTGCTCCTGAATTTTGATTTTGCTAATCTTTCTAAAATTTCCATAATTATATTTTATCACGTATATCTATGCTATAATAACTATAGAACGGAACATTCAAGAATCTTTAAGTTTAAGACAAAAAACAACTTTTTGTAAAATACATACGGTATCTTAACAAATATTATAAATATACTTGACAAATTTTAAGTTTTTAGAAATAATAGCATGTAAAGGAGGCTTACATGCTTGAAAAAATTAGTGAAGAATTAAAACAAAGAATAGCAAATAGCCATATCGAAGGCTTTGGGGAAGAATTAGAATATTGGGTTAAACAAATAAATACCCCTACCAGTAATTACAAAAATATGCTACCGCGTGATTTAACAAATGGCATTCTTATTTCTTTTTGCGATGCTAATTTAAGATACGATATTGTAAGACGTGGCTTTTATGAATTATTGTTATTGCTTGATTTAAATTCAAATCTTCTTTTTACCTGCATGAGTGAAGATGCTCTTAACAAAATTTTAAAAGACAAAAAACGTGAAGTACCACATTATATAGACATTTTGTCCCTTAAAAATAAAGGGTTGGAAGGTAAAACCCACCAAATAACTATTCCGGGAATTGAGACAGAGTTATTTCCCGAAGATGAACTTGAACGACAATTGAAAGAATTGTGCTCAAATCTTGAATTGCAAACAGACAAAGAATTTAGACATTGTATAATTACAATTAAAAGAAGCGGTTATAATGTACAAGAATTAAAAGCATACATTTTCAATTCTGCGTTAGAATTAGTTGAAGAAGAGAATTGGAGTCAATATCTGAAACCGAGTTATACATTCCTTGATGATACTAAAAAATATAACGAGGTAGATATAATAAAACCGACATTAAAGAAAGATTTCTTAGTACAGGACAAAGATACAATGCCAGAAATTAAAAATGATAAAAATGATGAAAAAGATGTTAATGAGGAAGAATAAAGTATAATGAAAAATAAATTTAGCGGTGAACAGTTAAAAATTGCTCGAACCTACAGAGGATTAACAACTGAAGAGCTTGCTCAAAAAATTGGAGTAAAAAAACAAACAATATCTTTGTATGAAACGGATAAAATTATTCCCGAGGTAGAAAATTTATTTAAAATAATTAAAGAATTAAACTTTCCAAGACAATTTTTCTTTCAAAATAAAAAAACTATACCAGCAGGAACTCCGTATTTCAGAGCATTGTTAACTACTAATAAAAAATACAGAGAACAACAAAAATTACAGAACCAGTTTAGAGCTCAATTATGCGAATATCTATTAAAATATATGGATTTCCCTGTTTTAAATATTCCAAATAATATTGATTTTGATGGAGATATTGAGGCTTTTTCATTAAAAATAAGAGAGTTCTGGGGATTAGGTTTAGAACCAATTACAAATATAATTCATTTGCTTGAAAAACAAGGACTAATTGTTTTACTTACAAAAACAGATACTGATGATATTGATGCCTTTAATCAATCAATACAAATAAATGACGAGGAAAGATATATAGTTACTTTGTCTAAAAATAAACCTTCTTTCTCAAGGATACAATTTGATGCGGCTCATGAATTAGGACATATACTGCTACATCCAAAAAGTGAAGATATAGAAGCTATTTCAAGAGAAGAATTTAAATTTTTAGAAAAGCAAGCCAATGAATTTGCCGCTTCATTTTTATTGCCAAAGGAAGCATTTATAAAAGACCTTCCTGAAAGATATCGGTACAGTTTAGATTATTATGTCAGATTAAAGAAAAAGTGGAATGTTTCAATATCAGCGATGATTATTCGTGCATATAATTTGAATTTAATGACATACAATCAATATCAGTACTTAATGAAAAAAATGTCACAAAAGGGTTGGAAGACGCATGAACCATATGATGATTCAATTATAATTCCAGAGCCTACAATGCTGAAATATGCAATTGATTTGCTTTTAGATAACAATATTCATACAGTTCAATCATTATTAGAAGATATAAGTGTTGATTTGGCTTTAAATTCTGATGAAATAGAGTTTTTGTTAGGCTTAGAAAAGGGTAAGCTTGCAATTCCGGATACAACAATTTCTAATATTAAACCTAAACTTAAGGTTTAAATTTTGTCAAAAGTTGATAAAAATACATCATATTAAAACTTTGATGTTGTTTTATGATTGGATAATATATTATCTATATATTGACATTTTTGATAATTTCAGTTAATATATTATCTATGAACAATCAATTTTTAAATCAAAAAACTCCTAATGAAATTGCAAAAAATTTAGCGGAGAAGATAAAAAAACGTAGAAAAAGGTTAAAGATTTCGCAAGAGGTTTTAGCGCAAAAATCCGGAGTTAGTCTTGGCAGCATAAAAAGGTTTGAAACAAAGTATGAAATATCTCTGCAATCGTTTATAAAAATTGTCATTGCACTTGATTTAGATAACGACCTTGAAAATTTGTTTACACAAAAAACTTACACTTCAATTGATGAAATCATAAAAGGGTAAAAAAATGGATAATTATAAATACCTTAAAGTTTTTTATAACGATAAATTAGTCGGGACTTTAGCAAAAACTCCGGATAGGCTTGTTGCTTTTGAATATGATAGCAAATGGCTTGCCACAGGTTTTAGTATTTCACCATTCTCACTACCTCTTCAAAAAAAAGTTTTTTTACCAAAATATGAGCCTTTTAACGGTTTATTTGGAGTATTTAACGACAGTTTACCTGACGGTTGGGGTAGACTACTTGTTGATAGGCTATTTTTGAAAAACAAAATTAACCCAAGCGAAATTGATAGTCTAAATCGTCTTGCTGTAGTTCAAGAAAGCGGAATGGGTGCATTAACTTATCAACCTGAGCATAAGTTTGAAACACCTAACCAAGAGTCTGATTATGATAAACTTGCACAAGAATGTTCGAAAATATTAGAATCGCAAAATTCTGATAACTTGGATGAACTTTTTAAACTCGGCGGTTCATCAGGCGGTGCAAGACCAAAAATTTTGACAAAAATAAATGGAGAAGATTGGATAATTAAATTCCCATCCTCGCAGGATCCGAAAAATATAGGCGAACAGGAATATAAATATTCACTTGTCGCAAAAGACTGCGGAATAAAGATGAGCGAAACTCGGCTTTTTGAATCCAAAAATTGCTCAGGATATTTTGGAATTAAACGATTCGATAGGGAAAACGGTAAAAAAGTACACATGGTTTCTGTTAGCGGATTATTAGAAACAAGTCATCGTCTGCCGAATCTTGATTATAATATTTTGATGAAATTGACTCTTGAGCTCACAAAGAATTATAAAGATATTGAGCAATTATACAGATTGATGTGCTTTAATGTTTTTGCGCATAATAGAGATGACCATTCAAAAAATTTCTCGTTTTTGTATGATGAAAACAAAAAAGAATGGCATTTGTCTCCTGCGTATGATTTAACTTATAGTTCATCTTTTAACGGAGAACACGCAACAACAATTAATGGCGAGGGTAAAAATCCAAGTTTAGAGGATATTTTAGCAGTAGCTAAAAATATCGGAATCAAAGAAAAACACGCGCTTGATATTGCACTTGATATCAAAGATAAATGTTCGTCATTAGTTGATTAAAATTTGTCAGAATTGAAAATTATTAAAATCTATTTTACAAAGTTCAAAATAAAACCGGTGTTACATACAAAATGCTTAAAACAACAGCTCCTTTAACTAAACCCGTATGTGAAATTAATGTAAAACAAGGTAATTTAATTCAAGCTTTAAAACTAAAATTTGATAGAGATTATAAAGGTACGGAAAAGGTAAAACAAATATTTGAATTGAAGGAATTGCATGCCCTGAATAATCCTGAAGTATTAAATGTTAGCCTTCCTAAAACAGGATTTGTAAAAACAAAAGATGCTGATGCTGCTGCTCAATTTATTGCCGTACTGGGGGACAAAAAATCAAAGCCTGTAATAATAAATGATTTGGATTATGACCCATATTTTATTCAATCACTTATAAAAACTGGGGTTATGGATATAAGAACAAATTCTGCTTCAAAAAAAGCAGAAATAAAAATGGCAAAAAATGAATTATTGAAAGCATTTGATAATCTTTTTGACAGAAATATCGATATTTGTGACAGTATTACCGATATTGTTGACAATATTATATACTTCTGCCAAAAATTAGTGCGTAAAGAGCCTATAACAAAAATAACTTCCAATCAAACGTTAAGAAATAAACTTGATAAAATTCAAAATAATGATTATAAATTAAGAATGCTTCACAATGATTTATCGAACTTAGTCTACAATCCAGCAAAAAAATAATAAATTTCTAGCATAAATATTGCAATAATTTTATGTCCGGAGTAAAATAAATATGTTATTATTTTCCCGGATCGTCTAGTGGCAGGACTGAAGATTCTGGCTCTTCCAACGGTGGTTCGAATCCATCTCCGGGAATTTTTATTTTTTATTATATTTGAGTGTATTTGAGCAGACATATAAAAAATAAAAAGGAGTTTTGTTAAATAGAACTCCTTTTTACTGCAAATATTATTATTTTAATTAATACATCATCCATTTATTTGCTTCGCTGCATTCTCGTCCGGCAGAATCAATATAAATTCTTTTACCGTCTTTAATGGCAACAGGTAATATTGCACGAACTCTACGCCCTAAATTAATATAATCCGTTCTTTGCGAATAAACAGTAGCCCCATGACGTATACGTACTAATTCTAAAATAGAATTTTCATAAACAATTGCATATTCTAAAGTTGTCTTCCCGTTCTGTATATTTTTAGATGTTTGACCTGAATTTGGAGTATATTCTATTACGTTAGAACCGTCATTAACTATTTTAATAGAAGTTTCCTTTGCATACAATTCGACTAATTTGCTTGAAGAACTTTCTGATGTTTTCTTTAAACTACTTTTTGAAAAGCCATAACTGAAACTTCCTTTACCTTCAACACCACCAGCATCACCGGCTGAATAACCAGCCTCACCGCCTATATTAATAGTATGTCCGGTCGCTTCTTCTTTTATTACACTGCTTTCTACTGAATTAGATTCTTCTTTGGAAAAATTCATTGTTATAGTCATTTCTCCATTTGGAGCTAATGAGAAATATTCAGTTCCACCATACTGAGGAACTATTTTATTGCCGATGGTTTCTTCTTTCAAAGGTTCCAGATCAGAGTAAAAAATACGAGAATCTTTTCTTTTAAATTTCGTATCATTATTACCATCAAAAAAGGCCTCTTTATTAATATCCATATCTTTTTCGGATTGATCCTCACGACCATTTCTTTTAATTCTACACCAAGCAAAATGCCAATCATCTAAAAGTTGATTTGCAAGGCGCAGTTTAATATGTGTTGGACGCCCAATATCTTCCCATTGAAAATGCAAATCGTGTTCATCATTTCTTTCAAATGCATTACCGTTCACTCTTTTAGAAAGATTGATCTCTCCTGTGTTAACCTCTTCATTTTCATACAGACCATATACAGTGATAAAAACATCATTATCTGTACCGGATCCAAATACATTTGCGGTTTTAATTTTCAAAGTGTAATCAACAATTGATCTTGACATACAATATCTCCTTTCTTTTTTACACATAATTACTTTACGCATATTATGTATAAAAAAGCTGTAATTAATTATGACTTTTATAATTCATTGCATATTAACAACAATATTGAGAAAAAGTTAGCCTCTAAGTTGCCGAAAATAATCAAACCATATTTTTTACATTTTATATAGCAAAAATTTTTTTTATGTGTTTTCATTAAATTATGCAAATAAATAACAATATATATTCTCAGCCATTTAAAAGTACATATACTGTAGATACAGGCACAGCCACATCTAAATCACAGATTTTTACGCTGGGTGCTATGATGAATAACTTTTGGATAAACAATGCCAATATGGCTTTTAACAGAATTCGGAACACAGGTGTGTACGGAAAAGTTGATATTAATGTAAAAGATTACAAAGACAGAGCTTTTGAAGCCGTATTAAAAAATAACAGAATTTCTTACGAAAAGAAAAATTCAGGTATAAATTATATGGCTTGATTAGATCCGTGAAAATTGACGACGCTCAAGCATTACCATTAAAATAGAAATATCAGCGGGTTTAACACCACCGATGCGTGATGCCTGAGCAAGAGTTTTCGGGCGAATTTTTGCAAGCTTATCTCTTGTTTCTGATGAAATATGATCAATCGAAGAATAATCAATATCATCCGGAATTTTAAATTTATCAAGTTTTGAAGCCTGCTCAACTTGGAATTCCTGACGTTTCAGATAACCGTCATATTTTACAAGAATTTCAACCTGCTCTGACACATCAAACGGTATATCCAAAGCATTAGTTTCTGTATCTATTTCTTTAATAACATTGTAATCAATATTCGGACGTTTCAGAAGTTCGGCTATTTTCATACCGCGTTCCATGTGTTCTCCGTATTTTGAAAGCAGAGAATTAACCTCTTCAGTTGCCGAAATTTTTGCATCTTTAATTCTTAATAATTCTTTCTCAATAGCTTTTTGTTTATCGGTAAATACTTTAAATTGAACGTCATCCACCAGACCAAACTTCTTGCCGATTGGTGTAAGTCTTGCATCCGCATTATCCTGACGAAGCAAAAGTCTGTATTCGGAACGGGAAGTAAGCATTCTGTAAGGATCTTGAATATCTTTTGTAACCAAATCATCAATTAATGTTCCGATGTATGATGAACTTCTTGAAAGTTCAAGCATTTCGGAGTTGTTTAAATAATTAAATGCATTTATACCTGCAATCAAACCTTGAGCGGCAGCTTCTTCATATCCGCTGGTACCGTTAATCTGACCGCCGAAAAACAAACCTTTAATATTTTTAGACATCAAAGAATGAGTAGTCTGCACAGCAGGAACATAATCGTATTCAACGGCATAGGCAGGTTTAATCACATGTGCTTTTTCCAGCCCGGGAAGCGTCCTGAGCATTTTAACCTGAACATCTGCGGGAAGACTGCTTGAAAATCCCTGAATATAAACTTCATATGTACCCAGTCCTTCAGGTTCAATAAAAATATGATGAGAAGGATTTTCACTAAATCTAACAACTTTATCTTCAATCGATGGGCAATAACGAGGCCCAACCCCTTGTATTAGTCCTTGAAACATTGGAGATTTATCAAGATTAGCTTTAATAATAGCATGAGTTTGTTCATTTGTTCTTGTCAAATAACAGGGATATTGAGGTCTAACAGGTCTATCAGGCTTAAATGAATAAAAATGAAGTGTTTCATCACCCGGTTGAATTGTCATTTTTGAGTAATCAATTGAACGTTTATCAACTCTTGGCGGGGTTCCTGTCTTTAATTTTTTAATTGTAATTCCATGTTTTATAAGAGATTCCGATAAACCGTAAGCAGCTTTTTCTCCTAATCTTCCTGCGCTGTAAGAACGCAGTCCGACAAAAATTTTCCCGTTAAGAGAAGTTCCGGTTGTAAGAATAACTGCACGAGCACAATATTCTATACCAAATTCATCAACAGCACCTGTGACTTGACCGTCTTTTACCAGAAGCTCAGTTATACAAGCCTGACGAAGATAAATATTTTCGTTGTTCTCAATAATATTGCGCATGTAATCCATATATTGTTTTTTATCGGATTGTGCGCGCAAAGCTCTGACTGCCGGACCTTTCGAAGAATTCAGCATTTTCATTTGTATATAAGTTGCATCGGCAGCTTCACCCATAACTCCGCCCAGAGCATCAATTTCTCTTACCAGAGTAGATTTTGCAGGTCCGCCTATTGCAGGATTACACGGCATTAAAGCAATATGATCAACATTCAGTGTTGCAAGAAGAACTTTAGCACCGAGTTTTGCACACGCAATTGCGGCTTCACATCCTGCATGCCCTGCACCTACAACTATTACATCGTATTTATTATTAAGATAATCCATTTTTCATATTCCTAATCGGCTATACCACATATTATAGTACAAATAAAACAATTTAAGATTAAAAATTAAAATAGATTAACCGGTTATCTACACCATGTGGATGATATTAATTTAAATTAATAAAGATTAATATTATTTATATCGACATAAGAATATACAAAAAGAATATACATCTTATTGGAGCTCATTGATGTCAGAACAGATTTTACTACAGCCGATACAGGCGGCAAATACAGACAAAGCAAAAGAATCTCTTGAGAAAGCCCGAATAGCACATGAAAGATATCTTATCCGCCAGCAAAACAGTGATTTGCAGGAAGCTATCGAGTATTATATTGATGCCGTCAAATATGACCCTTCTATGCCGGAAGCTTATTACAGGCTTGCGACTTTAATGTGGGAACAGGGACAAATAAGTATTGATACGGCAATTGAACAGTGTAAAACAGCTGTTTCGCTTGCTCCTCACAACATCAATGCACATCTTTATACAGGTTTTTTCATGAAAATGGCACAGGATTTCAAGTCCGCCGAACAAGAATT
This sequence comes from Fusobacterium sp. CAG:439, assembly GCA_000438175.1. Taxonomy (GTDB): domain Bacteria; phylum Cyanobacteriota; class Vampirovibrionia; order Gastranaerophilales; family Gastranaerophilaceae; genus Stercorousia; species Stercorousia faecigallinarum. The sequence goes on along the minus strand of FR900476.1, from coordinate 20,697 downwards.
TAAGTCTGCCATTAAAATGGGAAAGCTTAAATCTGCACGTCCGAGATTAATTCTTTCACAATCCATTTTGCAAAAGATTAATTCTCAAAACGGGAATGTAAAAGATTATTTAAGCTTTATTTACTATTTCTTGTCGGGAAGTCTTATGCTTGCATGGGACAGACCATCTATGAAAATGTTTTACAAAAACATGTCTGATGACTTTTCGGTATTCACTTACAATACAGTAGGAAAATTCTTGGAAAAATTCAAACTGTATCCAACCGCTGAAAGCATCTACAGACAGGCAATCACAGCAACAAATCACAGCGAAATTTTCTATAATAAAATGGGAGATTTGGCGCTTAAAAATAAAGAAACTGATTTGACCGTAGACTGTTATAGAAAAGTTTTAGAAGCTAATCCTTTAAACAGAGAAGTTCTGATTAAACTTGCAACCGTTTTGCAGACTTATTTTCCTGAAAACACGGATGAAACAATAGATTGTTATGAAAAACTTCTGGAATTTGATATTGATACCCCGCAGATTTATTATGAACTGGGTCATCTTTATATGAAAAAAGAAGATAAAATAAATTCAATAAGCGCATTTAAACTCGCATTAGAAAGAGATCCGGAAAATCCTTTTTACAATAATTCACTTGCTTATGCATATTCTAAAGCGGAATTATATGACGATGCAATCGAACATTATCAAAAGGCAATTACAATCAATCCTGATAACGAATGGACATCAATTGTTTGTGAAGCACTTGGCTCCATATATGCAGAAGTAAAAGGAAATATAGAAGCAGCCGTATCAACTTATCAGGCTGGAATGATTTTGGATCCGAATAATTATAATTTATACCTGTCATTAGGAGATGTTCACATGGCAGCATACGATTTGGATAATGCAATACGCGCTTATTGCGACGCTATAACGCTTAATCCCGACGATTACAGAGCGTATGCAAAAGCGGGCATTGCACTGTGGGAAAAAGATTACCTTGAAGAAGCACTTGTATCTTTCCACAAAGCTATAGACTTAAACCCTGATAATGAATATGCACAAAATAATTTAGGAATTCTTTATTTAGACGGTCTTGGAGACGCGGAAGAAGCACTTGAATATTTTGAAACGGCAATAGAACTAAATCCGAGCTATACTCTTGCATATTTTAATGCCGCAAGAGCATCACAGGCAATGGGATTTATAAATGATGCAGCAAATTACTATCAGATGTCAATTGACTTAAATAAAATAACTCAGGATTTGGATGAAGATGATATCAGAACACGCCTGCACAGGCTGTTTGACATCTAAGCTTGACAATAGATAAATAATCGTAAATAATAAAAGAGTTAGGATAATAGGAGGCTGAAATTATGAATATTAAAGCGTTAAGGATTGCCCCCCCCCCGGCACTACGTGCGTAGATACACCGGACCCCCCCCCGGCACTACATGCGTAGATACACCGGATAGACTGTTTAAGGGGCGCTTTTACAATTTTTCTAAAAATTTTAACTGTTTTTATTTTAAGCGCTGTTTAAAGGCTTTTACATTGGCAGAAGTTCTTGTCACTTTAGGTATTATCGGGATTGTTGCCGCTCTTACAATGCCGGCTCTGATTGCAAACCATAAAAAGAAGGAAGCTTCAGCACGTCTCAAAAAATTCAGCAGTATGATGCAGCAGGCTTTAATTCTTGCCGAAAATGATCAGGGAACACCGGCTTATGAGTGGATTGATATAAGGAATTATCAGGATGAGGACGGGAATATGGATCCACAGACAGGAAATGATGAAAATTATGCATATTGGAACAAGTATCTTGCCCCTTACATTAAATGTCTGAAAGTTGAAAAAGGCATATATAATGCTGAAGATAACACCAAGAGCAAAGGTACAAAAATATATTTTGCGGACGGTTCAACTGCAGAAATGCATTTGGGTAATTGTGTGGATTTGCGTTTTGATATTAACGGAGACAGACTTCCAAACGAATTTGGAAGAGATATATTTGTATTTTTTATAGCGACAGGAAAATCATATTCATTAGACAAAGAATCTGAAATATCAAAAAATAAATCATTTGCGGCAGCTTATCTGCCCCTCTATAATACAAGGGAAAAGGCATTACAAGCCTGTAAAACTGATCCTTACGATTGCTCAGCTCTTTTACAATATGATGATTTTGAGTTCAAAAAAGATTATCCTCATAGGTTATAACTAAAATAATGACAGTTGCTCCTGTTTGGCAAAATGCTTCTGAAGATAAGACGGTCTGTGATATTTACACATGCCGTATTTATCTATCAGAGCCATGTGCTCTTTTGTAAGATATCCCGCGTTATCTTTCCAGTTATATTGCGGGAATTCCTTATCAAGCCGCAGCATATATCTGTCGCGGCTTACCTTAGCAAGAATACTTGCCGCCGCAATAGATGCCGATCTAGCATCACCTTTTACAACGTACCTCTGAGAATAATCAAAATCCCATATCCTCTTGTTACCGTCAATTAATATCATTATTTCACTTCTGCTAAGCATGTTACGTGCAATTAACTTGTCCTTTTCTTCAGGAATCGGGTAAAGCTGGTTAATTACATTTTCGCATGCCATACGCATAGCCTTTAAAGAAGCATTGAGAATATTTATCCTTTCAATCTCATCTACCTCAATACAAACGGTAGAATTAACGGTATTTTCTTTTATAATGTCATATAAAGCTTCACGTTTTTTGGGTGATAACTTTTTGCTGTCATTCAAATCTTCAAGTTGTTCAACTAATTCCTGCGAACGCTTATTAAAACATACGGCACTGGCAAAGACACCGCCTGCACCGCATCCGCGGCCGGCTTCATCAGTACCTATTACAACTCTCTTTTGATTTAAATCAAAAGTGAAAAGCTGTATAATACGTGAATCAGCTGTTAAAGTTGTTTTTAATTTTTGTACCATACCTATCCTTCTAAATCATCAAGAATGAATTTGCCTATCTTACCCTCTCTGAAATCTCTTAAAACGTACACGGCAGTTCGTTCAATATCGGGGGCTCCGCCTGAAATAATCCAGTTTCTGGATTTAGCAATATCATCCAGTGAAAGTGTGTCGACTTTATAAAATTCTTTTGTTCTTTCGGAATATTTTTCATCAAGCAATACTAAGAGTTCTTTTGCAACAATTTCGTTAGAATAAGCGTTTTCAGAAACAGCATTAACAAAGGCAAGTTTTTTGGCCCTTATCTGATCTTCCTGCTTCATCGGAATAATCCCGGGAGTATCAAGCAAATCCAGCTGAGGATTAATTCTTACCCATTGCTGCTGCCTTGTCACACCGGCTTTTGCTCCTGTTTTGGTTTTTGATGATCTTGTTAATTTATTTATAATACTTGATTTGCCTACATTAGGCATGCCGACAACCATAACCCGTGCAGGTCTGCGAAGAAGACCTTTTTTTATCAATGCCTGAATTCTCGGCTCCGAAAGTTCCACGGCTTTTTTAACAATAAAATTTAAATCTTTGGAATTTTTAGCATCTGATTTTAATACAGGAAAGCCTGATTTCTCCTCTAATATTTTTATAAATTTTTTGAGTTCGACAGGGTCGGTTAAATCAGCTTTATTAAGCAAAATTAAACGGGGCTTTTCACCTAAAAGCCCCGTAATATTATCATAACTGCTTGAATAAGGCAGTCTCGCATCAATAACTTCAATTACGGCATCCACTAAAGAGAGCTGTTCTTTAAGTTTTTTTTCAGCTTTCGCAATATGTCCCGGATACCAGTGTATATGAAGCTTATCTTTTTTCAATTTTTTCCTTGATACGAGTTGCTTTACCTGAACGTTCTCTTAAGTAGTAAAGTTTAGAACGTCTTACATCACCTTTTCTGAGAACCGTAATTTTATCAATTCTCGGAGAGTTCAGCAAGAATACACGTTCAACACCAACGCCCTGGAATACTTTTCTAACGGTAATAGTTTTATTAATGCCTGAACCGTGTTTTTTAATAACAGTTCCTTCGAAAGCCTGAATTCTTTCTTTGTTTCCTTCAACAATTCTAACGAAAACTTTAACAGTATCGCCAGGATTAGTTTCGGGAAGATTTTCTCTTAAATAAGATTTTTCCAATTCATCAATAATAGGGTTCATTTCACAATTCCTTTATAACTTTATATTTCGTACTTATCAAATTCCTTTAATCGATGCTCCACAAATACACCGACGCACGTAAAAGTATCGTAAAACAAAGGTGTAAAAATTTCAAGCGGTTTTTAAAATTTTGTAATATAATTGAATTATGGCAGGCGATTACAAAAAATTATTAAATAAGAACAAAAAGAAAAAATTTGCAGACCCGAAGAATATGGGTGTAAACATTGATAAAAACGAATATTACGAAATAATCCTTTCCAATTCTGCACATCCGGAAAAAATTGATAAAAACTCTTGACATCGAGCAATGTTCAGGGTAAATTATTTTTACGTGCTGAAAAGCCGAGAGATTGAAAATTTAATAAAGGCATGTGGTACTCTGCCGAGCGGATTGCGAGCTGAAGGCGAACGGTCAAGGCGTTGAGCCTTGCCGGAAGACCTGTTAAATGCGAGCAACCAAGATACAAAACAGGTTTTGTGAGAGGTGGTAGACACGCCTCAGTCCGAGAGGACTGACTGACAATTTAATATGGGCATGTGGTGGAATGGTAGACACGCTAGTCTTAGGAACTA
>FR900476.1:0-15953 GCA_000438175.1 Fusobacterium sp. CAG:439 | reverse complement strand
ACGCGTGGGAGTTCGAGTCTCTTCATGCCCAAATTTTAAAGACACTTTTTAAAAGTGTCTTTTTTATATTTCCAGAGTTAAGAAGATAAAATAATGATACATCCCATTTATAATCTGAATTACAATAATAATAAAAATATAAATTTTAAGGGATTAAACACTACTTTTAACAAGTTTTCTCCTTTTAATTTTTACATGGAGAAAGTTTTTGACAGATATACTTACATATCCAAAAACCGGTGGTTTCCGATAGATGAAACAATTAAACCGCATTTAAAAGTTTTAAACCTTTTAAATGGCAAAAACAGCATGGAACTATGGGATATAAATCCTGACAAGTCAAAAAAATATATTATTTTTTATCACGGATTAGGTCAAAATGTTTCTTCAAATCAGGAAATGTACAAAAAAATTCTTGATAAAGGATATGCTGTCTTAGCACCTGAATACGGTTCTTTCGGAAAAAACTCAGGGAAAATATCAGAAAAAACAATTAATGAAAACGCTAAGGCTGCTATAGAATATTTAAATAATAACGGTATTCCAAATGAAAATATAGGCGTTGTAGGTTTCAGTATGGGAAGTTTTCCTGCTATTGAAACCGCTTCAAAAAATAAAAAATTAAGATTTTTAGTTCTAATTTCTCCGTTTAACTCTATGAAAAACGAAGCTGAACTCTTGAGTAAAGGAGCAACAATAAGATTACCTAAAATAATAAAATATGTAATTAAAAAATTTCCGTCTATACTCAAGCATCTTGACAATATTTTTAAGACACACAGAAAAATGAAAAATATAGATGCTCCTATATATTTAATACACTCATCAAACGATAAGATAGTACCGCAAAAATCGACGGAAGAACTGGCTAAGAAAGCTGTTAACTTAAAAGAATTTATAATTTTAGAAAAAGGCGGTCATAATATCGAAATAAATAAACTGAACGCCTTTGACAAATTATCTGACATTTAAAGCTTTCGCCGTTCTTTTTCCGACACAGGTATATTCAAAGCCTCTTTGAATAAGACGTTCCCCATCATATTGATTTCTTCCGTCAAAAATAACAGGAGATTTCATCAAATCTTTAACTTTGTCAAAATCAGGGCGTCTAAACTCGTTCCATTCCGTTAAAAGAAGCAGGCAATCCGCATTTCCCAGAGCATCATAAGAATTCTTTGCATAAATAATCCTGTCACCCCAAATATTTTTTGCCTGTTCAAAACCTTTAGGGTCAAATGCTTTTACTTTAGCACCGAGTTCAAGCAACGCATTAATTATCGTAATAGAAGGTGACATTCTCATATCATTGGTTTTTGGCTTAAATGTCAATCCCCAAACAGCAAATGTTTTTCCGCTCAAATCAGCACCAAACCTGCGCAAAATTTTATTTATAAAAATCACTCTCTGTTCTTTATTCACTTCATCGGCAGCTTCAATTAAACGATGAGAACAATTATTATCTTTTGCAGTTTTTAAAAGCGCCTTTACATCTTTCGGGAAACAGCTTCCGCCATACCCCAGCCCGGGAAATAAAAATTGAGAGCCTATACGTTTATCGGAACACATACCGATACGAACCATTTCAGCGTCAGCCCCGACCGCTTCGCAAATATTTGCGATTTCGTTTGCGTAAGAAATTTTTACTGCCAGAAACGAATTTGCGGCATATTTAGTCATTTCGGCAGATTTAACATCCATTATTACAAATCTGCTTGCAGTCCTGAAAAACGGAGCATAAACTTCCTGCATAATTGCTGTAGCTTTAGAAGAATTTGAGCCTATTACCACCCTGTCAGGCTTTAAAAAATCATCAACAGCAGCTCCTTGTTTTAAAAACTCGGGATTTGATACAACATCAAATTCTCCGGAATAATGTTTTTTTATAATTTCCGTAACTCTGTCAGCTGTTCCGACAGGCACCGTTGACTTATCCACTATAACTTTATAGCTGTCGATTGCTTTACCTATACTTTCGGCAACCTGTTCTACATAGTGAAGATCAGCAGAACCGTCCTCGCTTTGAGGAGTACCTACCGCAATAAAGCAGACAAGAGATTTTTTTACCGCATCAGCCAAATCCGACGAAAAATTCAATCTGCCTTCCATAACATTTGCTTTAATAAGTTCTTCCAAACCCGGTTCATAAATAGGAACAATCCCGTTTTCAAGTTTTTTTAATTTTTCCAGATCATTATCTACACAGATTACTTCATTTCCCATATCGGCAAGACATGTTCCTGCAACTAATCCGACATAACCTGTTCCTATAACGCAAATCTTCATCTCTACTCCTTTTAATTCCTTATTAATAATAGAATAACACAAAAATTTTTTTTATGAGATAATATAAATATATATTTTAAGAGAGGGATATGCATGGATTATAAATTACAAAATACGGTATCTAAAGATGCTTTTAATTATAAATATTTGTTAGGAAAAATTTTTCCTTACATTAAACCTGTTCTGGGACGTTCTGTTATAAATCTGATTATAGCAATACCTTTAGGCTTGCTTGACGGTGTTGTTGCACTTTCTCTTAAACCGTATTTAGATTTTGTTGTTAACGGAAACCCTGAGCACACATGGTCGTATTTGGGAATAACCGTTCATTCTCAGGCATTTCTTGCCGCAATAATTCCTTTCGGTATTGTTGCTTTTGCGCTTTTTCAGGGAGTGTTAAAATACTTAAGCAATTATCTTACGGATTGGACAGGGCAAAAAATTTCCATGTCACTAAAAAAAGATTTGTTTAAGAAATTAACATCCATGGATCCTCAATTTTTTGATGTAAATTCATCCGGTATTGTTTTAACAAGGTTCTTATCTGATCCGGATACAGCTTCAAGAAACATTATTGATATGCTGAAATCATTTATTGCAACTTTTTTCGGGCTTGTAGGACTTGTCGGAGTTTTATTATACAATTCATGGAAACTTGCAATAATCGGCGTTACAATAATGGCGATTGCAATTACACCCGTTACTCTTATTCGCAAAAGAATTAAAAAAGTTTCTAACGCAACAATGGTTGTCGGCGGCAATATGACAACCAATTTTAACGAAACATTTGCAGGAAACAAAATAATGACTGCATATAACCTTCAAAATGACCAGAATGAAAAATTTGATAATCAGATTTTGGAACAATTCCACCTTGCAATGTCTTTAACAAAACGTGTAGGATGGATGTCGCCGATTATGTATTTTGTATGTTCTATCGGGATTGCGCTTGTTATGGCGTACGGAAACCATTTAATACTTTCAGGACAAATGACTGCGGGAAGTTTTGCATCATTTGTGACTTCGCTGCTCCTGCTTTATAAGCCGACAAAAACTCTCGGAAATACTCTTACAAACCTTCAAAACGTATTTGTTGCAATGAGCCGTGTATTTGAATTATTTGATTTGCAGCCGCATATTAAAACTCCTGCTCAACCTGTTGAATTAAAAGGTTTAAACAACTCAATAGATTTCAAAAATGTTTGTTTTGAGTATGAAGAAGGTACTCCCGTTTTGAAAAACTTTAATCTTCATATTAACAAAGGCGAAACAATTGCGCTTGTCGGTAATTCAGGCGGCGGGAAAAGTACTGTTGTAAGTCTTTTGCCGAGATTTTATGATGTTAAAACAGGTTCCATAGAGTTTGACGGAATTGATATCAGAAAATTTGATTTACAAACTTTAAGAAATAATATTTCCTTTGTTTTTCAGGATAATTTCTTATTCACAGGTACAATTAAAGAAAATATATTAATGGGTAATGAAAATGCAACAGAAGAACAAATCGAAAAAGTTGTTGCCATGGCTCATTTAGACGAATTTGCACATACCCTTGAAAACGGTTTGGATACATTTGTCGGGGAACGCGGAACAACTTTGTCCGGCGGGCAAAGACAGCGTGTGGCAATCGCACGTGCTATGCTTAAAGATGCGCCGATCGTAATTCTGGATGAAGCAACATCAGCTCTGGATAACAAATCAGAAGCAATTGTACAGAAGGCACTTGATAACCTAATTCAAAACAAAACGGTTTTTGTAATCGCTCACCGGTTATCTACAATTAAGAATGCAGACAGAATTGCGGTAATAAATGAAGGTGAGCTGGCTGAACTCGGTACTCATGACGAATTAATGAATATTGAAAACGGCAAATACAAATATTTATATGAAATGCAGTTTAAATCACAGGAAACAACAGAGGTTTAAATGAATAAAATAATAAAAAAATGGATTGAGCCTTATGTTTTACTGGAAACATTAAAAAAAGACTGCGACCTGGTAAAAGACTTTACATTCGACGGTTTTTCAAAAAATGAAATAAAAAAAGAGTTTTTAAAACAGCTGAAAAAGGCGAATACGTTCGGGCTTTACATGAAAAATGTAAATAAATTCTATCTTTTTAACGGTCAGGCAGATATTGATAAAATATTTGAGCTTGCTGAAGACGATTATGAAATTACATCTGACAACGAAAAACCTTTTGAAATGATTGATATGGGCAAAGCTGAAGCCGTATTAATAAAACTTTAAAAATGCGCAATTTTTTTAGAACAAATTACTTTATATTTATAACAGGGGAAATATAAAGGGAAATAATTTGTTCAGTTACGGATACTTTTACAGTGCCTATAATTTTAACTTTCCGTTCATGAATTTTTTCATGCCTAACTTTTTTATGCCTGCAATCCCTTTTCAAAGTTTTCAAACAAAAAGGACTGATTCTATATGGAATCAAGCAAACTATGCATGTCCGAAATTATCAGATTCGCTCGTAATTAGAGGTAAAAGTGTAGATACATTAACTAAAGAAGAGACAGCATCCCGTATAAAAATTAACGGGATTGAATACAATAAGAAAAACGGAGAGCGGCTTGCACAAAGAGTACTTGACGGCTTACCGGAGCAAAGGGATTACCCTCTTTGTGCAAGATATGTAAAAGAAGCAATTAGAGATACAGGGCTCGGAGCATATATTAACGGGAATGGAGAATACTGTAAATATATTCTCCGTGCAAATCCAAATTTTGAAGAAACTAAAATAGCAGGAGAAAATTTGTCTAAACTTCCTGCAGGCTGCATAATTGTATATGACAGATATGACGGCGGATACGGAAAAGACGGACATGTTGAAATTACACTCGGTGACGGCAGAGCCTGCAGTGATATTATCACCGAAAAAATTGAACCGTCAGATAATACTTATGTGTTTATACCTGTTTAATTTTCTTAACAATAAAAGCAATTTTTTAATTAAAAATTACTTTATATATGTATAGAGGAAAATTAAGGGGATATATTGTGAGTTTAGTTAATTTTAACACTTCATACATGTCATCAGGATTGTTTAATCAGTCGTTATATACCACATCTTTTAATTTTACTCCGAATTCTCAAACATCATTAGCAAGTTATAATTTTACAAATTTCACAAATAAATTGTTGAACTCTCTGAATAACATAAATTTAAATTATCGTACTGAGGCAAAAAGCGGGGTAAACAAAACATTAAGTACAAGTTCCGCAAACTCCAACAAATCTGAAACTCTTGAAAAAGCAGATTACAACGCCAAAGCCGGAAAACGTTTAGCGGATATCGCCGCAAAAAATACAGTAGGTTTCACAAAACAGTGTGCAACTTATGTAAAAAGAGCAATAGATAATGCAGGTCTGGGGAAATATGAATATGGCGATGCATATGAGTGCGCAAACATACTGAAAAGAAACCCTAATTTTAAAGAAATTTCGACGGCAGGACTTGATTTATCAACTTTGCCCGCAGGGTGTGTTCTTGTTTATGACAAAGGAGTTTCAGGCTACAGCAGTAAATACGGTCATGTAGAAATTACATTAGGCAACGGACAAGCCGCAAGCGACGGTGTTACAAACAACATAAGACAAGGTGCAAGGGTATTTGCCCCTGTGTCAGATAACAGAAGTTATATTGCCTAAAACCATATTTACTGAAGCTTCTAAACTATGCAAATCTTTATTGTTATTTATAACATAATCACTTAATTCAACTTTTTCTGTTTGGGGCATCTGAGAATTTATACGCGCTTTTGCATGCTCAACAGTATAATTATTACGTTTTAAAAGTCTTTTAAGGCGAATATCATCATCAGTGTATACAAATATTATTTTGTCAAACATAGACTGCATATTGGCTTCAAAAAGCAAAGGAATACCGACAAATAACAAATCGTCCGACTTGTTTGCCTGAAAAAATTTTTCAATTTCTTCTGCGATTTGAGGATGCATTATTGATGCAATTTTTAAGCGCGCGTCCTCATTAGAAAAAATCAACTGAGCTACTTTATAGCGTGAAAATTCCCCGTTTTCGAATACGTCATAATCTTTAAATGTATTGTAAAGCTTTGTATTTTTAACAGTTAAAAATTTTTTTGCGACTTCATCTGTATCAAGAACTTTGTATCCCTGTTCTTCCAATATCTTTTGTACTGTAGTTTTTCCTGATGCAATATTTCCGCATATAGCTATTCTTTTCACTTTTTCGAAATCCTGTTTAAAAAGTTTCTTAATTCCTTGATTTGAATAGGCTTAATAGGTTTATATTCTCCGCGTTTAAGTCCGTCCAGCGTCAAAGTGGCATGTTGTATACGCTTAAGAGTCTTGACCTCATAGCCTATATGCTTAAACATTTTTCTTATTTGTCTGTTCATTCCTTGATATAAGGTAATCTGCATTTCTGTATGACTGCTGTCCATGGCAAGCACCTGAATATCAGCATAAGCTGTTTTCCCGGGTTCAAGTTCAATACCGTTTGCCAGTTGTTCAAGCTCATGTCTGTGAATAGAAGAATTAATTGTTACAAGATAGACTTTCGGAACCTTTACTGAAGGATGAGTTAATTCATTAATCAAATCACCATCGTTTGTAAGGATCAAAAGCCCTGTAGAATCTTTATCCAATCTTCCGACAGGTTTCAGGCTGAACATATTTTCTGGAAGAAGGTCATATATTGTTTTTCTGCCTTGTTCGTCTTCTCTTGTCGTAATATATCCTGCAGGTTTATAAAACCTGTAATATTGATGTTTAGCAGGTGAAATAAGTTTTTTATTCACAAAAACTTTATCTTTAGGCTGAACAAGAAAACCTAATTCTGTCACTGGTTTACCGTTAACGCTGACTGCGCCCTGTTCAATAAGTTCATCGGCTTTTCTGCGCGAGCATAACCCTGATGATGCTATATATTTATTTAAACGCACACCGGACATTTTTCATCATCCTTTTTAAATGCTTGAACAATTTCTTCAGGTAATCTTCTGTACAGTTTTCCTGCCTCATTAATTGCGACAACATCAAATAAGGCTTCAATGAACACCTTTTCCGTTTCTTTTGATTTAATTAGCTGCTTAAATGTAACCGACAAGCTATTGTATTTTTCAATCCGGGTTTCAATAATAACAGTATCATTGAGTTTAGCCGATGCCTTATATCTGACATTCATATTTGTCACAGGCAGGAGAATATCGGACTTTTTCAAAGTGACAAGATCAAGCCCGAGTGCATCACATAAATCAACGCGGCCTTTCTCAAGCCATCTTAAATATGCACCATGCCAGACAACTCCGTAGGCATCGGTATCCGAATAATAAACTTTAGTTTCAAATATATGTTTCATAGAAATTATTATAACACAAAAGGAGAAAAATATGAAATACAGATGTGACGTTTGCCAGTGGATTTACGATGAAGAAAAAGAAGGCAAAAAGTTTGCAGATTTGCCTGATGACTGGACCTGTCCTATATGCGGAGCAGATAAAGATATGTTTAGCAAAATAGATGAATAATATTTAGCAATTTTTCAGCTTTATATGTTTTACTAATATAGTGAACGGTCTTAGTTGTGTAAAAACTGATTATAGAAATAATTACAATTATTATCTTAATTGTGATAATAGTCATACGCGTTTTGCTTCTTATGAAGAGCCGTATACTCCGAATACGGAAAAAACTGTCTTAACAGCAGGTTTGTTGCAGGCATTCGCGCTGTTTCTGCATAAAGCTTCAGAATGGTGCGGAACTAAACTTATGCAGGGTAAAGAATTTACGACAGCAGAAAATGTTCACAAAACAGCAGAAAATATGGTGAGTAAAAATAAACTTAATGTTACTGTGGATTTTATAGATGCAGATAACATAAAGAATTACCCGACTGCATTACAAGAAGCCTTAAAGCCTGTTGCTCGAGGTGAAAACGCATTTTATACAGATCAATTCAAACTCGCCGTTGCGCCTAAAAAGAAACCTTCATTAATTTTACACGAATTAGGACACGCAATAAATGCTCATAAAGGTAAATTTTTAAAATTTCTTCAAAAATCAAGAATGTTTGTGTCAGCTGTCCCGACTGCAATTGTAATGCTTAACGGATTATTCAGACGTGATGATAATAAACCAAATTTTGTTGAGAGAAATGCAGGAGTTATAGGTTTTGCCGCATTTTTGCCTACAATTATCGAAGAAGGTCTTGCTTCAATAAGAGGTGTAAAAGCGGCAAAAGAAACGCTCGGAAAAACAGTAAATCTTAAACCGTTAAGAAGAAATTATTTCTTTGCCTGGTTAACTTACGTAATCGCAGGGTTAGGTCTTGGCGTAGCCGCAAAACAAAGTATTATAGAAAGTAAAAAACAATAAACTCTTGACTGCAAAATTTGTTTATCCTACAATTAATTTTGCTGTAGGCGTGTTTCATTAGAGGCGGTAGTCCTAATATTTGAAAATTAAATAATTATCGGGATGTGGCAAGGACTCCGCATTTTCGATTAAGTATCGAAAATGAAGGAGGGACTTGGTAGCGACGCTACCAAGCAAGCCAAAAGACCGAAAGTTAATAAATCTGGTCGTCGGGATGTGGCGCAGCTTGGTAGCGCACCTCGCTTGGGACGAGGGGGTCGCACGTTCAAATCGTGTCATCCCGACCATTTATTAAAGCTTGACTTAGGTCAAGCTTTTTTTGTTATATGTATTTACATATCAGGCAACTTTGGACCTTTGTAATATTCATACATTTTCATGACATCATCAGGAAGTTTACTGCCTGCACAAAGTGCATTGAAGCATTCCGCAACGAATTCTTGAGGATTTTTTTGCGCATACCAAGAAATTTTACCTGCAGTCTTAAGTTTCTCTTTATCAGCCATAAAAGCCTTTGTTGATTTTGTAGACAACCTGCCCCAAAAACTATCCTTTAAACAGGTATTTTTATTATGAAGCAAATGTCCCATCTCATGATACAAATCATCAAATTTGCTGTTTCCTCTGTGAGAAGCATGACCTGTCAAATTCACATTATTCTTTATTAACACTGAATAGAATTTCTTCATAAATGCTTCTTTTTCATCTTGAGATAATTTATTAAAATTCTGTACAGATAAATCAATACCGTTATTCTCCAGAAGTTTTTTTACTTTTTCATTTTCTTCACATTTTTTAATCCAATGTGTAGGATTTTTTTCTGAAAATTTTATTGCTGCCACATAATCATCAAACAACATATCTGCATTCATAGCATCAAATCTGGTGTATTTATCAGGATTTTCAAGTATTTTAAAATAATGTTGTGCGAGCTTGTTTTTAATATTTGTATCCTCACCATGTACAACGAGATTTTTAAATTCATGTTTCTCAGGATTATATTCAGGAAATATTAATTCCAAATTATGTTTCACTTTAGTTATTAATTTATCGCTGAAATATTCTTTATTAAAAGCGATTGTATCAGATATTTTAGAGCAATAAGCTGCGGCTTTTGGTTTTTTAGTAAAAAATTTTTCATCGAAAATAACTTTTTCTGGCATATTAGCCTTACCTTTAAATCTGTTATTAATATTTGCAAGTCCTTCATTTACCCAGTTGGCAAACTCTAAATCATCACCAAGGTCAAACTTCTTTATTCCGAAATTCTTCTTTGCAAATTCAACGGCTTCTTCCATTGTATTTGCTTTTACAAATTCAATATGCTCTGCAAAATTTGCCGGTTTTAAAGTTTTACCTTTTGACAGTATCGCCGCAGCAATAATTCCGCCTGATGCCAGAATTCCTGCACCTATACCAACCTTTTGCCCTGTTGTAAGCTTTTTATTATCCTCTTTCTTATCTTGTTTTACAAATTCGTCGGGTTTGGAAGCTGTTAAACTGCCCCCCCCCCGCAGACACCACCGTTTAATCCGCCGCATAAGGGCTTAGACAGAAAATTAACGGCTGATTGATAGTTTCCAATTGCCTCTAACATAAATTTTCCCTTTCCAAACTTTTTTACACTTATATAAAAACATGAACATAAAAAAAATTGCTATATTTACAATTTGTTGACTTGACCTTTCTTTTATAATAAAGTTTTAAGAGAGAGATTTTACACTATTAAATGAGGATTAGGGAAATTGGATTTTACAACTTTAACCATTGAAGCATTAAAAGCATTGGCTTCTATTGTAGGGAATTACGGGATTGCTATTATATTATTGACTGTTGTTATAAGACTTGCTATGTGGCCTTTGAACGTTTCTCAGCAGCGTTCTATGAAAATGATGCAGAATTTACAACCAAAAATTAAGGCTATTCAGGACAGATACAAAAGCGACCCGCAAAAAATGCAGCAAAAGCTTATGGAATTCTACAAAGAACATAAGTTTAACCCTATGGGCGGTTGTCTGCCACTGTTAATTCAATTGCCAATTTTCATTCTTTTATATTCAGCTTTAATGAGTCCGCAGTTTATTCAAATAGCAGGAGATACATCATTCGGCTTTTTAAGCAGACTTGATACGACTTTAAGAGCCACCGCAGGACGCTCTTTTGACGGAAGTTTCGGAGTATCTCAGGGAGATACGTTCACCCTTGGGAAAACCGCAACGGTTTATCTGCCGGATGAAACTTTAGAAAATGTTAAAGTTAAAGATCCGAACAAAGCTATTGAAATTCAAGGTGAATTTAAACCGGGTGAAAATATTGATTTCAAAGTAGATTTGGATCATTTGAACTTAAAATTTGCACAGCTTGACCAAATTGAAAAAGCTGAAATTGCAGTTACTGACATGACTAATAAAGAAATTGAAAAAGTTACATTTACAAAACAGGGAAGTGTTTTAGCGGCATCGGTTCCGACAACGGCTACTTCAAGAGCTTTCCACTGGGATGTATTTGTTTTAATAGCTTTATTTGCACTTACAATGTTTGCTTCGCAAAAAGTTATGATGGCTTCTCAAAAAACTAAAGATGGAGCTATGGATCCGACACAGGAAGCTATTCAAAAATCAATGGGAACATTTATGCCTATTATGATTATAGGTACATTTGTAATTATTCCTATTCCTGCCGGTGTTTTATTGTATCTTGTTACAAGCAATATCATTCAAATATTACAGACAGTTATTGTTAACAAACAAATTGACATGGAACAGGAACGTACAAAAAATATCGTAACAGATTCTGATATTGCAAGCGCAAAAAAAATTGAACCGAAAGAATAAAATAAAATGCTTCTATCCGAATATGATTACAACTTACCTGAAGAATTAATCGCGCAGATGCCTGCGGATAAAAGAGAGAACTCTAAAATGATGGTTCTAAACCGTAAGGATAGAACCATCTTTCATAAGCATTTTTACGATATTACAGATTTACTGGATGAAAATACGCTTCTTGTAATGAACAATACAAAAGTTCTTCCGGCACGCCTTATAGGTTATAAAGATACAGGGGCTAAAATCGAAGTATTTCTGCTGAAACAAGCGGAGCAAGGGCTACGCTTGTGGGATGTGCTGATTAAGCCGTCAAAAAGAGTTAAACCTGATACTATAATTAAAATAAGCGACGAATTATCCGTCAAGGCTCTTAAACGACTTGAAGAAAACGGAGAATGGCTTGTTGAACTAATCTTTGACGGGAATAATGTTCTTGATGTTCTTCACAGAAACGGACAAATTCCGCTCCCTCCATATATTGAAAGAAAAATTCAAAACGATGATTTAAGAAAGCTTGATTTTGAAAGATATCAGACAGTTTATGCCAAAGATGAAGGCTCTGTTGCCGCACCTACGGCAGGATTGCATTTTACGAACGAAATACTTCGAAAGCTTCAGGATAAAGGCGTAGAACTTGCTTATGTTACTTTAAACGTCGGATTGGGCACATTCAGGCCTGTACAATGCGAAAATGTCGAGAACCACAAAATGCACTCGGAAACATTTGAAATTTCCGAAAAAGCTGCAGAACAAATTAACAAAGCCCAAAAAGAGGGGAAACAAATCGTAGCAGTGGGCACAACTACAGTCAGAACACTTGAAACAGCTTATCAAAAATACGGCTGTATAAAAGCCTGCCATGATCATTCGGAACTTTTTATTTATCCTCCGTATGAATTTAAGGTTATTGACAAGCTTATAACAAATTTTCACCTGCCGAAATCAACACTTTTAATGCTTGTAAGTGCACTTGCAGGCAAGGATTTTATATTTGAAGCTTACCAAAAAGCAATAGAAAATAAGTACCGCTTTTTCTCTTACGGCGACTGTATGTTTATAAATTGACATTATTTTAAAAATCATTAATTCAAATAGAGGATACGGAAAAATCCGATTATATGTAAAATATAATTGGAGAGAGGTAGTTAGGGTAAAATGTTTTCTAATTTTATTCAAAATTTATTAAATACAGGCGGACAGGCGCAGGCAATGCAGCGTTATGCACAGATTACCAATAAGGTAAACAACTTAACAAACGAACCTAAAAATCCGCTTGATGCACTGTATCCTAACAATACTCAAACAAATTCACCTTCATTTGAAAAAGTTTTGCAAGCAACAACCAAATCGAATTTCGGGACACTGCTTTTAAACCCGCAATTAAAACAGGTTAATGCAAATATAATAAATCAAACTCCTCAAACAAGCTTAAACACAGCTTTACAGGAAATAATGTCAGCACAGGCAAATACAACAACAGCCTCAAAATCCCAAATTTTAAACGTTGTTAATCAGGTTGCAGAAAAACACGGGGTTGATGAAAAATTAGTCCAAGCATTAATTAAGCAGGAATCAGGATTTAATCCAAATGCGAAGTCTAAAGCAGGTGCTATGGGGTTAATGCAGTTAATGCCTTCTACTGCTAAAAATTTGGGCGTGCAGGATCCTTATAATATTGTACAAAATGTTGAAGGCGGCGTTAAATATTTGAAATCAATGCTGAATAAATATAACGGTAATGTTATTCTTGCACTCGCTGCATATAATGCAGGTCCCGGAGCGGTTGATAAATATGACGGAGTTCCTCCCTACAAAGAAACTCAAAATTACGTAAGAAATATTTTAGCGAACTATTTATAATTAATAATTTTGCACAAATTTGTTGTTTTTGCTACAATAATGTAAAAGTAGGAAAGGCATCAAATGAAATTTTCATCATCTTTTAAAGTAGGACTTTTAACACTTTTAGCATTAGTGCTTCTTATAGGAGTTGTTTTCAAAGTTAAAGGCCGCACTTTTTCTTCTGCCGACAGGGTAGAAATCAATTTTAAAGATGTAAACGGGATGCGCCCCGGTGCAGGTGTTCAGATGATGGGGCTGAGGGTCGGACAGGTTGAAGAAATTACCCCTGTAATTAACGGCGAAAACAGTTACGTTAAAGTTAAATTTGTTATAACAGAACCTAATGTTGAAATTCCGAAGGCTTCTATGTTTTCCATTCAACAATCAGGTCTTATCGGGGAACTTTTCCTTGAAATTACTCCGCCTAAAACAAGAACAGTTTTCATTCCTATGCTTAATAAAGATATTCTTTATAAAGATGACGATGTTCAAATGAAGTTGGACCAAAAATATTATGATGTCGGTAAAATTAAAAATATAGAAGTTGTTTCAAAAGATATAGTGCCATATTCCGTAAAAGACAGCATTAAAACAAATTACGCTTATAAAGTTGATTATGTAATTAATTTACCTGGCTTAATCCTTCCGGAATTTTTAAAGGGAAAAGTTGTACGGGAAAAAGGAACAAATAAGCTTCTTATCTCAACTCTAGATGATGTCACTCTGCCTTATCCGAAGCAAACATCACCTTATACAATAATAGAACCCATGAGGATAGCTGACTTTATGGATTGGCAGTACAGGGCCGCAGAATCCTTAACAGAAACAAACAAAAAAATCAACGATCTTTTATCTGATCAGGTTATTGCAGAGTTAAAAATGTCTGTTCAAAATATTAACTCATTAACAGGTCAGACCAGCGTTACAATGGGCAAACTTAACGGACTTATAGATGATTCCAGCGGAGATTTAAGACAGTTAATGATTATGATGGATAAAGCCACTACAGACTTTAATATGCTTTCTTATAATATAAATAACATTATCGGTGATCCGCAATTTAAGTCTGCAATGTATTCTACGGCTAGTTCCGTTGATAAACTATCGCAAAATTTGAATAAACTTTTCGGAAACGAAGAAGAAGCTCAGCAGATGGCAGAAGATTTAAGAGCAATAACCCATAACGTAAATGAAATCAGCGGTTATGTCAATTCTCTGACAAAAGATGACCAGTTGAAAAAAGATATAAATATGGCAGTAGCAAATGTTAATACCGCAATGGTTGATATCTCAACAACTCTTGATACGGTCAACAAATTAACCCCAGAAAAGAAAACGGAATTACAAACAATTCTGGAAAATACAAGGGTTACCACCTGCAATTTACGCAAATTCTCTGAAAAACTGAATAAGAGATTTTTACTTTGGAGGTTAATGTTTTAATATGAAAATCAACAACTTAAATGTACATTTTGGCAGTATTGACTATAAAACTTTTGTAGAACTTAACAAATATGTCAGTGCAAAAAAGCAAGGCAGCATTAACAATTTAAAACAACAATACGGAAATGAAATTGTTGATGAATTTTTGTGTACACAACGAATTTTAAAAAAAGGTGAAAACTGGAAAGTTAACGAATTCGTTGAAAGATTTTATCGAGAACCAAGCGATGAAGAAAAAAAACGGGGTAAAAGACTGGCTGAAATATTGCTTGAATGTGGATTATGCAAAAAATAAAAACAGAAATTACTAAAATACATTATAATAAAGCTGCAAAAGGTTTACTCGTGAACCTTTTGCAGTTTGCGTCAGTATTTTACGGAATAGGAAGCGGTTTAAAAAACAAGCTTTATGATAAAAATATTTTAAAACCGAAAAAAGTTGATGCTTATGTTATTTCCGTAGGAAATATTACCACCGGCGGTGTCGGAAAAACACCTGTTGTATCTGAAATTGCAAAGTATTTTATAAATAAAGGAGAAAAAACCGCTATTGTTTCTCGAGGCTACGGAGGAAAACTTTCAAATAAAAATATTAATGTAATTTCAGACGGAGAAAAAATTTATTATAATGCAAAACTGGCAGGGGATGAACCGTTTTGGCTTGCCGAAAATACTAAAGGAGCAGTTGTCATAACATCAAAAAACAGATATAAAGCTTCTGAATTTGCTATTGAAAAGTTTGGGGTCAGTAAAATCATACTTGATGACGGTTTTCAACACAGGAAACTTCACAGGGATATGGATATTGTATTAACAGACAGCAAAATGGGTTTCGGGAATGAAAAACTTCTCCCCGCAGGACCTTTAAGAGAAGGTACTGAAGCTTTTTCAAGAATTGATAAAATTGTGATAGTAAGCAAAGATACTGACCACACAAGAGCCGAAAAACTTGCAAAAATTATGTCAAAAAAAATGAAAGTACCTGCAGAAGTATGTTATACCGAACCGGATTTTGTATATAACATAAAAACGGGAGAACTCCTTCCGGAAGGTTCAGAAATCACGGCAGTAAGCGCAATCGGGCAGCCGCAGCAGTTTTATAACTTTTTAAAAAGTTATAAAATAAAGCAGACATTAGATTTTGACGACCATCATATATATTCAGAGAATGAAATTCCA
>FR900475.1 GCA_000438175.1 Fusobacterium sp. CAG:439 | reverse complement strand
AATTTTTCAATATAAAAAAGAACCTCTTTCGAGGTTCTTTAATTAGTCTTTTATTAAAGCATTTATATCCGCAACCATTGCATCAGGATCAAACCCGTGAACCTTTGCGCCTGCTTCCAGATTTTCAAAATGAGCTGCTGCACATCCGATACATCCTAATCCGTATTTTTGAAACACTTCAATGCTTTCCGGGCATTGCTGTACAATATCCATAATGTTCATATCTTTAGTAATTTTACCAGCCATAGTATTTTCTCCTTATTTTGACTTTATACATTCTGTCATTAAAAACATTATACAATAAAAAAGAAGGATGTGTATTATTATGGAATTTCTGAAAAAATTATTTAAAGATGATGACAAAGTAATAGGATTATGCAGTTTTAGAAAAAAAACGCCGAAAATTTATTCTTTTACGCCAGATTTCAGTGCCGCTAAACTAATTTATAATACAAATACAAAAAATAATTTTTTATTATCCTAAACAATATAACTTAGTACCTTTAGTAGGATCGCCCAACGCATTATGCTGTACAATACCATTTGGACGATTAGGATTAGCTTCGCCAAAATTAAAAGCATTTTTAGCAAAATTGTTTTCTGCTCTTGTTATATTATAAGGATTTGAAACTCCTTGAACAGGCTTTATTCCAAATAATTTCTGTATTGCCATATAATTACCCCATAATTTCCCTTATATATATAAAAAAATTTGAAGATAAAAATTGTCCTTATATTACAATATATTAAGCAAGTAAATCCAAATGCCTTGCCTGAGTTTCACTTCCAACTACACGCGGATGGTTTAAATTATAATTTTCATTTGTCTGCTGAGCAAATAAGCCGGTATTAAAACGCTGAACAGCTTTATCTTGACGATTATTATCAAAAAGATTAACCGCGTTAACCCTGAAAATATTATTCGGTTGTACTGCTTCAATTCCGTTCATAATTAATCCTTACAAATAATAAAAACTGAAAACATATATATTTTCAGTTTTTAAAAATATTGTAACAATCTTAACAAAGTCTATTACTGATCACTTTCATGATGATCATTATCTTTCATTAATTTTGCAAAATCTGAAGGCTTTATACTTTGGACAAATTTCTTAAATTCCTGAGCTTCTTCTTCGTCCTTTGCAGAATCCGTAGAAACAGAACCGTTTGAAATAACATTAGCCGTAACAAAAATAGGTGCATCCACTCTTATTGCAACCGCAATTGCATCAGACGGTCTGGAATCAATCTCTAAAACCTCTCCTTCATTGTTTGTTAAAAATAAAGTCGCATAATATGTATCTTTTTCCACATCATTAATTTCAATTTTATCAAGCGTATAACCGGTTTTTTCAATAATATTAATAATCAAATCATGAGTCATTGGACGAGCGACAGACAAATTTTCAATTTTTCTGATAATCGCACTGGCTTCAGCCGATCCAATCCAAATAGGCAAAGCTTTTCTATTTTCTTTGTCATGTAAAACAACTATCGGGGAACCTGTTCTTGTATCAAGAGCAATTCCCATAACTTTCATTTCAATCATATTTTTATACCTTTCAGTAGTAATATTGTAGCTTAATTGCTAAGTATGGTCAAGAATAAATAGAATACAAAAAAGCTATTTACGTAAAAAAATATTTATGTTATGATAGTCATATGCACATGTCGTAACATTATGTTATGATTTAATTTAATAAAATTGGAGTAATGGCCGAGTGGCTGAAGGCGGCACCCTGCTAAGGTGTTATGTGGAGCAATCTGCATCTAGGGTTCAAATCCCTATTACTCCGTTTTTTAGTTCGCATATAGAGAATTAGTGCAGATAGAATTTTGACAAACCGCCCACAGTGGGCGGTTTGTGTATTTAAACGTCCAGTTTGATTATAACAGACAGTTTGATTTTTAAGGTAGAAACCCTTGATTTTACTAGATTTTAGCCGTCGGGAGTTTTGTGATTTGCGAAAAATCAAACTGGACGAAAACGGACTTTTTTGGGAAAAAACAGACAGTTTGATTTTACCATTAAAACTCAATAATAGCGGGGTATTACACCTAGTTTGATTTTTAACAGACAGATTGATTTTTTTGGGCAAGTCCGTTTTCAAAAAAGGTCGGTAAATTTTTTTTAAGGTCGGTAATTTTATGAATTGAAATTTATGTATAAAGCTTTTAAATTATCGTCTGATGTCTTTCGTTTTATTTTATTTATTATTATAGGATAATGCTTTAAATGATATTTGAGAGACTCATTCAGTCTGCTGAACACTTTTCCGTTATATTGCCAGTTAAATTTAGATAGACCCTCAAGAGGAAATTCATCATTTAAAAACTCTTTGATTGTTTGGATGCGGTTATAACCATCAATAATAAAGCTTTCTTGTTTATTCGGTTCATAAATAAATAATTGTTGTACAAATAAACCAAAGAACAATGATTCTATAAAATTATTTTTTTGTTTTGTAGTCCATTTTCGTTCATCATTGAAATATTTATTTAAATTCTGATATTCAGGCATTAACAAATCTTTTGCATTTATATTTATTACTTCGATTTTGCATTGTTTCAATGCATCTTCAATATTTATAACTTTGCTCATAAAGTCATATTAGCACAAAATAATTGATACGAAAGCGACACAAAGCTCGGAAGCGGTGTTCAAATATTTTCACTTCAGAGCTAATGTGTGTGTACGATGAAGAATGAATATATAGATATAAATAAGATAGCAAAGATTAAAGGATTAAAAAGCACACGCAGTATAAGGATTGCAATACAAAAAGGCAAGTACGAGGCTCGTGAAGTAACAGTTTTCGGCGGTAAATCGTATGAAATACTTTATTCAAGTTTAGAACCTGAAATACAGGAAAAACTTGAAGATGAGAAAATGAAATGTACAGCATTAGTTCCTTTAAATAATAAACCTCAAACACCGTCATTTATGTCAGAAAAAGCTAGAATGACAGCTCTTGCAAGAGCAGATGTTGTTAATCAGTTACAGAAAGTCAGAACTCAATACAAAACTAAAAAAGAGGCTGATTCTGTATTTTTAGAATTATATAATTCAGGTCTTTTACTTCCATCGGTTTACAAATTTTTAGGAAGTATCTCAATCGGAACTTTGCATCGTTGGCTAGGGGCTTATGAAGAAGCAAACGATTACAGAAGTTTAATACCGGGATATAAAGTTAGCAAACAGAATGAATATAACTCAATTCTAAACGATGAAATGAAACAGGTGTTTTTAAAATTCTTACTGCATCCGAATAAATTCAGCTTAAATAAAGCGGTACATTTAAGTAAAAGCATTCTTGAAAAACGAGGATATGAGGCATTACCTTGTGATTTAAGTTTTAAAAGATTTGCTGAACACTACAAAAAAAATAATTATGACAAATGGGTTTTATTTAGAGAAGGCGAGAAAGCATACCACGATAAAGTGGAAGCATATATTGAACGGGATATTTCAGTTCTTAATGTCGGTGACGTGCTAATCGCTGACGGACACGTTCTGAATTTTCACGTTATTAATCCGTTCACAGGCAAGCCAACGAGGGCAATACTCGTTGGCTTTTTAGATTGGAAATCAACAGCCCTTGTCGGCTATGAA
The DNA here is from genome assembly GCA_000438175.1 of Fusobacterium sp. CAG:439. Lineage (GTDB taxonomy): Bacteria > Cyanobacteriota > Vampirovibrionia > Gastranaerophilales > Gastranaerophilaceae > Stercorousia > Stercorousia faecigallinarum. The sequence goes on along the minus strand of FR900475.1, from coordinate 20,679 downwards.
ATTATGATGACTGAAAATACTCAGTGTATTGCAAGTGCTTTAAGGAATGCGATTTTAAACCTTGGAATAATACCAAAAGTAGTTTATCAGGATAACGGCAGGGCTTTTAAATCTAAATATTTTCAAAATGTAGATTTTGACGAGGAGGGCTTTAACGGAGTGTATGCAAATATAGGTATCCGCTCCGTTTTTGCTAAACCGTACAATGCAAGAGCAAAAGTTATTGAAAGATTCTTCCTTGAATTTCAGGAAGAGTTTGAAAAATTGATGCCGAGTTACATAGGAACAAGTATTGACGATAAGCCGGCGTGGATGAAACGGGGTGAGAAGTTACACCGCGAAATGCACAGAAAGATGGATAAAAACTACATTCCAACTGTTCAGGAAGTTATTAAATATATTGATTGTTGGATTGATTACCATAACTCAAAACCTTGCCCTAACGACCGTTCAAAAACCATTCAGGAAGTGTTAAATGGTATTCAAAAACAGGATATAGCGAAAAATATCCTCAACGATTTAATGATGAAGATAGAAGCTAGAACAATAAATAAACATGGAATAACATTCCTCGGAATGCATTACAGGAGCGATTGTATCTTGGGGCTTCGGGATAAAGTTTACATCCGCTACAGCTTGTTTGACCTTTCAAAAGTCCACGTTTATTTAATGAAAGGCGAGTTTTTATGCGTGGCTTACAGGGTTCAAAAAGTTCATCCGATGGCAAATGTTCTCGGCACTGTAAGAAATATGGAAGAATACAAACAGCAATACCAAAGACAACAACGACAGTTTAAGAAAGCTAAAAAAGAGTTTCAAAAATACTTTCCTACCGAAAAAGCAGAGGTTTTGGAAATTGAACCTGAAGATAATGTGATAAATATTCAACTGATTATTGAAAAACCTCAGCGTGAACGGAAATTGCAGAGGTGAGCAGATTGTTGTCGATTCTAAAGGCAACGCAGAAAAAGTCCAGCTCGGCTCAATGTACAGATTAAAAACCATCTATGCCGTTAATATGCAGACTTCATATATGACGGGGCGGTACAAAACGCAGATGGATAATGTCGACAATAGACCATATTGGGAATATGTGGCAGTCCTTGATAAAAGAACCAGACCTGAGCACGCACAGCTTCATGGTTTGATTTACAGATATGATGATCCCTTCTGGGCAAGTTTTTACCCTCCGAATGGTTGGAGATGCCGTTGCAGGGTGAATGCTCTTTCAAACTATAACCTAAAAAAGAAAGATGCAAAGCCGGGTCATTCCACAGGACTTTTATCTCAGGAAATGAGGTTAGTTTCTAAAAAATCAGGCGAGTATAAGCCGGTTACAGTTTATACAGATCCTCTTACCGGTAAAAAGATTGCACCAGATGTCGGTTGGAGTCATAACCCTGCATCGGGTTTGGTTGAAAATTAAAACAGTATTTGAACGCTATTTAAACAATAATTAAAGGAGTTTTGAATGACAGTTGATAAAAAAAGTTTATTAAACTGGGTTGGTGGAAAAAGATTACTCAGAAAAAGAATTGAACCGCTTGTGCCTAAAGATATAAAATCATATATTGAACCATTCGGCGGTGCAGGGTGGGTTTTATTTTATAAAGATAAATGGGCAGATTTAGAAATATACAATGACTTAGACGGAAGATTAGTTAATCTTTTTAGAATCGTAAAATACCACCCGAATGCTCTTAAAGAAGAATTGCAGTATCTTCTCGGCTCTCGTGAAATGTTCTTGCAATTTTTGAATGGAACCTTTATTACCGACATCCAAAAAACAGCACAGTTTCTTTTTTTAATCACCCGTTCATTCGGTGGTCGTGGAGATACGTTCGGAACTGTGAAAAAATCTTCAGGCGGAGCGTCCAAATCTCAACGCAATGTTTTAGAAAAAATCGATGCAATCCACAAACGCCTTGATAAAGTTATGGTTGAAAATCGTGATTTTGAAAAACTAATTAAACAGTATGATTTTGAAGGGGCGTTCTTCTATTGCGATCCGCCCTACACTTCAGGATGCGGATATGAAGTAACATCTACCGCAGACTTTGACCACAAACGTTTAAGAGATGTTTTAGTCAGCATCAAAGGGCGTTTTCTTCTATCTTACGATGATTCTCCAAAAGTCAGAGAATTATACAAAGGCTACGAGATGATTGAAGTTGAAAGATTGAACGGAATAAACAATCGTGAAGGCTCTAATCGTGAAAATAAAATTTATAAAGAACTTTTGATTGCTAATTACCCGATTAAAGAACTATTTAAAAATGTCTGATCCAATTGAAATAAAAATCGACAATAAGCAAATCGAGTCAAAACTGCTTGATTTAGCCAAACGAAGCGAAAACCTGCGACCATTAATGAAAAATATCGCAGGTATTTTCGCTTATTCAACTGAAGAAAACTTCAAGGAAGAAGGACGTCCAAAATGGGAAAACCTAAAAGATTCAACTATAAAGCAACGTACTAAGAAAAAACAGTGGCCGGGAATGATTTTGCAAGTTACAGGTCAGCTTGCTTCTTCTGTTAATACTTATCATGACAACGAGTCCGCAATTATTGGTTCAAACCTTGATTATGCGGCTATTCATCAAGTTGGTGGCGATGCAGGAAGAAATAAAGCTGTTGAAATTCCGGCAAGACCTTATTTGAAACTTACCGATGATGATTTCAAAGAAATTTTAGATGTAACTAAACAATTCTATAATAAATAGGTATAATCCTCATACCAACGTAACGATTTGTAAAGTTATATATTTACATAGCAACTTATTTCTTGTTTATGTTTTAGCATGAAAAAAAAGGGGTAATATGAAAATACAATTTCACACATATTCTATTGGGAATATTAATAAACAACAAAACTCTACTAATAACATAAATAAAAGTTTTGCATTACAACCAAATTTCAATGATAATAAACCTGACTTTTTTATGAAATCAGTAGATGGAATTTCTTTTAGTGGAGTTGAGAAGAAAAATAATAAAAAAGATATTTTATCTGATTTAGAAGCTATAGGTATTGTTGGAGCTCCATTTGTTTTATCAATAGGAGCAGGAACTTATGTTATGAACAGAATGAATCCTAAAGATATATTTCTTCCTGATGGTACGTATTTTATGAGTACAGATCAACTAAAAACTGATGCCATCACGGTTGATTCAGATGAGGGAATTCTAAAAATAGAAGGTACTCCAATTGATATTGATGCTAGTAAGTACGATATTTCTGATTTTGAACATGGTATATTTAAAAATTTTGATGGTTCTGTAGATATAGATCTTGCAAATAATAAGTATATTGATATGGAAAAAGGTGTTGTTATTGATCCTGACCATAATTTATCATTTGTACAAGATGAAACAGGTATTCTCAATAATTTAGCCTTACCCGATTTGAATTCTCCTAATTTTAAGGGAGCTTCTATGGGAACTGCTAACCCAATTCAATGGAAACAAACAAGACAGGAATATATACAGGACAATAATTCTAGACCAGAAGATGATTTCAGCAATATTTATTCTGGAGAGAAAAGAATTCCTCATTCTGCAATTGATAGAGTTGTAGATCCTGATGATAACAGAAAATTGGCACAAAAAATTATGGACTTTTTTAATCCGCTTTCTCCTGATAGTCGTTTTAGCCATTTATATGATAAATCTAAAAGTTATGATATGTTTGGACGAGAAATTTTAACCATTAGTAAGCCAGACGGAAGTGTTTCTAAAGTCGCTATTGATGAAGATCTTAAGGGTATTTTAGATAAATATCATCTAAAGGAAGATTCTCTAGGAGAAATTGCAGACTTTTTTGATAAAATTAAATTAAAGGAATATTTATTAGAATATCATCCTGCTGCGAATCTTGATTTGGGTGTACAAGTTGATACATTCCAAGAATTTCTTCACAGGATAAGTGAAACTCATTCTGATGTAGCTGATATTATTCAAAATGATGCAATTACTGAAACCATAAGTAATCCAGATACTCATACATCATTCCTTGAAACTTGTAAAGAAATATTTGATAATTTAATAAATTAAATAAAAGATGAGAATTTCTGCAATAAAATACTATAATAATATCAATAATTCATACTTTAGTGGACTATATATAAATAAGCCTTCCAATGGCGATATAGAACTGGAATTTCAATCTCCAACACTTGAGAACCTTTCAGACTATAAATTTGCTGAAAAATATTATAATAAAAAACTGGATGAAGATGGAAAACTTTTTGATAATGAGAAAAGTTTCTTAGATGTTTTTGAAAATAATAAAGCTAGAAATGTATTATTTACATTTTTAAGGGAACGTGCTCAAGAAGAGCTCTTTGAATTAAACTCAAAGACGAATCTTACTGAAGATGAAAGAAACAAAAAAGAAGGCTTAAAGGAAATTATAAAAGCCTTTCCTCAATCTGACCAGATTATAGCTGCTAATCGAATTCCAAAAGAAATCTCTTTTGGTGGAGTTCTGACTCCTGAACAAAAAAAGAAATGTCATATAGCTATTCATAGTGCAAGTGCTGCTTGCGGTGCAATATCAGCAACTATGGGGGAAGGTGCCGCGGTTGGTGCAGATACCGCTTTTTTACGTGGGACGCAAGCCCTGATGTTTCTGTATTTACAAAATTTATTAAATGTTAGTCCTGCTGCAAGCCTCATGTATGCAGGACGACAGTATGTAATGGGCTCATATATAGGTGTTAGAGGAGCACAAGTTCTTTTAAGTTGGCTTGGAATCGGTACTCATGTGGCAACAGCGGGTACCGCTTCCGGTCCTGTTACCGGTGCTGTCAGAGGAATAAATTCTGTATTAAGCACAGGCATCACAGAAAAAATGGGTTGGGGATATGTAAAATCTTATGAACAAGATACTATGAATGCCAAGGATCAATTAATATCAACAGCCATTTATGGCGCAACAATGGGTATTTTACATTTTCATGATCACGGTATTCTTGATCCTTCTAATTCTTCAGATGTACAAACAGCCTTATCTAAAATTCCAAAGGAGAACGTTTCTATTTTAGGTGAAGTAATGCATACATTAACGGGTACCATTAATTTACCAAGAGCAGGAACTATGTTTACTGCAAGTTTTTTACAGGGTGTTCTTACTACTAAAAATCTGGATGAAAAATCAAAGAAAGAATATTTTAAAAATTTGGTTGGTATGGCACTTATGAATACTCTTTTCTATGAAACACTTAACATTCCAGAAGATAGTATTATAAGAGATGATGCACTACTAGCTATACAAAAAATGCAAGAAGAATTAAATAACACACCAGAAGTATTTAAAGAATTTCAAGAAATTCAGCAAAAAATTATTGATGATCTTCATCTTGAAAATCTAAACACAAGAGATTTTATCAAACAATTTAAGGATAAAGATTTATTGATTAACCTTGCTTTTACTACGGGAGAAGCAACAAATATCCTTGCAGATAAATGGCGAAAACGTAATTTATCAATGTTAAACGAAGCTAATGCGGCAGCTGACGCAAAAAGGGAAAAAGAAAAAGCGAGAGCAGAATATATAAATTCAAAATTAACCCCAGAGCAGAAAAAAGAGCTTGACAATGAACTTAATAAGATAGTATTAAAAACCAAAGAAGACTTAATTAATAAAACAAAATCTAACCATGCATTGGGTAGAATAGCAGGATATGCAGGAACAAAGGCATTATTAAATACTGTTTATATTGCCCCAGTGAAAAATAAAGATGAAAATGTTGTCCCCAATTTATTATTATTTTATGGTCCAAGCGGTTTAGGTAAAACTGCAATCGGGGCAGCAATAGCAGAGGATGCTGGTACTAAATTTAAAAATAAAACAATAGGAATGGGAAATGAAAAGAAGACACTCGAATGGCTCAAGAAAAGATTGGAAGAAGGAGAAGAAAATTATAATGCAAATAAAAGATTCTCAATTATTCAATTAAATGAATTTGATGACTTCTTAAATGATACTCCTGATTTATTAGATGATTTTTTACAATTAGTTGATAACAGTGCAAAAAAATATCATACAACAATATTTTTAACAACTAACAATCCTTTACTAATAAATAAAAAAATTTTAGATAAGGTTGAATTAACAATTCCTATGGGGGTCGCATCGAAGAGTGATATTCGTGAGATTGTACAATATTATGTCAATAACAGAGAAATTGATGGCTATAACTTGGATGAAATTACTGACGAATTTGAAAATGTAAAACCTGATTATATGTATAGTAATGCTCAAATAGAAAATATTATAGAGAAAAAATTACCTAAAAATCAATGTAATCAAAATGATTTTATTAATACAATACGCTCGGTAAAACCCTGCATTACAAAAGAGATAAATGAAAAATTTGAGAATGAACAGAAAATTTTAGAAAAGGAGAGTACTTAATGCTTATAAGTATTCCATCTAAAGACACTATAAATGAGTATAAATATTTAAAACGCAGTAAAAAAGAAGTTAATATAAATAAAACTTCAAAAAACTTAGATAGTTATGTTTATGACAAAACGCATAAATTTAACAATGCTAAAACGTTGCTTTTATTAACTACAATGGATTTATTGTATGCAGGTATTCGGTTTAAAAGTAAAAATAAAAACTTTTTTAATAATTCTTTATTTATGTTGCTTTTGGCAAACGGTATTATTTTAAATTGTATATTTGATGAAGAAAAAAACAAAAAATATACTCTAAATAATAAAGATGAAAAGTTAAGATTGTATAATAGAAATGGAATAAATGCTATAGTTTAAAGCTGATTTATACAAAATATTCATAGATAACTTTGCCATCCATTGTTATATTCCCAGTACATCTTAATTTATTATTATCAAGTTCTTTGATATTATCAGGTCTTGGAAATTTTATTGAATTAATATTTTTAAATTTTGGTATCTTTTTTATTGTATCAAAATTGTTAATTACAGCATGTATTGCATCTATATTTTGAGAATCTACCCATAAAATATTAGAACTATAAGAAAAATCGCCTAAATACAAGTCAACAAAATTTTGTTCAAATGGTACATATTTAAATCTGTATCCATCACTATCTTTTATTTTTTGAATATTAGATAAAATATAATTATTTTGAATTTTTTGTAATTCTTCTAAAGGAGCTTCCTTATCAATATTATATATTTTCACCCTATGTGGCTGCAATGCAATTGGGTCAAGGTTTTCAGTGCTATTACAACTAAATATAATAGTTGTTTTATACTGCTTGCTTATTTTATCTAACATATCTTTCAAATCACCAATTACCTCTTCATTACCTGAATCCTTCGATAGTAGTTTGTTAAAATTTTCAACCCAAACAAGAGTTCTCTTACCATTCTTGTTATAGTTTTCCTCTGCTTCTTCAAGAACAGTACGAATTTGGTCTAACCTTGTATAATTTGCCTCATTTTTATCTTCAATATATATATAATTTGAATTTGATTTTCCAACAATCCATTTTAATGTTTCAGTTGCATCCTCTCTGTTCTTGCTTTGTATCATTAGAGCATCAGGAATTTTTACTTTTTTATTATCTTTATTAAATGCAGACAAAAATTCCTCATTTATTTGATATTTTATGCAAGCTTCTGATAATTCTTTCTTTGCAGCTTGTTCAAGTAATTTTTTTTCCAATGCATAACTCTTTATTCTTTCCTGGTTAATAATACTTTCCATTCTTTCGAATTGAGCAGCTTTGTCTATATATTCCGGCCATTTTTGAAAATCTTGCCACCGTTGAGTATTAAACCATTTATCATAATTTCTATAATACATTGGAGGTTCCGATGGAACTATAATATCTTGTTTCAGTAAATATGTGTGATATTCTCTATCAGTGGAAGGCTTAAGATATTTGGCAATATAAGAATTTATAATACCTTTAGGCCAATCTTTTAATCTAAAGTCGGCAATTTTACGTGCCCATTTAGTTTCCTCTAAGGTTGGGAATACTCCATTTACGTAATCTTGCCAATTTTTTAATTGTTGAGGAGTTAATTCATTCGCAATTTTATCAATAATTCCGGTAAAAGAAATTTGTTTTTTTGTATTTCCAAATGACAGACTATTATTTGATGTTATTTTATTATTATAAGTTTGAGTAGTTGAATTTACTTCCACTGATTGCTTTTTTTGTTTTTCATAAACATTTTTTATTCCAAGAATAGCAGCACCAAGACTTAATCCTACTCCTGCAGAAATTGTTAAACCTTTATTAACATGTGATTTACGAAGTTTATTTAAAAGAGCTAATTTTTCTTCTAATTTAGTTTTTTCTGTTATTTCAACTTGATCTCTAATGGCTTTTATTACAGTGTCATCTATGGGTTTTCCAATTTTTTTTAATAGCCCCACACCTACATCAGTATTTTTTTGAACTGTTTTCGTAAATATATCTTTTTCATTTTTAACTGATTTTAGATAATTCTTTTTATTATTGCTAAAATTGTCAGCAATTAAAAAACTTGCAGGAATAAGCGCAGTTGAGCCGACTAACACTGTAGAAGCTTCTAAGATTCTTCTTTTTTTATTTCTGTTTACATCTATATTATTGTTAAAAGTTGTAATTCGAGAAGTTTTCACAATAAAATCCTTTATAAATTTGCTCTATCATCTTCATATTGTTTCAGGTACTCTTTTGTTATTCTTAAAAGATTGTGGTCAGTATTTGAGTCATTATATTGTTTTATTGCTTGTAGAAACATATCTGTTGTTAATGGAGTATTATCTGTTTTTATTTCATCAGCCGCAATTTCGCATATGGTCTTTAAATGAGTGTTACTATATATTTCATCTGGTGCGAATTTAAATAATTCATTCAAAATAACATTATAATCCAAATCTTCGGTGTCACAACCTTGAAGATAATGTTCTATTACTGCAACAGTGTTTGTTTTATTTGGCGGATCAATAGGATAAGATGGTTCAATTCTATGTGCATTTCTTAATTCATAAGGAATTTTTTGTGGTTTATTAGTGGTAAGGAAAAATGTTACATGATTATCCTCTGAACAAGTTTCTAAAATGCCTTTCATTGTACGGATGAATTTATTTGAAACATCTTTTCCAAAAAATCTATCAAATTCGTCAATTAAAATAATAGTTCTGTTGCCTGTTTTTAGAAATTCATTTTGAGCTTTATCTAGTAAGCCCGAAATTTCAATTTCATTACCATGATCATCAGAATCGGTATAACCAATCAGAATATCATAAAGTTGTTGTTCTTTTGCTTTCTGAGGACCTCTACATTGTACAATTTCAAAGTTACAATCTGCTTCTTCTGCAAGAGCCTTTACAAATGTTGTTTTACCACAACCAGTAGGTCCATAAAACAATATTGCATTTGGAATCGATTTCGTTAAATATTTTCCAGCTTTTTCATCATCAATTAAATCAAGAAAATTTTCTTGAAGTTTGTTTTTTTCATTAATATAACCAGCAATTTGACTAAATCCCTTTTTATCTAAAAGTTCTTTCCTTCTATTAATAATGTCAAGTCTTCGCTGACTTGATAATTGAGAACTTTCAAACGCCGCTAGAATTTCTTTACTCATATTTAACTGTTTTGCAAGTTCATTAAACCTATTTTTGTTGTCAATTGCTTCTTTTTCCCTCTTTTCAAAAAGATCTTGATATGTGTAGGATATTTTTAATGCTTCGTCTTTCTGTTTACGTAACTTTTCTCGTTTTTTTTCAGACCGATTTGTCAATGAATCCCAAAAACCATCTTTTATCGCTGCTATTTTTTTGTCATATTCAGCTTTAATTTCGGCCTCTTTCTGGAAATAGCTATTAATGAATGATTCTTCCTCTTTAGTGAGTTCTATATTTTTATTTTGAAAAAGAGATGAAAAATCAGAAAATGTTTCTTTTGTTTTGTCTACTACCTTTTTACCTAAGTTTCTAGCAATGTCCCACAAATCTTCTTTAGAGCCCGTAAATATACATGTATCACTTTGGATATATCTATATGCATTCGTAGAATTAATGTTGTTTAACTTTTGTTTTGGATTTTGTGCTGTATTATAATTATAAGTTTGATAATATACTGGATTAATCTTCATAATTTCCTCTTTTTTAGATTAAACCTCATAAAGAATAAATTTGCCATTATTCTTAAAAATAATGTCCGATCATTTACAAAAGTTCACGTTCGTAAATAGTATTTAAATATTAACTTTAAACTCTTTCCAGTCTTTTACTGGTTCTTCTGAAAATTCAATTCCATCTTCTAAAGCTGCAAAGTGTTGCTTACCACAATGAATTTTTAATTTTTCTGAGTTTCTTAAATCAAGTAGGCTTGTTGTTCCTTTTGTTTCAAGCACAAAATAAAGTTTTTGTTCGCCGTCTTTTTCTAAGAACACAGCCCAATCAGGATTATAACTTCCGATAGGTGTTTCGATTTTAAATCTTGGCGGGATTTTGAAAAACATTTTTACATCAGGGTCTTCATCAAGAGATTTTGCAAATCGGCTTTCAACCCCGCTGTCATAAATCAGGTAATCGTAAACACTGTGTTCAACCTGAACAGCATTTCGGTCAAGATTTGCAAGCAGCTCTTCGCTGTCAAAAATTTCCTGAACATAATATTCTTCACCTGCAAGTTTAATATATTTTATCCCGTCAATCGCCAAGCTGTGACGATTTCTCAAAATAATTTCTAGTGCTTTTTCATAGAATAACTGCGGGTTATTCATAAAATCCTGTTCTCGCCCGCTTTGTTTTAAAATCTTTATAATCGTTGAATGCTTTAATAACGTTTCTGACGCTATCAAACGTAAAATATCTGGCACATAACTATAAGTATTTTCTAAATCGCTAGTTTGTGTGTGCTTTTCTGTTGAGTAAATTCCTGCATTTTCAATTTCAATTTCAGCAGTTGAAGTTAATAGTTTAGCCTTTGGAATCGGCGGCATTTCACGTAATTCTTTTACACAGTTCTTTATCAGAGTGTCAGTGTCAATATTTACCCTGTAAGTAGTTTTTTGTTTAATTTTATCCCATAATTCTTTAAATTCAGGAGATAAAATTGCCTGTTTTTTCAGTTTAACCGTAACTTCTTTGTTAGCGTCACGAATAACAGGGCGGTTGTCGGCTTTTTCTAATGCCTGCATAATTGCACGTTGTGCGGCTTTTGTGTAACGTTCACTCAAATCAAGTTTGCCGGCTTTAAGCTGTGCTTTCATTGTGTCTTTTATTTTACCCTCTTTTGAAATTACTTTCATTTCTTTGAGTTCTTCCATAATCTCTGTGGCTTGCTCATGCGTAAATGTTTTTTCTTCAATACGGGTTTCAACACATTTAACTTCTTTCAGTTTTTCAAAAGTTACAGGTTCTTGCTGTTTAAGAATTTTTTTAATTTCTTGTTTAAGCGGCTCTTCGATTTTAGGCAGCTCAAAGTTATCAATTTCACTCTCAACTCTTAAAACTCCTCTCTCATCTATGACGTCATTTGCAACAAGTGCCTCATAAACATCAAAGGCAGAGGCTTCATCCATCTGGTGTTCAATTTCGACTTTTTCTTCATAAGTTAAATCCATCAAAGCACTAAGCTGCAAAACTCCAAACTTCATACCGGTTTCCTGTTCAATTTCTTTTTGCAGAGTTTCGGCAAATTCTGCAAAACTTTCGTTTGCCATTACGTGCAGGATGTTTATATTTCTGTCTTCAATACGTTCACCGTCCTGATTAACACAAAGCCTTAGCCCACGTCCGACTTTTTGACGGCATGTAAATGCTGATTTCTGTTCAATTAATGTACAAACCTGAAACACATTCGGATTGTCCCAGCCCTCTTTTAAAGCAGAATGGGAGAAAATAAATCTTAAAGGACATTCAAAAGACAATAGCCATTCTTTATCTTTCATAATCGTGTTGTACGTGTCGTCATCAGCAAGAGTGTCGCCTTTTGTGTTTTTATAAATACCTTTTTTATCCTGTGAAAAATAGCCGTTGTGGGCTTTTTCAACATCAGTATTGAAATAAGTTTTCAGAGCAGCATACTTTTCCTTGCTCATAAGTTCGGTATAGCATTCCTCAAACATCTGAGCATAAATACCCTTTTCACCCGTTTCTGTACGGTATTTCTTAACTTCATCAATGAAGAATAAAGAGAGGACTTTTATTCCTTTTTCAAAATATCTTAATTCTTTGTTAAGATGTGCCTCGATTGTTTTATATATCTGTGTACGTTTGATTATGTTTTCATCAACTCCGCCAATGGTCTTGCCTGACTGCAAAATTTCCGAGTTGGAAAACTCGATGCATTCAGCACCTTTTGTACAGTCAATGCCTGCAATAACATAATCTTCGTATAATTCACGTTTACCTGAAAGCATAAACAAGCTGTCATTAGGTTTTACGGTAATTGTTTTTCTCTCAACTTTACCTGATTTATTTTCAATATCTATTTCAATTTTTGCGCTGAAGCCATTGTCGTTAGATACTGATTTTAAATGAATGTAAGGTTTATTAAAATCGTTTGCAACAGAACTTGAGGAAACACAAATCTGTTTTACAAGTCCCATTTGGTATGCATCAACAGGAGTTAAGCGATAAAGCAGGTTTATTTTTTCTCTGTGAGTTGCACTGTAGCGGAGTACACAAAGCGGATTTAAAGATTGAATTGCCTCTTTAGCTTTTGGAGTGTTGTCAACGGATTGGGGTTCGTCGATAATTACAACCGGATTAGTGTCCTGAATGTATCTCATAGCAGTTTCGCCGTTGAGTTTGTCCTGCTCCTGATTGATTATATTTTCGGCTTTTTTGAATGCGTCAATATTTATAATCATTATTTCAATATTGCCTGATGTTGCAAACTGGCGGACATCCGAAAGTTTAGCAGAGTTATAAATAAAATATCTGTAAGGAACCCCGTCATAGAGGTTTTTAAAATGTTCTTCTGTTACCTGTAAAGATTTGAAAACACCCTCTCTGATTGCAACAGATGGAACTACAATAATAAATTTTGAAAAGCCGTAGCGCTTATTGAGTTCAAGAATTGTTTTTGTGTAAACGTATGTTTTACCCGTTCCGGTTTCCATTTCAATAGAAAACTGGCGGCTGTCATAATCTCGAGATAGCGGAAGTTTGTTACGTCTTTGAATTGCGTGCATATTTGCAAGCAAAGTATCGTTATCTATTTCAAGTTTGTTGCCAAAACCGAAATCATTCTGCAATAATTTTATTTGACCGCCGTTATCGTCAATCGAAAAAGTCATATTTGACTTTTCCTGACCTGTGAATAAATCTGCTACGGCATTGACTGCTTCTGTTTGAAACTCTTGATTTTTAAACTTTAACTTCACCCGGCACTCCTTATAATAATTTCATTTCAATACCTTTATCTTTCAAGATATAATGAGCGTTTGAAAGTGCGGTATCATCTTTGAAAGCTTGTTCTGAAGATACGATTTTTGCTGGTACAAGTTCACACATAGCCTCAATATCTTCAGGAGTTATGCCGTCTTTGCCGTAATCCAAGCATACAAGGACAAGACAATCTTCGCCTATTGAATAGGCTTTTTTGTCGTTAATTTCTATCGGGATGACTTTGTAGTCAAGCGGAATACCGAGTTTAAGCATAACTTCATAGACAACATCTAAGTCTGTACGGTCGGATTTAATTGAATTTTCTATTGCATCAAGCCTTTGGAACAATGCTCCGGCATTTTCTAGAGGTGAGCTGTCCCATTTGGCAAGGTTTGAGGTGTCTAGTTTAAAAACTTTGAAACCGATGTCTAATGGTTTCTTTTCTTCCAATGCGAGTTGACCATTATTTTCGGTAAGCTTTTTACCGGCACGTCTTATACGTTCTTTGCTAACTTCACACAAATTGTTCTTTCTCTTTAACTCTTGCAAAAACTCATAAGCCCCTTTTGCAGTCTTGCTATTCTTATTTTCTGGATTTATTAAAGCCGGCAACTGCACCATAATAAATTGTCTTTTAGAATTGTCCTCTTTATTTAATTGCATGACCGCATCTGCAGTTGTTCCTGAACCCGCAAAAAAATCAAGAATTATATCGTTATTGCTAGTGTTGAAACTTAGTAGATGTTTTATCAACGCTGTAGGTTTTGGATTATCAAAAACATTTTTACAAAATAACTCTAAAGTTTCACCACTTCCATCTGCTGTCGTACCCTGATTTTCAAAAATAGACTCCTCTAAGAATATTGTTCGAGGTTTTTTCCCTTCCGGCAATCTTTGTTTAAACTGAACAGACCAATTATCTTTAATTTTAACTATCCTAACCTCACCTTTGCTTAAATCTTCTTTAAACCTAGCTTCTGAGCGTAACCAACTGATAGGATTTCCTAATTCATCATATTGCAAAACAGAACCATCAGGACAAGTGATAGGATAATATTGTTTCCCCGATTTTCGTTTGAATGTATCCCAATAATATTTACCAATTTCATCTTCTTCCTTATATCGTAATAAATATTGAGGAGAAAAAGGAACAAATAATTCAGCGAGTTCATGTACATTTTTTGCATACATTATCACATATTCATGTTCAACAGCAACAAATTTAGCATCGTTGCCGCCGCCTCGTTTATTATGCCATACAAAGTCTGCAACAAAATTTTCCTCTCCAAAAACTTCATCACAAATTTTTTTCAGATTATGTAATTCTGTTTCATCAATGGAAATAAATATTACCCCGTCATCACGCAAGAGATTTGCAGCTAAACGTAAACGAGGATACATCATGTTCAGCCAGTTTGTATGAAATCTGCCCATTGTTTCAGGGTTTGACTTCGTAGTCTGCTGTGTTACTTCTTTATACTTTGTCATAGGGTCTTTGAAATCATCCTCATATACAAAGTCATTGCCCGTATTATACGGGGGATCGATATAAATCATCTTTACCTTGTTGTAATATGACGACTGCAAAAGTTTCAGGACTTCAAGGTTGTCACCTTCAATATAGATATTGTTTGTTGTGTCAAAATTTACACTCTCTTCCGGACAAGGTCTGAGTGTACCTGTTGAACGTTTTCCCGCTATACGGTAGCATTCGGATTTACCTTTCCATTCAAACTTGTATTTTTCAAAGTCATTGTCATCATATTGCCCGAACAATGCTAAAAGTTTACTAATATCCAGCTTTCCCTCTGAAAAACACTGAGGAAATACCGCTCTCAACTTTTCAAGGTCTGCGTTTTCAATATCCATACTTTGTGACGAAACTCTTTCAATATCCACCATATAAATTCCTATTAATTATTTTCCTATTGAGTTAATCTTACCACAAAAATTACCATTGAGGCTTAATGCAATATCTGCTATTTGGATCTTCTAAAATAAGTTCCTCTAACTCCGGTTCATCCTGCTTTTCTTTATTTGTACTGAAAATTTGCACTTTGAAATGCGGGCTCACTAGAACATTAAAATTATACTCATCCGTCAAATCCGCTATTTCTTTTTCGGTTTCAACATCAATCTGTGCTTTATCATAGAACAGTTTTTCTTCTCGCTTGAGTAATTCTTTTTCCAAAACTTTTACCCGTTTTGTTGTTTTCAGCTCCTCAAGTTTGTTTGCACAAGCCTGTTTTTTCAAATCTTTAATATCTGTTTTAATGTCGTTCAAATGTGTTTCAAGCTGTGTTTTCTTTCTGCCTGCAAGTAGTTTTATCTTTTCAACTTCAAAAGCAAATGAGCCTTCCTGACTTTTTATATACTCTTTTATTATTTCATCTTTAGATATTTTTTCATCCAAATTCCCGAAATCTTCAAGCAAACTGCAAAGCCTTATTTTTTCAAGGTTTGTACGTTCTTCTATTTCAATTACGGGCAAACTTAACAGTTCCCGACATTTTTGTTCTGTTAAAATCTCACCTGATTGTGTTTGACCTATCAAAATATGGCGGGTAGAAGAAACATCCTTTGAGGTTATGGCTACATTATAAAATCCAATCTCACATGGCTCAATGTCCGCATTTATATAAATCTTAGCTTCAGGTGCAATGTTTGTATCAATTTCTCTTAAAATTCCTTTTGCAAATGTAGAAGTAAAAGATATTCTGCCTGTTTGAGGTTTAAAATCCTTGCCTAATCCGTATCTTTTATAACCTTCATAATTTCTCATTCGCCCGTTATCGTTGAACGAAAACAAATACGGACGTTTGTAACCTTCTATCAAGGTCAAAGTTTTGTTTTCGTCATCTATTTCGTACCAGTCGGGCTTTATGGTTTCAAAATAATATTTTACAAGTTCCCACAATTCGGCATTGAGTTCTGCAGCTTTTTCCTCAATATATGCAGGGGTAACCGCTACTTTATCCGCTATGGATTTGGTAAATGTCGTGAATAGAATATCTTCTGAATTTTCAACAAGTTGTTCGTTTGCTTGCCTGTGCTCCGTCAAGTTTTCTTTAAATGCCTGAGCCACTTCATCTCTGTGCCTGAAATCTTTTAGCACTTCTTTTATCTTAGTGTCAAAATTTCCTACAATATCATCCGACATCCCGAAAATCCCGTTAAACTGTAAAGTCCGTTTATTTATAAGTTTAAGCATTCTGACATCTGCAAAATTTTCATGGCTTAAAAGATTAATAACTAGCACATCAGAATTCTGTCCCTGTCTGTGGCATCTGCAAATTCTCTGCTCCATTTGAATTGAATTATAAATCATATCGTAATTCACAACTACAGGACAGTATTCTATATCTAAACCCTTCGCCGCATCATCGGTTGCGATAAGAATTTGAATATCCGCATCCGCTCTGAATCTTTCCAAAGAATTGTTGTCTTTGTATTTTATAGTGTTGTACCCATCCTGCAAAAACAATTTATACAGAACATCCAGTGTCGTTGAATTACTTACAAAAATGATTGCTTTTTGATTAACTTTCATTACTTTCAAGTGATTAAAAACAGTTCTTAAAATTTTTATTAATCTCAGAGTCTTAGAGTTAATTTTTATGTTATCGGCTAAATCTTTCATTTGTTTTAGAATAATATTCTCCATTCCATAAGCCCTTGTTATAGGGTTATCAAGCATATTTGAAAACGCCTGCGGTGAAGATGAAAGTGTTTTGAAAAACAAAAGATTTAAGTTGTACTCATCCATTTCAGGATATGCTGCTTTATTTTCTGAGGCAATATATGTTGAAATTAATTTATATAACTCTTTTTCCTCCTGCAAAAGAGGGTAATCCACAGTAATCGGCAGTCTGCGTGAAAAATTCACATATTCTGTTGTCTGACTTTTTAATGTTCTGAAACAGAATTGAGAAACCCAGCTTGTTAATTCGGGGTAATTTTCAGGCTTTCTGAAATATCGCTTGTAAAAGCAGTCGGCATCAGGCAAAATACTTTCATCTATAAAATGAATTAAGCCGTAAATGTCCATTATGCTTAGTGTTATAGGGGTAGGTGTAAGTAAAAGTTTATAGGCTTCACGAACGGCACTTTTTAAAGTTTTGACAATTTCTTTTTCAGGTTTTGAAAGTGTATCAGCCTCATCAAAAATTACCAAATCCCAATCTCGTTCTTTGATTTTATCCGCTCGTTTAGAGGCATTCTCGTAAGTCGTTATTACTATCCCATCTTCATCAGGTATATTTTTTGTATTATTCCAAAAAACATTAGGAAGGGTAAAATCAGTGTCAAGTTTCCGCTTCCACTGGGGTACAAGATTTGGCGGGAGAACAACCAAAATATTTTCTTTGCCTTCATACCACTTTTGCCCTGCAACAAGAAGTGCCTCGTAGGTTTTACCGAGTGAGCCTTCATCACAGAGTATACAACCTTTTAAAAAGTCTGACCTTAATGCAAAACGTGCCGCCGCTATTTGATAAGGTAAAATCTTTGCGGTAGATGATGCATAAACAGGCAGAAAATTTTTGTCATGCGAAAAATCCTCAAGACGCTTTGCCTCTATTAATGCAGAATATTGACTTTGAAATTTATTCTCTTCCATACTTCATGCAGATTTTAGCACAAAATTATTCTTTATATAGAAATACTGAACATTTAACTTTTTCGCATTTCAGATATTACAAAGATGTTCCTTTTTTAATAAAAAGTTTGCCAATAATTATAATATTATCATAAAATTAGCACTTGGTTGGCTATTATGAAATATTAATATTGTCTCTATAATTACAGTAATATGGATATTACTAAAGATTTTGGTATTAGACTACAAGAAATTAGAAAAGCAAAAGGGCTTACTCAAGCTCAATTAGCTGAAATGGTTGACCTTGAAATTACTACTATTTCAAGAATTGAAAACGGCTCAAGATTTCCGCAAAAAGAAAATATCGAAAAATTTGTTGAAGCATTAGATTGTAATATTAAAGATTTATTTGATTTTGATTATATTAAAAACAAAGATGAATTAAGAGCTTACATTGATAAAAAGTTAGATGAAGCATCCTTAAATGATTTGCAGTTTTACATAAGAGTTATCGATGCTCATTTGGAGACTAGAAAATGACAGAATCTCAAAATATAACCGATTATAAAAAGAAAATCGGGGCAAATATTGCAAAATACAGAAAAACCAAAAATCTTACACAAAGAGAGCTTGCTTATCTTGCAGGCATTGCATCTCAGACTTTATCTTGTATTGAAATAGGAATTAACAATCCATCTTTTAACGTAATGATTAAAATAGCAATGGCTCTTGAGATTCCACTTTCGTATATATTTACTTTTGATGAAAGCACATACGACATACAGGACAAGCAGTTATTATTTTTAGCCTCTGAAGCGTTCAAAGATCTTGATTATAAAGACAGAGAGATTGCATTTAAGTTAGTTCAATGCTTTAAAACAGAAAAAAAATCTTAAAAGTTTATTCTTTTGAAACATTAAGCTCTTTTACTAATTTTGCATACTTTATCATATGCTGTAACAAGAGGTCGTCTAAATCTTTTAATTCACTATTCAAATAATCTAAAAGGTTTTGTTTGGAAAGTTCAAGCCCATCTTCACAGTCAAAACTAAATAATTCTGCATAACTTACTCCTAATTTTTCAGCAAGAAGTTCAATTGTTGAAAATGATGCAGCCCTTTCTCCTATTTCAATTAAAGTGATAGAATTTGTTTGCATATCACACAACTCTGCTAATTCTTGCTGAGTTAGTCCTCTTGCTTCCCTGAGTTTCTTTAGTTTTTTGCCAAACAAATTTTTCAATTCCATATTAATAAATTATATCTAATGCATAATTTATAACGATAGACTAAACGTTAGTACATACTAACTAGTAATTAGTTTTATAGCCGAGTTGGGTAATTGTAAATATGAAGATATCTCTCTATTATTAAAAGAACAACAGAGAGTTTGAATTATATACAAATATAATAATTTAAATTTCATAATTAATAAATAGGAAAGGCGGTTAATATGGTAGGCAATTCTGTATTAAGTATAGAAAAACAAAAGGAAAAAATTGCTACAATGAAATGGCTGTTAAATTTTGAGGATATTGATACCAATTTTTCCGCTCAGAATTTAGGACAATCACTAAGTAAAAGATTAAATCGGAATTTTGCAGGGTTAATTCCGTTAATTGAATACTTCAATAGTACACCACAGTTTATTCAGAATGATTTTAGCAAAATGATTGATGTTAAAGATGATAAAGATTTATTCAATAAATTTTACGATCGGTTCAAATTAAACCTGCAAAATAATCCTCAATATAAAAAATTTGATAACTTAATTCTCTCTTCATCAATACAAGCCGCAATTTATTGTGATGAATTTTTATGTACAACGAATCTGAAAGAAGCCAATAAAGCTGTTTTTGAAAATGATATATTAAATAATATCTTATTGTTTAATATTGTGTCAGAAGTCTGTAATGATATTTGGAAATTTGAACACAATAGAAATATTGTTTTAAATTTTCACCTTTTATATTACTGGAGTAAGCAGAATAAAAATAAGCCTATTGAAAATTTAACCGATGATGAATGTAAAATTATAATAGCACTTATTGCAGGATTACCTGATGAAGAAATACTGGAAGGATTAAATTTACAAAATACACCGATTAACATTAATTATATTTATTCAATATTTAAAAGTTTACCGGAAAAATTTCATGTAACGAATTTAACTCAGGTTATTTTTAGAATTTTATTGTTAAATCCTGATATATGGACTTTGCCAACAATTGAAAAAATGTTATTTGAAATTAAAAATATAAGCCGGATTATTTGTGATTAATATCTATTGATATAGTTAGTCCGTTGGCAAATGGGAGTTGGCTCCCATTTTATTATGAATTTTCATTATTTGATTACCAAATATTAGTACTCTCTGCATTGTAAAAGAATACCTCTATAGTTTTTTCACGTTCTCTTTTTGCAAAAAAAGTATCAGCTTTTTCACGTTTATCTCGATAATTTTCTTTAGAGCATAGACTTATATATACTCTTTTTATTGTTGAATTTTTACTTATGGCATCAAATATATGTTTGTCCTTTTTATCAAGAGAATGTCCATGAATAAATAAGACATCTTTAATTCCATTTAACTTTGAATAACAATATGAAAGATACTCATTGTTTTCGTTTAGAATTTTGTTTAATTTCTTTTTGCTACTTCCCTCTGTTACTATTAAAGGATATTTATTGTTATATATATTCTCTTTTATAACATCCATTAGATATCTTCCATCATTATGGGG
>FR900474.1 GCA_000438175.1 Fusobacterium sp. CAG:439 | reverse complement strand
CTTATTACTGCCGGTAGCATACTGACAAGCATCTACACCGATTGCTATATTATTTTGACCTTTAGATGTTGCTCTTGTCCCAAGAGCTATTGAATAACTTCCGGTGGCATAAGCTCCGTCACCGATAGCTAATGCTTTATCCGCTAAGGCCTGAGTGGTATGAGTGCCCTCATTACTTCCGATCGCGATTGCACTTTCTCCGTCGGCAATGACACTATTACCTATGGCAATTGTATCAGTATCAGAAGCTCTTGAGTATACACCGATTGATACGGATGTTTCTCCTTCGGATCTTGATTCATTGCCTAAGGCAACACTACTGCCGCCGCTAGAGGTTGCGCCGTTTCCTAAGGCGATTGATGAACCGCCGGAGGCATTTGATTGTTCACCATAAGCGGAACTGTAATCACCACTTGCTCCGGATTCATAACCCGTCGCGGTACTCCAATAACCGCTGGAGCTTGATCCTTTACCGATTGATACAGAATTACTATCACCTGCATTTGACAAATTTCCGATTGCAATAGAGTTTTCTCCGCCGGAAATTGACGAGGAACCGATGGAGACTGAATTATTACCGCTGGCATATGAGGAAAAACCGACGGCAGTACTATTACTAAAAGT
>FR900473.1:2995-34309 GCA_000438175.1 Fusobacterium sp. CAG:439 | reverse complement strand
TCATAGGATAGGATAGGATAGGATGCGATGCCGATATAGCAATAATTTCCGGATAGATTTTTTTATGAATATGTCAGGAAGTTTATAAGGAAAGGATGGTTATTATGGCAATTACAGTTAAAGATTTATTTCAGTATGATCCGAATTTTGAGCCGGCAAAGATTAGGCGTTTGACAGGAAAAACAAATTACAAAAAATCCGATACCGTGGATTTATCCAGATTAGCCGCTTTAAATGATAAAGATTTATCAGTTTTCGCTGCCAAAAAAGAGGGCAAGACATTTTTAAATTCAATACAAGATGATAATATGAAAACTCAAATAGCTGATGCGGCACATATTAAAAATGAAGAAAAAACTCAAAATAACAAAAATAATAAGATGCCTGCAGATATTCCTATGGATAAAAGTATTTTTGATATAGACAAACAGGAAACAGTATAGGAGATATTCTTTGTTAGACGGCATTCAATATAGTAATAATGTTTCAAACCGAAATTATGATAAAACCCAACAATATTTAAAAAGCCAAATTAAACAGCCACATAGTTTAGCTGATTTGAAACGTAATGCAAATTTAAAATTAAGGCAGGTGCAGCTTGCTAGAGCACAGGGAGATTTGGAAATAGCAGCTATACTTGCATACGAGCATCAGCAAATTATTCAAGATATTAATAACTATGGTAAATAATAAAAAGGCGGTTTGAAAAACCGCCTTTTTAGATTTTATATGTTCGCTAACTGTAAATAATAATCATTAGCTCTTTCAAATTTATGAGCCGCATTAAACAATCTGCTTTCCTGTAATTGCGGAGCAAGTATCTGCAAGCCTATCGGCATACCGTCTTTATCAAATCCTGCAGGTACGCTCATCCCCGGAATTCCAGCAAGGTTTGCAGAAATTGTTGCAATATCGGTTAAATACATTGCAAGCGGATCTGATGATTTTGCCCCGAGTTCAAATGCAGTGTTCGGGCAGGTCGGTGATATTAAAATATCAACTTTTTTGAAAGCTTCCGCAAAATCTTGAGTAACAAGTGCTCTCATCTGTTGAGCTTTTTTATAATAAGCATCGTAGTAACCTGATGATAATGCATAAGTCCCGAGCATTATACGGCGTTTAACTTCAGGTCCGAAACCTTCCGCTCTTGTTTTTGTATACATTTCCATAAGGTTTTTTGCATCAGCTGTTCTGTAACCGTATTTTACTCCGTCAAAACGTGCTAAATTTGATGAGCATTCAGCTGTTGCTAAGATATAGTAGATACCTATTGAATGTTTCAAGTTTGGTAATGAAATTTCAACAATTTCGGCGCCAAGTCTTTTGTAATCTTCAATAGCTTTTTCCATTGCTTTTTGAACATCTTCTGACAAACCTTCTGTCATAAGTTCTTTTATAACACCGACTTTCATACCTTTGATGTCATTGTTTAAATTTGCCGCATAATGTTCAACGGGCAAATCTAACGAAGTGCTGTCTTTAGGATCATGACCGGAAATAACTTCAAGCAAGTTTGCTGCATCTTCGACAGTTCTCGCAAAAGGTCCGATTTGGTCAAGAGAAGATGCGAAAGCTATAAGTCCGTATCTTGAAACACGTCCATAAGTTGGTTTCATACCTACAATGCCGCAGAAAGATGCAGGCAATCTGATAGAACCGCCTGTATCTGAACCTAGTGCTAAAGTTGCTTCGCAGGCTGCAACGGAAGCGGCAGAACCGCCTGATGAACCGCCAGGAACTTTTTTCAAATCCCACGGGTTATGAACTTTTTTAAAAGCCGAGTTTTCATTTGAAGAACCCATCGCAAATTCGTCAAGGTTTGCTTTCCCGACAATCGGAACAAGGTTTCCCAATAATTTTTCCGTAATTGTAGCGTTGAAAGGTGAAACGAAGTTTTCCAGAATTTTGGAAGAGGCCGTTGTTTTAGAACCTTTCATATTCATGTTATCTTTCAAAGCGAGAGGAACACCCGCCAACAACGGTAATTCTTCTCCTTTCGCAATTTTTTCGTCAACTTTTTTAGCTGTATCAAGTGCCGCTTCTTTTGTCAAAGAATTGAAAGCGCCTAATTTCCCGTCAACTTCGTTAATTCTTTCAAAAGCTGCGTTTGTTAATTCTACAGCTGAAATTTCTTTATTTTTTAAAGCTTTGCTTTGCTCAGCAGCTGATTTTTTTAAAAGCTCGTTCATAATATCTCCTTAAGCTAGTCTTATGAAAAAATTTTATGATAAACACACATCTTTAGCAAGTCTATAAATATTGAAAGATACAATGTATGATTGATGCAATATGTAAGACTATTATTATAATTATGATATTATGGAAAATAAAGATATTGTTGTAAACGAAGAAAAAAAATATTCTAATGATGCAAAAAAGAGTTATATAATTTTAGGAGTGTTGGCGTCCTTAATATGTATGCTTTCAATTCTGTGGTCTGTTGAATATCCCGGAACTTTAAACTTTTCTTGTGATAGAACACAAAATTTATGTGAACTATCATATGAAAATATTTTTGGACAAAAGAGGGCAAAACAAGTTTCTTTGAATGATATTCAAAAGGCTGTTTTAGTAGAAAAAGTTTTTAAGAAAAAGAGCAGCAAATCCTCATATCGTTATAATTCATACAGATATGATTTAAATTTGTACTATAACAATAACGGAAAACTTGATACTTTATATTTATTTTCATCTCAGTCATATGACCATACACCGCCGCTCAAAAATGATTATGAATATAAATATTATTGTGATTTAACCGATAATATTAATGAATTTCTTGCGGACAAGTCTATTGGAAAATATCAGACTAAAGATTATAACAGTTCAGATCTTAAGGGCGAATATTTCAGCGGAATTATATTCGGAATTATGCTATTTATACTGTTATTTGTGTATATTATACCTATTATTGTACAGCTTTTGTCTATTGTAAAACTGATTCCTGTTATAGGACCTATACTTGATAAGTTATTGATTAAACCTATGACGGAATTTATATTTAAAGAAGAAGCAAAAGTTTAATATTTATGTCGCATAAAGCATTTAAATTTGCTTCATCTTTTTACTTATCTGTGCATGAATTCTATTTGCTCGATATAGATAATTTGTCAGCTTTTCGTAATTTGCTTTTGTTTCGCCGTAAGGAACTTTCATTGCGATAAGCTCATCTACGTTTTCATTTATACTTGTTAAAGTGTCTAAAGAGTCGCTTAAGTCCAAAATAGATTGAACTTTTGTTGACATTTTTGCAATTATTTTTCTAGATACAAAACGTGCTAAACGTCTGATCGGGGAAAGTTTAGGCTTGCTTTTTTTAGGAGTTACGGCGTCAGCAAGCTTTTCTGTTATATTTCTTTTAGAGTACTGTTCTTTGAGGTCTGAAAGTTCGTTTTCAATCTGCTTTGCCTGAATTTTTAAATCCATTACATCAAGAAGTTTCCCTAAAAGCTCTGCACCTTTGATTTTGTTGTTTAAATTATCCAGTGCTTCTTCTTTTTCCGCAATAAGGCATTCTAATTTCAAAGTTTTATCATCTAAATCTTTAAATGAGTTGTCATTTAAAATATTTAAATCATAATCGTTTAACCTTTTGTTTGTGAATAAATTATTGTTCCTATTCAATTGTGTACACCTTTTTATAGTACAACATTGTTCCGATAATTGTTAAAACAATATTTGGCATCCAAGCTGCCAAAAACGGCTGTAACGTTCCGGCTTCTCCAAATGAAATTGAAAGTGCTCTTATCAGATAGTATGCAAATATGATTAAAATGCTGAACAGGAAACCTCTGTTGTATCGTACTCTCGGCGGAGTAATTGCAAGAGGAACACCTATTAATACCAGAGCTATTGTTGTCAAAGGCAGTGCAAGTTTATCATACAATTCAATATGAATTGCATTTCTCTGCTTATCGTCAATATGATTATGTCTTATGTAGTCTATAAGTCTGGTAAAATTCATTTCTTTTGCAACGTTTTTATTCAATTCCTTTGACATATCCAATCCGAATTTTACAACCGAGCTGTCAAATAGAGTTGTATTTAATATTTTACCTTCGTCATCAACTGTGTATACAGCACCTTTTTGAAATTCCCAGCCCTCGGGGGATGTTTTCCCTTCATCAGCCTGCAGCACCTGAATTGTACCCTCTTTTGCAGTATCAAGAACCGTAATATTATGCAGAATTTTATCTTCGCAATAACCTACGTAAAAAAGTCTTTTAATACTTCCGCCGTCGTTAAGCTCTTTAAATACAAAATTTTGTTTGCCTTCCGGAATATTTTTCTGCCCCAGTGACCACAAAGCCAAATCTTTTGACTGTTTTGTCATTACGGGGACAACTGTTTCATTTATTATAAAACTGCAAACAGACATAACCAATGCAAAAATAAAAATCGGTTTTGCAATCCTGTTTAAACCTATACCGCAAGCTCTCATTACAGTAATTTCGGATTTTAAGCTTAACCCGTTAAGTGTCATAACAGTAGCAAGCAAAACACCCATAGGTATTGTCATTACAATAACCTGCGGGAGGTTTAAGATAATCATCATTAAAGCAACTTTAAACGGTATGCCGAATAACGATATCTGCTTGATAAGCGTGATAAAAGTATCGGAAGCAAAGATAATTGATGTAAAAACGCACACTCCCATTATAAACATTTCAATTACCTGTCTTAAAATGTATTTATCCAGAAGTGTAACTTTTCCGGAAAATTCTTTTTCCATTACTTCAGTTTCCATAACTTAATCATAATGGAAACAAATTTATTAATCAAATATTGTAAAAGTTTGGAAACAATGTTAAAATAATATTGTAAAAAGAATAAAAGGAGTGTTTTATGAAAGAATTATCAAATTATGTAACAGGTTTTTTTTAAAAAAAAATTAACAAATTTTGTAACGCGGGGGGGGGGCGTACTTTAAGCTCCTGTAAGGCTTTTACTCTGGCGGAAGTATTAGTGACTTTGGGTATAATTGGTGTTGTTTCCGCAATGACAGTACCTGCATTGATGCAAAATCATCAAAAAAAAACATATGTGACGCAAATTCATAAAGTTTATAATGAGCTTCAACAGGCCGCACAGCAGTATATGACAGATAAAAACGCCTTAAATCTCAGAGAGGCAGGTCTGACTTCAAATGAAGCGTTAGATAATTTTGTAAAAACATATTTTAAAGTTGTTAATGATTGCGGTTCTTCTCAGCAGCCCTGCTTTGCCCCAAATTACAAAAAGATATCAGGGACTGATCTCGGGAAAGGTACAGGACAACAATTGAATGTTACTATTGCAAGCGGAGTATCATTTGGTTTTGGTTTAGCAAGCACAGGTACTGCAGACAATAGCAGAGTTGCGATTTTTGATGTTGATATTAACGGACAGCAGGGACCTAACATTGCAGGACGTGATGTTTTTATTCTCGGCTTATTTAATAACGGAATAGTGGATGAATACGAGCTTACAACCGCCCCGGGTGATAAGGATACAAGAGAAAATTTGTTTACTGCTAATTGTACTTCAGATAACGGCTCTTGGACAGGCTGCTTCGGCAAACTTTTAAATGACAATTTTGAAATGAACTATTAAGCAAAAAGCCCGATTATAATCGGGCTTTTTATTAGAATTCTATTAAAACTTTTAAAGTATCTTTTTCTTTGTTTTTTTCAAAAGCTTCAATTGCATCATCCGCTTTATATTTCCCTGAAATCATAGGAGAAAAATCAATTTTTTCTGATTTTAAAAGTCTTAATGCAGCAGGGAATTGCCCGCATCTTGAACCTAATACCGTAATTTCATCAATTACTATAGGGGCAAGATTAAACTCTTTTGAAGCCGCAACAGTACTTTTTAAAACTAAAACTCCGCGCGGTTTTGTCAATGCCAGAGCTGTTTCAAAACCTGAAATTGAACCTGTAGCTTCGACAACAACATCATAAATTTTTTCAACTTTTAAATCGTTTAAAAGTTTTGTTTGAACTCCTTGAGCTCTGGCAATATCAAGTTTATTTTGATGTTTTCCGACAAGAGTTACGTCAATGTTTTGAGCATTTAGAGTTAATGCTGTAATTAAACCTAATTTGCCGTCGCCTAATACGATAACTCTTTCAAACGGTTTTATATGTAATTGTTCCGTTATTTCACATGCAGCCGCAAGAGGTTCGACAAACACTGCCTGCTCATCGGTTACTTTATCGGGAACTTCGAAAAGAACTTCCAAAGGCATTGTAAAATATTCAGCAAAAACTCCGTCTTTTCGCCAAATCCCTAATGTGTGCCTGTCAGGGCAGTGACGGTATAATTTTTCCGCACAGTAGGTGCAATCAGGCTTTTTGCAGCCGTAACTTATTTCTGCCACAACACGTTTGCCAAGGAGTGACTGATCTTCATCATTAATTTCTTCAACAACCCCGACAGCTTCATGACCCAAAATACCTTTGTAACCCATATAGCCTTTTGTAATTTCGTAATCTGTGTTGCAAATTCCTGCAAGAGTTACGCGAACCAGTGCTTCTCCTTTTTGAGGAACAGGTTTTTTATAATCGTTTACTAATTTTAATCCTTCATCAAATACTACAGCTTTCATATTCTCCCTCCTGTATAAAGACTTTATCATAAATAAGTATTAAGAAATGTAAATATGAATTTAAAAATGCCTGAAATTCTTTTATACTGCCTCATAGGATAGGATAGGATAGGATGCGATGCCCGAGTAGCAATAATTTAGAGGCAAAGGCTTTTTATATAAGTGTGTAGAATATATAACAAAAGAAAGGGAAAATTATGTCTATTAGTGCTGTAGGTGTTGGAAATGTAAATGCTGTAAATACTGTAAATAATCGTCGGGAGCAACTTAAAGAAAAGCGAAATTTAAGTATGCTTGCAGGGGCGTCTGGATTATTAATACTTGGAGGATCGTCGCTGCCTGTTAAAAATAATATTGCAGGTCTTATACTTACAACTGTAGCAGGCTTTACTTCGTTATTTGGAACGTATAATTTCTTGAAAGCTAATAAAGAGTTGAATGAATTAAACAAGCAGCAAAATCTAAGCATTGAAATTTAAAAGGCGGGTTTATATCCGCCTTTTTTATTCTTTATCATCTAACAAACTTGTCTGCTTAATATTAGCCGAATTTGCCCGCAATGACTTATGCTCCTAGCCTTCGGCAACAACTGTTGCAATTAACTCTCCGTAACTGTTCATTGAACCGTCGGTTTCTTCAACTACATAATTGTAGCCTTCTTTACCTTCAACAGCTTTTTGGGCTTTTTGTAGAGCTAAATCATAATCTTTTGTTTCTGCAACTAATGTTTTTGAAAATTCTGAACGGTTTTTAATTGTGTAAACATGGTACATATATATCTCCTTTTTATTTTATTTTATCATAAAAAAAAGATTATTATTTACCACGGGTAATCATCTTTAATCTCCCAGCCGTCTTCCATTATTTTTTGACTACAGCTATATCCTGTTGCATTTCTTTCACAACCCTGGTCTCCGCTTTCATCGTAACCTATAAGTCCCTTTTTTTTGTATAGTCGAAAATAAAAAACGTCCCTGCCTATTTTATTTGGTTTCGCAAGACCGTTTATATCAAATATAATATTTCGAGAATTGCCTTCAATTGCGTCGAACCAGCCGTCAATGATAACAAATGTACCGTCGTTTAATTTAATAGCGTATGAATTGTTATTCCCTATGGCTCCCTCGGCCTTGGTATTATTTAAGTATCTGTACGTTACAACTTTTCTTATTTCTGAAAATTGAACGTCTTCTGTAGTAATTAAGTATTTTTTCAAGTATATATCATAAAACTCTTTTGCTTCAAGATTATAATTCCAAAATTCCGTACTTTCATTATCAAGTTCAGACATTAGGATAGCCTGTGAAAGAACAGAAAAAGCTCTTTTTAATTTTGTAACAGTTTGTTTTTTCTGATAATTACCTACTAATACTGGCATTGTTAGTGCAGCAACAGCACCTATTATGCCCAGAGTTATCAGAACTTCTGCAAGTGTAAAACCCGCTTTTGTACTGTTTGTGTAAATAAAGTTTTTAATTATCATATTGTACCTTATAAGTAATAATTCTAATAAATTTACTTTTCTAAAGTAATATTACTTTATATTTCATTATTTGTCAATTATTACCTGATAAGTTCTTTAAAATAGGCATTTGTGTAGAATAAACTAACTTATGAGGTAAATTATGCAAAAAAATTACGAATTAAGGCAAAATTTCGGAGAGCTTATAAGAAGAATTCGTACAGCCCGCAAGCTTACGCAATCACAACTTGCAGAAATTGTTGATGTTGAGGCAAAACATATCAGTTGTATTGAAAATGGTTTAAGCTTTCCGTCGATTGATTTGCTTTCACGTTTTGCCGATGCTTTCGGTATGCATATTTACGAACTGTTTTTGTTTGAGGGCAAGACTGATATTGCTGCCTTAAAAAAAGAATTGGAATATATTATAAACAAAGCCGATGACAGTGAAGTTGAAAAAATATATATATATTCAAAATTTATAACTGCAAAATAGATTATTTAATTTTTTCTTTTAATTCCTGAACTTCATATTTTAATCTGTTTAATTCGCATTTTACAGGATCAGGAATTCTATTGTGCATTAAAACTCCGTTTTTATCTTTAATTTTTCTGTGTACAATTCTTCCCGGTACGCCGACAACAGTAGAATATTCAGGAACATCTTCAACTACGACCGAGCCTGCACCCACTCTTACATAATCGCCGAGGGTAATATTGCCTAGAACTTTTGCTCCTGCACCGACTATTACGCCGTGTCCTAGTGTCGGATGGCGTTTGCCGTGCTCTTTACCCGTGCCGCCAAGTGTTACCTGCTGATAAATCAGTACGTCATCACCTATTACTGTTGTTGCACCTATTACAACGCCTTCTCCGTGGTCTATAAAAAAGCGTCGTCCGATTTTTGCGGCAGGATGTATTTCAATCCCCGTAATAATTCTTGTTATATAAGATATTACACGCGGTAATAAAGGTATATGCCATTTATAAAGCCTGTGAGCAAAACGGTATGCAATTAATGCATGTAAACCGGGATAGCAAAGTATAACTTCAAGCAAATTATCTGCGGCAGGGTCTTTGTCGTAGATTACCTGAATATCTTCTTTCACTTTTGTTATTCCGCGTTTTAATACTTTAAACATGTTTTATTTTCACCTATCTGGCGGACATCCTATCCGAAATCGGAGGGGAAATTAAACCAGTTTTGCAAACTTGCGTTTTCCTGCCTGTAATACTACACTTTCAGCAAAGTTAAATGTATAAGCCATATCGGTAATTTTTTCACCGTCAACTTTTACACCGCCGCCTTGAATTAATCGTTTTGCTTCTCCTTTGCTGGCAGTAAATTTAAGTTCGACAAGAACATCAAGTATTCCTTTGCCGTTCATTCCTGAAATTTTTTCTATATCATCGGGAATTCCTTTGTTTGATACTACATTAATAAATGCATCCTGACCGCGTTTCGCACCTTCTTCACCATGGTATTCGGCTGTAATTGTGTAGGCAAGTTTCAACTTAATATCACGCGGGTTAACAGAACCTTCTTCAATTTGTTTATCGATTGTTTCAAGTTCTTCTTTTGAAGCATCTGTTAATAAGCTGTAATATCTGGAAATCATATTATCCGGAATACTCATTAATTTCCCGAACATGTCAACTTCGCTGTCTGTTAATGAAATACAGTGTTCAGGGTAAGTTTTTGACATTTTTACAACACCGTCTGTGCCTTCCAGAAGAGGTAAAAGCATAACAAGCTGAGGATATTTTTTGCCGTAAGCTGCCTGAATATCTCTGCCGAGAAGAGTGTTAAATCTTTGATCAGTTCCGCCAAGTTCTATATCGGAATTAATTTCTACAGAATCGTATGCCTGCATAAGCGGATAGAAAAATTCATGAATTGAAATAGGACGTCCTTCTGCATAACGTTTCGCAAAATCATCTCTTGTCATCATTTGTGCAACAGTTACTTGCGCTGATAGTTTTAGTAAATCAGTAAAACTCATTTTATGAAGCCAATCAGCATTATTTACAACTTCTGCGTTGCTGACATCTAATACTTTAGACATTTGCTCAAAATAAGATTTAGCATTTTCTTCAACCTGTTCTTTTGTCAATGCAGGACGAGTTTCTGATTTTCCTGACGGGTCGCCGACCATTGCGGTTGCACCGCCTACAATTAGTACAATTTTATGTCCTAAACTTTGAAATTCTCTTAATTTTCTCATAACAACAGTGTGCCCGAGGTGTAAATCAGGTCTTGTAGGATCCATACCTAATTTTACTCTCAGCGGGGTATTTGTATCATGTGAATATTGCAATTTTGCTGCAAGTTCTTCAATTCCGCCGGGCAAAACTTCTGCATTACGGGTTAAATGTTCTGCTTGATTTATAAATTCTTCTCTTATTTCTGCCATAATCTTTTTCTCCAATTATTAAATTCTGTAAAATAATTATATCACACGCAAAAATTTTTTTTACGTGTTTTATGATTGCTATGGATAAGATTAATAACGTAAGTTTTACAGGAATTAGAAATATTGCCTGGACAGAATTTTCAAGAAAAGCACCGACTGTTTCAAAAAGTCTTTCAATGGTTTTGAGGGATGATTTTACCGGAAAAGATTTAACGGAATTTCGTAATGTTATAAAAAAAGTGACTGATACGCCTTCAAAATTTAATAATGAAATTTCTTCTGAAATACTTAATATAGAGTGTGTTTCGGGGGGGGGGCGCTTCCCGGACGGAGTTGCTGTTAACGGAGAACTCCTTGAGGTAAATGATAAAAATTTACCTGTTTTTTCTTATATATCAAAACTGACTAGAAAAATAAGTTCAATGTCTGATAAAAATATGGTTGTCGACAATGATTACAAAGATTATGTTGCTGACGAGGCTCTGATATATGGTGCAAAGATTTCTGGAAATCTTCCGTCAAACGTAAGCAGATTAAATGTTATAAGTCAGTTTTTTGAAAAAGATAAAGTTAAAGCTTCTGCACAGCATGTTAACGACTTTATACAAAATATAATGAACAGATACTTTGAATAACATTTTACAGGTAATTGATTTATGGATAAAATTGCTTTTACAGGTATAAAAAATATGAGTTACTGCCTTGATAAGGCACGTGATTTAAACGATGTTGCAACAAAAGAACGCTGGCTGAGTGCTGAGTTTACAGGGCATGATTTACACAGGTTAAGACGTGCATTTAAAAGAAGTAATTTAGATAAAACAAATTATACAAATCCTATTCAGGAAAATTTTTTAAATATTAACACTTATTCTATACCGCCTGAAGATGCGATTGCGATTAATAATAATTTACTGGAAGTTAGTGATGAAACGCTCCCTATGTTTACCGAGCTGGCAAGAATTACCAGAAAGATAGCAGCTAAAAAAGATACAAAATTTGTATGCGACGACAAATATTTGGATTCAAAAGCTTTTAATTCTGCTCTGTTA
Organism: Fusobacterium sp. CAG:439; assembly: GCA_000438175.1. GTDB lineage: Bacteria > Cyanobacteriota > Vampirovibrionia > Gastranaerophilales > Gastranaerophilaceae > Stercorousia > Stercorousia faecigallinarum. Next base: position 22,792 of record FR900473.1, on the reverse strand, counting down.
ATGGATAAGGAATTTGACGATTTAACATCTACACAGTTTCATATGCCTGATTATGTTAAGAATGGGGCTGCAGAGATTAATAAACTTATTCAAAGAGTTATGGAAAAATATTTTAATCAATAAAGACCGGTTCAAAAACCGGTCTTTATCTTATGTTATTTCTGCAAGTTCGTTTCTTAACCCGCTGATTTGTAAATTGTAATATTCAAGCCATGTTTGTTCTTCATCCTTCATTGAAGGTTCTGCTATTGCCCTTATGCGTTTTTTATCAAGTTCTTCAAGTTCCGACAAAATTTCACTCTCTCGAATTGCATTTTGAATTTTCAACTGCTTTATTCCTGCTTCTTTATCTGATAATTTTTTCCACTTTCCGTTTTCAAAAGAATATTCATTTTCGTTTACAGCAATAACACTATTTTCGAACAGAATAATAATTTTTCCGCTGTTTTGCGCTTCTAAAAGTTCACTCCAGTATTCGTCAGAGATTTCTATTGCATTATCAAAATTTTCAAGATAGAAACCGTAATCTTTATTATTTTTTGTTCCGTAATATTTCATTTCTTCTCCTCATTAATAACCTAATGCTATCCAGTGCATATTATTGAATACGCCCCCGCTGCCGACGCTAAATCCGGTAAGGCTGTGTATCGCTATCCCTGTATCACTTCTTTCATAAGAACTTCCCCAGCCTATTTTGGAAAATACCGGAGCCGCAATTGTTGTGAAAGCTACAGGGTATGTGACTACTGAACCTACATTTGAACCCCATTGCATTATTATTCCGTTTGGAAGCTGCAGATAACCTATTTGTGCCTTTTTTTCAATTCCGCACACTGACCGCCAGTCAGTCCATTTTGAAGCTGTAAAGTTTCTTGTAAAAATTTCAGGATTATCTTCAGTACAAAACCAAATTTGTTTAATAAGGGAGTCTTTGTGCCCTGTGACTACAAGTAAACCTGCACCGCCTTTAGGAATATTTTTCGGTTTATATTTTGATATAAATACATATGCTCCCTTTGTTTTATAATCATTTAAATCAGTATCTGTTTCCAGTATGGTATGTTCGTTAATCAGCTCAGTTTTATCGGCTTTAGTTTTTAATACTTCATTTACATCTTCGATATCGCCTGCTGCTGTCTGCCTGTTCGCCTCTATAATATCGGCAAGTGCAATAAAATTGGCATTTACTTCCCCGGCTTTGGCTTTTGTACCGGGGATAAACGAATAAGGTATCATTGAATTAGCCATAAATTTCCTTTCTGACTAATTTAATGAAGTTATGTTATTTTAAAAAAGGCGTTTGAATAATCAATTATATCACGTGTTTGCAAAATTCGTCAATGTTATGGTAATATCAACTTATGGCAATAGGTGTGGATATTGAAGATATAGAAAGATTTAAGGGAAAATCGCAAGATTTTCTTAACAGGGTTTTTACTTTTCATGAGCTTGAATACTGCTTGAAATTTTCTAAACCCGAAAGTCATCTTGCTGCACGTTTTTGTGCTAAAGAAGCTGTTGTTAAAGCATTAACCGCGCTTGATATTGAGGGGGTTTCTTATAATGAGATAGAAGTTTTTCACAATGAAAAACAGTGTCCGCAAATTCGTATCTTAAAATCTCTTGAAAAAAATATTATTTTTCAATTAAGTTTATCTCACGACAGATCAAAGGCAATAGCATTCGTTACGGCTGAAGAACAATAGCTTTGCTTTTTTTGTATGATCCGAAAAATCTTATGTAAGTTGTTTTTTCTTTAATCTGTTGAATTGTATGCATAATTTTCGGGTCGTGAATATGACCGTCAAAATTTACGATAAAAATATATTCTCCGAATTTGTGCTTGGACGGGCGGGATGCAATGTAAGAAAGATTAATGTGATTTTCCATAAACACTTCCAGAACATTTAAAAGTGCACCTGGTTTATTTTCTGTTGAAAATGCCATTGAAGTTTTATCATTTCCTGTTTCTTCGGTTTCAAAATCTCCGATTAAAATAAATCTTGTCTGGTTGGTTTTATCGTCGTTAATTCCTTCTTTCAGCACATTTAAGTTATAAGTTTCGGCTGTTTTTTTGCTTCCTATTGCGCCGTAAGTCAGATTATAATTTTGAAGGCTTCTTGCTGCTTCAGCAGTACTCGGAGCTTCAATAATATTAACATTGAACGGTAATTCGTTATGGATAAAATCCTGACACTGTGCAAGTGCCTGAGGATGAGAGATTACGCCCGTAATTGACGAAAATTCGGTTGTCCTTGCAAGCAGGCAGTGGCTTATCGGCATGAAATATTCTGCTAATATTTTAATGTTCGGATTTTTAGTAACCATAAGATTATCAAGAGATTCTCTGACTGTGCCTTCAATTGAGTTTTCAACTGCAAGAACACCTAATGAGTCAGGATTTTCATCAACATATTCGACAACCTGTCTTATTGTCTGCAAAGGTGTCGGGTATGCGCTAATGTTAAATTTTTTGCAAAAATGGTCTTTTGCCATTTCGGTAAACGAAGCCTGAGGTCCTAGATATGCTATTGTTTTAACTGTTTCTAAATTTAACATTTGCGATTACTCCTTATTTCTAATATGATTATAATTGAAAGAAAATATTGAGGCAAGATTAATGGGAAATATTAAATTCGGAACAGACGGCTGGAGAGCTGTTACAGGAAAAGATTTTAACGAAGAAAACGTAAGAACTGTTACAAAAGCAATAGGAAAATATGTTTTCGATAATTTTGGACTGGATAAAAAATTTATTGTAGGATACGATCCGAGAAATATGGCTTTTGAGTTTGCGTCTATGACTGCGGAGCAGTTAGCGGGTTACGGATTTAATGTTTTGTTGTCGGATAAAATTATTCCTACACCTGTGCTTGCTTATAATGCAAAACATCTGAACGCTTGCGCTGTTATGTTTACGGCTTCTCATAATCCGCCTGAATATTTAGGAATTAAATTTATACCTGATTATGCAGGACCTGCTACATCTGATATTACTGATGAACTTATGTATAATTTAGATGTTCCGTTTAAATCAAGCGGCAGTGGATCTTTAACTAAATATAATTTTGCTCGCGATTATTTTGCTCATATTGAAAAACTTATTGATTTTGAAAAGATTAAAGAGTTTGATAAAAATATTATTTTTGACGGGCTTTATGCCGCAAGTATAGGTTATTTTGATAAATTGCTTGATACGTTTGGGATTAAGTATGACAGCCTTCATATGTTCCATGATGTAAACTTTGGTGGAGGAATGCCCGAGCCAAAGCCTAAATATTTAAAAGAATTAATCGAAAAAGTAAAACAAACGCCGAATTCTGTAGGTTTTGCAAATGACGGTGACAGCGACAGGTTCGGTGTAATTAATGAAAATGGAGAATATGTTTCACCAAATGAGATTATTGCCATTTTATTGATGCATTTGAAAAAGCATAAAAATTATTCAGGTTCCATTGTAAAAACTGTCGGGGCAAGTTTACTTTTGAATAAAGTTGCAGAGAAACTCGGTGTTGAAGTTGTTGAAACAGCTGTAGGCTTCAAACATGTCGGGGAAGCGATGAGAAAATTCAACCCGATTATTGGTGGTGAAGAATCTGGAGGCTTAAGTATTCAGGGACATATCCCTGAAAAAGATGGTATTCTTGCAAATCTGCTTATTTTAGAAGCTATGGCTTATGAAAATAAATCATTAGTTGATTTGCAAAAAGAATTATATAATTTTGCAGGTTGTAAATTCTATAATGACAGAATTGATAAACGTCTTGACAATGTTGAGGAAATTAAGCCGCTTTTAGAAACCTACAAAAACAAAGCGTCTGTCGGGAATTTCAAGGTTATAAAATCTGATACTAAAGATGGTGTTAAACTGTACTTTGATGATAATTCAAGCTGGATGCTTATTCGTCCGAGCGGAACAGAACCGCTTTTAAGAATTTATTTTGAAAGTGACAGCAAAGAAAAATTGGAAAAATTAAAAGAACAGGTGAAATAATAGCGATAAAGGGCTTCTTCTCCTGCTTAACGTCCATGCTATATCATCATATGTTTCAGCCCTGTATAGTTCATCCTGTGCATCTTTATAAAATTCTTGCAGTTTTATATCACTGTTTTTATTTAATTCTACGGTTTGTATTTTTTCGCGTTTTTTGAATTTTTTCCTGACAAGTTCAAATTCTCCGTTATCAAGAAAAATTCCGCCGCATTTGTAGCAGGTATCAATTTGAATTCCAAACGCATTTGTTTTTGCCATAGGTGTTCCGCAGGAAGGACAAATTCTCTTTGCAGTTTCATCTACAGGCATGAAGTTTTTATCTGCTAAAAGCTTTTTAATATCGCTTAAATCCTCGTTTTCTCCGCTGAATTCCTGAATTTCCTTATTGTCAAAATACATTCCCCCGCATCCTTGCGCACAAACATCAATATTTATGCCTTTATCCGGTATAAATACTTTTGTCATTTCTGAACCGCAGGCCGGACATATTAATATTTCCAGACTATCTTCCATTGTAATTACCTCTAATCCGTAAATCTGAATTTAATTAATGCAATAATTGCGTGAATACCGTCTTTCCAGGTAATTTTTTTACCTTCCGAAAATTCTCTGCCGTAGTATGAAACAGGCAGCTCATATAATCTTGCGCCGCGTTTTAAAACTTTAGCCGTAATTTCAGGTTCAAAATCAAATCTGTTTGATTTAATTTCAATTCCTTTTATAAAATCAGCTTTGAAAGCTTTATAACAGGTTTCCATATCTGTTAATGTCGAGCCGTATAGAATATTTGTCAAAAGTGATAGAAATTTATTTCCTAATAAGTGGTGGAACATAAAAGACCTTGAAGGTTTTCCGCCCGAAAGTCTTGAACCGTAGCAGACATCAGCTCGTCCATCCAGTATAAGTTTAATTAACGGAGCATAATCGACAGGGTCATATTCCAAATCAGCATCCTGAATTACGATAATATCCCCTGTTGTTTCTTTAAAGCCTGTTCTTAATGCCGCTCCTTTTCCTTGGTTATATTCATGATATAAAACCTTATAAGGATATTTAGCATATAAATCCTTTGTTCCGTCGGTAGAATAATCATCTATCAGAATAATTTCTTTTTCCAGACCGCAGAAATCAGTATTTTCAACTTTTTCAAGAATTTTATCAAGTGTGTTTACTTCGTTAAATACAGGTATAAGTATCGTAATCTTTTGCATTCAAGCTCCGTTTAATAAAAAAATTTGTAATATTATCAAAAATATTGTACAATAAAAACATACAGTTGTAAAAAGATTTTATGGATTGAGAAAAGAACAAATGGTTACGTGTGACACTGATATTATTAAAAAAGGGTTAATTATACTTGAAAACAAAGATTATGAAGGCGCAATAGCAGTTTTTGCCGATGCGGAAAAATTTTACCGCGAAAAAAATGAAGGCGATAAAATTTCCGTTACTTTAAGTCTTATGGGAATGTCAAAGTATTTACTGGACAGAAATAATTATAACGAAGCTTTAAAACTGCTTAACGACGCAAGATATATGGCTCAATATTCAAAAAGCGATACGGCTAAGCTTGTCAACGAATACGCACAGGGTACTTTGTACTTTGGAGAAGGTATGAATGACGTTGCGCTCATACACTTTGACAATGCAAAAAATATTTCCATGAATTCAGGTGATGAACTTTCAATTATGGGCTATGTTTTGACGAGAATTAAGCAAATCAGGAACGGAATGGACTTTTCTCTTCCTATAACAAGCGATCCTCTGGTTTCTCTTGTTAAAATAGGACGTTCAATTACTGCCGTAACCGATATTGATGTGCTTTTAAAGGTTATTGCCGAAGAAACGAAAATTGCAATTCAGGCTGACAGATGTACTGTTTTTATGCTTGACAAAGAAAAAAATGAACTCTGGAGTAAAGTAGCACTCGGGATGGATAGTCAGGAAATAAGATTTCCGGCAGATAAAGGACTTGCAGGGTATGTTGTTAAAACCGGCGAGCCGTTAAATATTCCCGATGCCTATAACGACCCCAGATTTAATCCCGATATTGACAAAGAAACAGGGTACAGAACAAAAACAATTCTTTGTATGCCCATAAAAAACAATAATCAGGAAATTATCGGAGCTTTTCAGGTTTTAAACAAGTTAAGCGGAGTATTCACAAAGGGTGACGAAGATTTGCTTGTTGCGATAGGCGGAAGTGCCTCAATTGCTCTGGAAAATGCGCAGTTATTCGAGCAGCAGAAAGAACTTTACAAAGAACAAAAAATATTATTTGAAAGCTTTATAGATACGCTTGCAACCTCAATTGATGCCCGTGATAAAATCACGGCAGGTCACTCAAGCCGTGTAAAATTATATTCTATGCTTATTGTTGACGAACTGGGCTGTGATTCTAAATTTAAAGAATTGGTTGAAAAAGCTGCAATTTTGCATGATATAGGAAAAATCGGAATAAGAGATTCCGTACTTCAAAAAGAAGGCAAGCTTACGGATGACGAATATAAACATATTCAGGAACATGTTCGAATAACCCATGACATTCTTGAAAAAATTCATACTTCCGATGATTTTAAAATGATTACGGAAATAGCATGCTCCCACCACGAAAAATATGACGGTTCAGGATATTACAGACATCTCAGCGGTGAAGATATCCCCTATGGCGGACGAATTCTTGCTGTAGCCGATGTTTTTGATGCGATTACATCAAGACGTCATTACCGTGACAAAATGCCTATTCAGAACGTAATAGATATTCTTCTCAGCGGAAAAAATAAGCACTTTGACGGTAATCTGGTTGATGCTTTTCTTCGAATTTCCGTTGATAAAATAATAAGAGTATTCTTAACGGAAAATCATAATTCCTTTAAAGATGAGGATTGTGAAACGCTAAGTCATTATAATCTGCTGAATATTCATGACTACATAGTTGATGAAAATGCATCTGATGAACAAAAACATATTGCGGACTTGTTTAATTTTTATTATTCAGGGAATATAAATAACAGAGAGGGTTGTTAATTAATTTATGCAAAAATTGCTTTATACAACGGCTATACTTGCATTTACCGCGGCTTGTGCTTATGCGCAGGGAGCTTATGACGCTATTCAGCCTGCTAATCCTTTTGCTCCTCAGCCTTTACCCGTGAATACAATTGCTTTGCCGATTAAAAAAGCAACCCTTACGCATAACAGTGTTCATAACCAGTATGTAATCGCTTTTGACAGATTTATGCAGAGCAACGTTAAGTCAGCTTATACGGATTTTAAAATCCTTATCGAAACAATGGATAATAATGATTATGCATATATGCAGATGGCTGAAAAAATGGCTGATATCGGATTTTTTAACCTGTCTGATCTTGCGGCTTCAAAAGTCAGTGATAAAACTATTTCTGATTTTCTGACAGGTGACATTAAGATTTATTATTTCCCGTCAACAAAGCTAAAAACAGATGATGAGATTTATCTCGGTGAAGTTTTCTCAAATATAATTTATAATGACCAGAGCAGAGAAGCTACTGCAGAACTTATAAAAAATACTACGCTTCTTTCACATTCGGACTATGCAAATTATATTGCAGCTCTCGGGTATCTTAAATCAAATGACATTATAAATGCAGGAGTTTACATTGATACCGCAATTGCAATGAATCCCCAAAATTTGAATTATAAAAAATTAAAAGCGGAAATTTTGTCGCAGGGCAAGAAACCTAAAAATGCGATTAAAATGGTAGATTATATAAAATCACAAAAACTTTATTCTGCTGACTTTACAAGAAAAGTTAATTCTCTTGAACAGTATGTTTTATATAAATCCGAAAAAAATTATGCAGAAAAAATGTATCATCTCGGTTTTTATTATTACTACGAAAATGAGCTTGCAAAATCAATCAGAACACTCCAGAGTGCTTTGACAACAAAGAAAAAACATAATAAAGATGTTTACGCAATAATGTCAAGAGTTTATTATGATATGCAGGATTATGAAAAAGCCCAGGATACGGCATTAAAAGCACACAAAGCAGACGGAAACAACCCGATTGCACTTCTTGTTTTAGGGGATTTAAGTTTTAGAGAGGGAGATTATAAAACGGCTTTAAAATATTATCGCAATGCAGAAGCAAACGACAAAAACTCTTCAATTTGTCCCGTAAAAGTCGCACAAACTTACGAACAGCTCGGAAAAGAAAAAAAAGCACTCGAAATTTATGAAAAAATTCTGAAAACCTATAATGATTGTTATCTTGCATATTACAAAATTGCACTGAAAGACAAATCCAAAGAGATTGCATATTTGAAAAAAGCAATTGCAATTAACGCAAACTTTAAAGATGCATGGATAGATTTAGGACGTGTTTCAATAGAAAGAGGAAACTATGCCGATGCCAAAAATTATCTCGGTGTAGCAAACTATATTGACGAAAATGATTTTAGATATTATTATTATCAAGGATTGATTGCAAAAAATCAGGGAATGAAACAAATAGCCGACGGTTATTTTAAAAAGACTTTGCGTTTAAATCCGAATTATCAACCGGCGAAAGAGGAATTAAGCATATGAAACAAAACATTCTTATTGTAGAAGATCATGAATTAACAAGATTCGGGCTCAAAACAACTTTTGAGAATGTTGATTATATTGATAATATTTACGAAGCAGATTCTGCCGAAACAGCAATTCAGGTATTTAACGAAAATAATATTGATATAATAATTATGGATCTTGGGCTTCCTAATATGAACGGTATTGAAGCTACAAAACAAATTCGTTCTTCTAATAAGGATGTAAAAATTATTATCTTAACTTCTCACAACGATGAAAAAGAAGTTTTAAACAGTTTAAAAGCAGGAGCAAATGCTTATTGCTCAAAAGAAATTAACCCTCAAAGATTAATTCAGGTTGTCCAATCCGTTGCAGACGGAGCAGCATGGTTTGACCCGAGTATTGCTCATATTGTATTAAAAGCCAGTGCTAACTCTCCTGTTTTTGACAGCGATAATAACAGAAAAGATTACGATTTGACTTCACGCGAAGCCCAAATTCTTAAACTTATGACAGAAGGATACAGCAATATGGAAATTGCTCAAATTCTTGTTATAAGTATTAATACAACAAAAGCCCACGTTGCAAATATTCTGCAAAAATTAGAAGTAGATGACAGACTTCAGGCAGCACTGAAAGCCCTTAAACATAAAATTGTGTAGATTACAGAAAACAAAAGGAATAATAAAATGTCAGACTTGACACGTGTTCTGTTAGTTGACGATAATTCCAAATATTTAAAAGATGCCCTTCCTTTTTACGGATATGAGGTTAAAACAGCATGCGACGGCGTTCAGGCATTAAAAGAACTTGCAGTAAAAAATAACAAATTTGACATTGTGCTTCTTGATGTTATGATGCCTAATATGAACGGATGGGAAACTTTAAAAGCCATCCGCCGTAACGAACACACTAAACATTTACCTGTAATAATGCTTACAGCAGTTAATGAAGAACAAAAAATGGTAACCGGTTTAAAAATCGGAGCCGATGATTATATCGTAAAACCGTTTGTCCTGCCTAATCTTCTGGCAAGAATGGAAGCGGTTTTAAGACGTTCCATCCGCCAGAAAGAAATCCAACCGGATACATCCGTGCAAGTTCCCTTAGATCTTTTGACATCAAAGGAAAAAGAAGTGTTACAAATGGTTGCAAAAGGGGAAAGTAATAAACAGATTGCAGAAAAGATGTTTGTGAAAGAAGTTACGGTGAAAACTCATTTAAACAGTATATTTAAAAAATTGAAGGTAGCAAACAGAACTCAGGCAGTACTTATTGCTATGCAGACAGATTTGATTAAATAATTTAAAGGAGAACAAATGATTGATTATACAAAAGAGGAATTGATTGAATTATTAAAGAAAAACCCCGACAAGTTCAACGAATGGAAAATTGAACAGGAAGAAGTTGATCTTTCCGAAGTTGATTTTTCAAATATAAATCTTGCCGAAATAGATTTTTCGGATGTTGATTTGAATTCCAGTTCTTTTGCAGACTGCAGCTTATCTTTTGTTAATTTTAATAATGCTGATTTAACATCAGTTGATTTTACACGCGCAAGAGTTTTGGAATGCGACTTTACCGATGCACTTTTGACCGGAGCTGATTGCAGTTATGCTGAAATGACTTACTGTAATTTCTCGGATGCTGATATGGCTGGATGTATTCTTTCTGAAACCGATTTATCTAACTCCGATTTAACAGCTTCTGTAAATCTTCATGCAAGCCGTTATGATGATGACACGATTTGGCCTGACGATGATTTACTCCCTGAGGATTTTGATGTAACAAACCACAAGGATTTGTCAGCGTTACAAGATGACGAAGATGAAGTTGTTTCATCTGATTGGTAACAGACATCCTGTTGAAAATATTTGAATAGTCTGCTATAATTAAAATAGCAGACTGATTTTTCAGAAAGGAGCGAAGAATGAACACAATATTACGAAATGTAAAATAAAAATGGAAAGGAAAGATAAAGGGCGGGGGGGGGGCGTACTTTAAGCTCCCGTAAGGCATTTACTCTTGCCGAAGTTTTAGTAACATTAGGAATTATAGGTGTCGTTTCTGCAATGACTGTCCCTGCTTTGATGCAAAATCACCAGAGAAAAACTTATGTCACTCAGATGCATAAGTTTTATAATGAGCTTCAACAGGCGGCACAGCAATATATGACTGACCGAAACGCTGTTAATTTACGTGAAGCAGGCTTGACTGATCAAGCAGCGTTAAATAATTTTGTAAAAACATATTTTAAAGTAGTAAATGACTGTGGAGCTACATATACACCCTGTCTTGCACCTAGTTACAGAAAACTTTCAGGAAAAGTTGTCGGTAAAGCTACCGGACAACCTGCATTTGTCACTATTGCAAGCGGAGCATCATTCGGATACGGCATCGCAAGTTCCGGTACAGCAGATAATAGCAGAGTTGCGATTTTTGATGTTGATATTAACGGACAGCAGGGACCTAACATTGCAGGACGTGATGTTTTTATTCTCGGCTTATTTAATAACGGGATAGTTGATGAATACGCGCTTACAACCGCACCGGGCGATAAAGACACAAGAGAAAATTTATTTAATACAACTTGTAATGCAGATAATACAACATGGCATGGATGCTTTGGAAAACTTTTAAATGACAACTGGGAAATGAATTATTAATAATCCTTCAAAAATCTTGACTTAACCCCTTGAGCACGTACAATAAGACTTGTATATAACCGAAGGGAGTATAGAAAAATGTTGGATCGTATACAAGTTACACATGAAGTAGAACAAATGTGCTGCGTCAAAAGAGGCGTAAAAGGCGAACCTGCTCCGATACCTCAAGAAGGTGATTGGACAAAGGTTAAAGAAATCAAGGAAATTTCCGGTTTAACACACGGATGCGGATGCTGTGCACCGCAGCAAGGTACTTGTAAATTAACTCTTAATGTTAAAGACGGTATCATTCAAGAAGCTTTAGTTGAAACTTTAGGCTGCTCAGGTATGACTCACTCTGCTGCTATGGCAGGTGAAATTCTTCCCGGCAAAACTATCCTGGAAGCTCTTAATACTGACCTTGTTTGTGATGCTATTAACGTTGCTATGAGAGAATTATTCTTGCAAATCGTTTACGGCAGAACTCAAACAGCTTTCTCGGATAACGGACTTCCTGTAGGGGCAGGTCTTGAAGATTTAGGTAAGGGACTTCGTTCACAGGTTGGTACTATCTTCTCAACTAAACAAAAAGGACCAAGATACTTAGAAGTTGCTGAAGGTTACGTTCTGGAATTAGGCTTGGACAAAAACGACGAAGTTATCGGCTATAAATTCGTTAATATGGGTAAATTTATGGAAGCTGTTAAAAAAGGTGTTGATCCTAAAGAAGCTTTAGAAAAATTTACCGGTACATACGGAAGATTTGCTGATGCGGTTAAGAAGATAGATCCAAGAGTAGAATAAAATTAAGAGGAAAATAAAATGACAGTAAAATTTGAAGGACAAGACAGACGTCAGGCAAAATTAAATAAAGTTCTTCCAGAATACGGCTTCAAATCTTTAGAAGAAGCCCGTGAACTTTGTTTATCAAACGGTATTGACGTTGATGCTATCGTTAAAGGTATTCAGCCTATCGCGTTTGAAAACGCTGTTTGGGCTTATACATTAGGTGCAGCTATTGCTATTAAAAAAGGTGCTAAAGATGCCGCAGAAGCTGCAAGCTTAATCGGTGAAGGCTTACAAGCATTTTGTGTTCCAGGTTCTGTAGGCGACACAAGAAAAGTAGGCTTAGGACACGGCAATCTTGCTGCTATGCTTTTAAGAGAAGAAACTCAATGTTTCTGTTTCTTAGCAGGTCACGAATCTTTTGCCGCAGCTGAAGGTGCTATCGGTATTGCAAGAAACGCTAACAAAGTTAGAAAAAATCCTTTAAGAGTTATCTTAAACGGTTTAGGTAAAGATGCTGCTTATGTAATCTCAAGAATTAACGGTTTTACTTCTGTTGAAACTAAATATGATTACAAAACAGGCGAATTAAAAATCGTTAAAGAACAGCCATTCTCAGATGGTGAAAGAGCAAAAGTAAAATGCTACGGTGCTGATGATGTATCAGAAGGCGTTGCAATTATGATACACGAAGGTGTTGACGTATCAATCACAGGTAACTCAACTAACCCGACACGTTTCCAACACCCTGTTGCAGGTACTTACAAAAAATGGTGCTATGAAAATGACAGAAAATACTTCTCAGTAGCATCAGGCGGCGGTACAGGCAGAACATTACACCCTGATAACGTTGCTGCAGGTCCAGCTTCTTACGGTATGACTGATACTATGGGAAGAATGCACGGCGATGCTCAGTTTGCAGGTTCTTCATCAGTTCCTGCTCACGTTGAAATGATGGGTATCATTGGTATGGGCAACAACCCGATGGTAGGTGCAACAGTAGCTGTTGCAGTTGCAGTTGACGGTGCTCTTCGCAAATAGTCTATTAAAACTTACCTAAAAAAGACCTCTGATATATAGGGGTCTTTTTTTATTGAAAATTCTTAAAAAGAATGTTATAATTTTTATATAAAAGAAAGGAGCAAGGAATGAACACAATATTACGAAATGTAACGCGGGGGAAATAAAAATGGAAAGGAAAGATAAAGGGCGGGGGGGGGGCGTACTTTAAGCTCCCGTAAGGCATTTACTCTTGCCGAAGTTTTAGTAACATTAGGAATTATAGGTGTCGTTTCTGCAATGACTGTCCCTGCTTTGATGCAAAATCACCAGAGAAAAACTTATGTCACTCAGCTTCATAAGGTTTACAATGAACTTCAACAGGCTTTTTTACAGTTTAGAACCGATAAAAATGCAGTATCGTTGTCTGAGGCAGGACTCACATCCCAAACGGAAGTAAATAATTTTTTAAAGAGTTATTTTAAGACGGTTACTGTGTGTGAAAAATTGGAACCACCCTGCATTCCAAATAGTGAGTACAGAAATTTAAACGGGGCTTCTGTTTCAAGCGGCGGTGTAGAAAACGTTAAAAATTGGTGGGGCAATGTTAACTGTGCTGTTCTCGGAAGCGGTGCTTCCGTGTGTATAGAGGCCTTGTCAGGGCATACTTCCAATAATGTTAAATGGAGCCATATTCTTGTCGATACCAACGGTATGAAAGGACCAAATATCGGCGGAAGAGATGTATTCTTTTTAGCATATTTTGAAAACGGTACGATAGACGAAGAATGGGTTGTACCGACTTGTAATTCTTTGAAAATATGTACTTTACCAGCGGATGCAAAGGATATCAGAGAAAATCATTTTAATTCAAAGTGTAAATCAAGTACACGATTTCAAGGTTGCTTTGGTAAACTGTTGAATGACGGCTGGGAAATGAATTATTAAATTTCTATATTATTAAGCTTGCAGAAGGATGATAAAACATTTTGAGCCTTTTTAAGATCTGAATTTACATAAGCATTTTTGGTTTTTGCAATTAATTCTTCTGCCTGCTTATACATTTTTTCGGCACCTTTGAGGTATTCCTGCTGTTGTGCCGACTTTATAAGCCCGAGTTCCTGAAAATATTTACCGTAAAGTATATATAATCTTGAGAGAAGGTCTTTAATGTTAAATTTTCTGGCTATTAATATTGCGCTTTCAAGATGAGATTTGGCGGTTTCAAAGTCGGAAACCGTTATACAGCATTTAGCTATAACCATTTTTAGGAGAATTACAAAGAAGTAATTATCTATTTTCGGATTTTGAGCAACCTCAAGTGCCTGTTCCGCAATTTCTCTTGCATTTTGAGGTCCTTCGGTGATTAATGTAGCATCCGCAATTAAAAACCAGGTTAACAGTGCTCCCAGAGCCATTTTCTCTTTTGCAAAATATGCAATCTGGTCATTATAAATTTCCATTGCCTGTTTTGAGTTGTTATTATCTTTGAATACTTTTCCGAGCAGAGTTTTTAAAATATTCTTGGTAAAGTTATCACCGTTGTTGTTTGCAAAGGTTACAACCTGAAATAAATCTTCCTGTACTCCGTCATAACGTTTCCTGAAAAAGTTATTTATAATGTTAATGAAATTCCATCTTAAAATTGTTTCATTATCCATCACGTTTTCGCGGTATGATCTGAGAACTTCTTCAAGCATTTGTTCCGAAGCTTTGAAATTTCCTTTAACAGTGTTTGCAAATGCTAAAGTCAATTTGCATTTGCAAATAAATAATTCGTCCTGAATTTGATTTCTGTCAATGATATCAAAAAGAATTGTCAATATTTCGAAAGACCTGTCGTTTCCCTGCATTACAAGAGCATTTGCAAGTACAAGATATGTTTTAAGCCATGTTTCATACATAAACCCTAACTGCGGGTCGGCGGCATTTTGTTTTTTACTGAAATACTGATCCAGAACAGGCATAATTTCAGTGTCAATCATATTTATAATTTGTCCGCAATTTCCGATGTTTAAAAGCGCGTTAAGTTTTGTTGTCTTGAGAAGTGCAATTTCAACGACATCTTCGGGCTTAACTTTTTTAAGCACTGAATCTACGCATTCAACTTCTCCGAAATAATTACCTGTCTTTCTGCAGCAGGATGCAAGATATGCAAGAAGTTCAATTTCTTTCGGGCTGTCACCTACAGCCTGTGCATTTGAAATTGCATCGGGAAGATATTCTATAGCTTCAGAAGGATTAGAGTTTGCAAGCAGTTTTCCGAGCCGTTCGGAAATATTATAACGAATTTTTAAGGTTTGGCTTTCATCAAATTCGTTTATAAGTGCCATTGATTGTTTTTGTGAGATTGCGTAAAGGTTAAAATCTCCGGCGTAAGCTGCAAGCTTTGTATTCTTAGTCCAAATATCGAGCGCAAGTTCGGGCTGTTTAAGGTTTTGTGCAATAATCCCGAGAATTGCGTGTGAATTGAGTGTAAAGCCGTTCAAATGGTTAAAGATTTTTTTGTTAATTTTTGAATAATTAATATCATTTTTGGCTGTTTTTATAATTGTTTCCCATAATGTTAGCGAGCTGAATTCGCAATAAAGCTCATTTACGGGTGTGATGTAATCCATTTTTTTCAAATATATCATTACATCTCTGAAAGTTTTATCATCTGTTTCAAAAATTTCTTTAATAAGGTTCATATTAATCTTGTCGCCTATAATTGCAGAACCAAGCAAAATGTCGTAAGCTATCGGATTAATATGTGAAAGCAGTGCAAGTCTATATTCAAGTACTCCTGTGAAAGTTGTTGCAAGTTCAAATTGTTGTCCGCTCAACTGACAGTCAAAACATAAATCAAGTGCGTGATTTATAAATGACGGATTTCCGCGGCTTATTTTATATATTTCAAGTAATTCGGATTTGCTTAACTGCGGTAAGCCTTGTATTTTATTGTTTTTTTGCTCAACCAGAGTATTAATTTGTTTAAATTCCAGAGGAGCAATCCCGACATCAAGATAAATATTTTCATCTTTATTTGACGGAAAATAAAAATATCCTTTAGCAGGTTTGGGCTCATTGTATATAAGCAGAAATTTTAAATTTCCCCATACATTTTCTTTTTTTATGTAGCGGCTTATAAATTCATAAGAAAAACCGTCGATAAAATCAAAGTTATCAACAACTATAACAAATTTATTGTTAAGAGTTATTGTGTCAAAAATTTTATTCAGAAAATCAAAAGTTCTGTTTTTTGCGGCTGCAATTTCTTCAAACGTTCCCTCCTGATGCGGGTAAAGAAAATTAATAAGGTCAAAGATTTCATTGTTATTAAGTTCAGAAAACTCATTTTTAAAATATTTTGATGCGTCTTTTTTAAACTGCAAATTATTTAAGCAAAAATTCGGAAGGTTAAAAATATTGAGCAAAATATCCTGAATAAGTCCGCCCGGTGTTAATTGAGTTATTGGTGTGCACTTCCCGTACAGCCAGGAAAAATTTTTGTGCTTCAAATCATGCATGATAGCTTTTAATACAAGACTTTTTCCTATGCCTTTTTCTCCGCTTAATGAAAAAATTTTTTTATCATTAGAAAGCAGACCTTTTATCAGAATATTTTTTGCACTTTGTTGTGAAACAAGATTTGCGGGATATTCAAGTCTTATTTCTCCTTCCTCTGCGGAAGGTTTGTTCGCGGAAAATATATATCCGCATTTCCTGCATTTTTCTGCATTAGGAAGGTTAACACTGCTGCAGTTAGGACAAGCTTTTAATATTTCTTTACCGCATTTTTTGCAGGTAAAGTCGAATATAGAATTTACAGTGTTGCAATTTTTACAGATTAATCCTGTACGAGCCTTACAATAAGGGCATTTAAGCGCATTGTCAGGAATTGTTTTTTTGCAAATCGGACATTTCATTATTTAAAAATCCTAATTGAATGCTTGTTTTACTTTTTCCATAAGCTTAAACAATCTTTTAGAAACTTCGGATTGAGATAAATTTAATTCTTCGGCAATTTCTTTTTGCGTCATACCTTTTTCATATCTTAAATCATAAAGCTTCAAATAATTCTTATCAGGAGTGCTTTCGTCAATTTCGTAAACCGTATCGACAATTTTTTGCAGAATTTCTTTTTTTATTGCAAGATCCTCGGGAGTATCTTGAATATCAACGGGTTCATAAGTAACTTCGATTTTCGAATAATCAGGAAGACTTGACTGAACTGCGGATTCAATAGGAACCTCTTTAGTTGACATATAACCGCTTCTCGTTCTTCTCAATCTTCCTTCGCTTTTTAAGACGTTAAGAATAGAAGTTGTTGCAATTTTTTTCAAATATGCTTCTAAAGTCGCATCCGAACTTACTGTTTTAACGATAAGAAAAGAACGTTTACAGGTTTCGTTGAAAAAGTCATCATACAAATCTTCGTTATTTACGAATTTCCTGTCATTTTTTATGATTTTTTCTATTAAATCTATTTTATCTTGAGCTAATTCCACGTTAAGGTTTCCTTGTTCTTACCACATTATAGCATAATTAAAAGTATATGATAAGACTTAAATTAAAATCAGGGGTCTTAACCTCGTTGCTGGGCGGTTTTACGACGTTTAAAGTATCTTTAACAGATTGTAACACAATGTTATCAATTTGTGTTGAACCGCTGCTTGAGGCTATTTTTGCATCCTGAACAATGCCGTCTTTACTTAATTTCAAGTTTACCTTGACTTGATTTGTGTAAGCATATTCGGTTGCAAGCAGTAAATCTGCAGATAAAGATAATTTTATACTTTTTCCGGCAGTTCTTAAATAATTTTGCATTTTGGAACTGTAAGAAAGACTTCCGGGCACATCCCACACTAACCTGTTTACTGAAAGATAAGATTCTGATGATACTTGTTTTGGTTTTGCAGGTGTACTTTTTAGTTCTTTCGCAGGCTGTGCTTTCTGAACTTCTTTAGCTGCTGATTTGCTTATATCAGGTGCATTTGTTGCAAGCACATTATCTGTTGTGTCTGCAGGCAATGCAGGTGTTGTTTCCGATGTTTTTACGGTTTCTGTCGTTCCTGCAGGTGCAAGCGGTTCAATATCCGCAGAGTTATCATTTTTCGGTTTAAATATTACAAATGCGGAAGCAGCCGCCAAAACAGTTACAAGTGCTGCCGCAACTATTATTAATTTTTTATCGGGTTGAGCTTTTTTATTAAACAAAGCCGCTCCCGGGACTTGCTGCTGAGGGATATCCTGCTCAGCAAAGTGATCATTTTCAATTGCGTCCAGTTCAGTGTCAGATGCGGGATCCGTATCATTAAACAGTACGCCGATATTATCTTCTTCGGAAGGTAAGTCATTTTCTTCATTCGAAGGAGTAAGACCGTCATCAAAATTTAACAGATCGTCTATTCCTGTTTCCGGCATATCACCCGTCAATTCGCTAACTTCCGGAATTTCTGCTGTCGCAGTATTTTCTGTTTCGTTGTTAACAGGTATGTTATCTGATAAAATATCATCGACGGAGGCTAGTTCTGAAATATCAGGCATATTGTCAAAACTGTTTATTTCTTCTTGAGGCTGAATGATATTTTCTTCATGCGTAACTTCCTGAACAGGAGTTTCAGGAGCTGCAGAAGAATTTAAAATATCATCTATTTGTGATAACAAATCATTAGATGAAATGTCTTCGGCATTTTGACCTATGCTTTCATCAATACCGAGATCTTCTATTGATATATCATCAATATTATCTTCCGACAAATTTTCAAGAAGGTTTTTACCAAATCCTTCATTTTTAGGTGTTTCATCTACATATTCTTCAACTATTTCCGGTTCCGGCAATGCTTCCACAACAGGTTCTGCTGTCAACTCCGTTTCTTCCGATGTATTATCAAAATTCTCATCATTTAATACTTCCGCTGCAGTATCTTCACCTGCACTTTCAGGTATTTCAGGAAGTTCATCAAGTGTTTCAATCATATTATCGTTATCGTCAAATGACATTGAATCGTCCATAAAATCATCAATTTCTTCATCTGCCGGAGCTTCTTCAATATTATCAAACGAAAGAGTGTCAGCTTCGAAGTTATCATTTATATCTTCTACTGAGGCGGCTTCATTTTCATCGTCAATTGTTACATTATCAAAAGAGATTGTATTATCTATTAGATTTTCATCCACTTCTATTGAGTTTGAAAGTGTTGAGGTATCAACATCGTCAAAAGATAATGTTTCAGCTTCAAAAGTCTGATCCGCAGGTTCTTCCTCTATATTTGAGGTATCAATATCGTTTAGAGATATGGTTTCTTCTTCAATATTAAACGGAGCAGGCTCATCAAGGAGGCTTTCTGTTTGAATATCGTCAAAAGAAATTTTATTGTCGATTTGTTCAATAAAATCAGTATTTTCAGTTTCTTCGGGTAAATCAACACTACCGAGAGAAATCGTTTCTTCTTCAATTTTTTCTTCGGGAAGATGAATATTATCAAGCTCTGACGTATCAACATCATCAAGAGAAATTGCTTCGGGAGCGGTTACATCTCCGCTGATTAAATCTTTTGAAATTTCAAGTCCGTTGTCAACAATATCAAGTGTAGTATCAACGGCATTTAATGCTGTTTCTGCAGTTTCAAGAGTACTGAAAACTTCACCTGCCGCCGCTGCAGCTACTCCTTCTTCAAAAGTTTCACTGAAATCGTTTGTTATTGTTTCGTGTTCGTCGTTTTGCACTTCCTGAACAGGAGGTTCGTCAAATGATATATTTTCAATATCCCCGAGAGGTTCAAGGTCTAGTTCCGAAAATTCAGTAACGGAAGTTTCTGTTTGCTCCTGTAAATCAA
>FR900473.1:0-2939 GCA_000438175.1 Fusobacterium sp. CAG:439 | reverse complement strand
TGCTGAACTTCAGCATTATTTGTGCTGTCAAGTTCGTCAAGAAGTGATAAATCTGTTATTTCCGGCGAAGTTTCTTTTCTTTTAATCTCAGGTGATGTCATAGCTTTGTATGAAAGAGTTTCAAAGTTTTCATATTCAATAAATTTATCCCTGAGCTCAGCACTTTTTGTCAGCTGTTTTATTAAATATTTTTTATCCTCATCAGAAATATCATTATCAGCCATTGCAATAATAATTCTTTCAGAATTTTCTAAATCTTCCTGCGAAAGTTTTTCTTTTGTACTTCCGCTATACGCCTCAATATATTGTTTTAAGTCTGCGGCAGAACTGAGCTTTTCTTTTTCAATAAAATAATATTGAGAGTTTTGATTATTTTTATTTATAAGCTTTGGTTCGAAAAATCCCAGGAATTTAACATGAGTAAAATCTTTAGCGAGGTTAAAAACAAGATAAATATCAGGAACAAGATTGTACTCAAAATGTGATTTAGGAATAAAAATAACATTTTCATCAAAAACAACTCTGACATCTATATGGATATTCGGCAGCATAATATCAGAAATATCCATTTCTTCAAGAATTTTTTTAATTGAGTGAATATTATAAGTTTCAGAAACATCAATATTTTCAGCCGCTAAATATTTAAGAGCCAGTTCTGCACCGAGTGTGTTAATATAAGCTCTGTTTTTTGTATCTTTGTGTGCAAAAGCATTAGCAGCTGCACTTGCATCTAATTTATCCTGATCTTCAATGTAAATTAATGTTTCTTGTTCTGTAACCATACTATTCTCCTCTTATACTCAATAAGATGACACTCAATAAAAAAATATTCCAATTTTCTTGTAAATTTTTGTAACAATTGTTGAAAAAGTTTATTTTTTTCGTCAAAATTAGTTTATCAGTCGTTTTATATTGGTGTGAAATTGAATAAAATAGATATGTGTAGATAAAAGGAGGTTTTTTCCATGATAAGTTCTGTTTCCAATGTAAATTTTCGCGGTGATGCCGCTCCTGTAAATGCTCAGGACTTAATAAATTCACCGGGTAAATATACAACTCAGGCTCCTAAAGCTGAAGCGCCCGCAGATTCTTTTGAAAAAGAAGGGGTTGCCGCTGAAAAGAAAAAAAGTAAAGCGCCTGCAATAATCGGTACTGTAGTCGGCTTATTGGCTGCAGCATATGTAGGTTTGAGTATTGCTGTGGGTAAAAAAGCTTTAACAAGAGCTGTTGCAGAAGAAGGAAAAGAACTCGGATTTATGGGTAAAGTTAAAAACTTCTTTGTAAGCATTGGTGAAAGCGGCGAAAAACTCTGGAACAAAATCAGAGGCAAAAAAGTTGAAGATGGCGATGTAAAAACAAAAGGAGAAACTCCTGAACCTAAGAAGCCTGAAACTGATAAAGGTCCGGAAGTAAACAATAACAATAAACCTGAAGAAAATAAAGCTTCTGGAGGAGAAAATAAAGCAGAAGGCGACAAAAAGTCTGAAGGAAATAAAGCTCCTGAAGGAGAAAATAAAGCAGAAGGCGATAAAAAGTCTGAAGGAAATAAAGCTCCTGAAGGAGAAAATAAAGCAGAAGGCGACAAAAAGTCTGAAGGAAATAAAGCTCCTGAAGGAGAAAATAAAGCAGAAGGCGATAAAAAACCTGAAGAAAATAAAGCTCCTGAGGGTGAAAATAAAGCAGAAGGCGACAAAAAGCCTGAAGAAAATAAAGCACCTGAAGGTGAGAATAAAGCAGAAGGTGATAAAAAACCTGAAGAAAATAAAACTGAAAATCAGGATAAACAAAATTAATAAAAAAGCCCGTTTCAAACGGGCTTTTTTATTCTATAAATTCTGACAATATGGTATTACTTATTAAAATTCCCTCATTTATCAGCTTAAAACCTGTATTAGTTTCTTTCAGATACTTATAGGAAATATACTTATTTATTGTATTAGCGTACTTTTTCAGGAAATCAATATTAAATTTCTTGTTTATTTTTTCTATGTTTATACCTTCGGTTTTTCTGAACCCGAGAAAAATTTCTTCCTCTAACTGCTCTTGCAGAGTTAATTTATGGCTTACTTTGTGTGTTAACGGATTATTTATATATTCATCAAGATTAGAGGTATTATAATAACGAATGCCATTTTCATAACCGTGAGCTGCAACGCCAAATCCGTAATATGTGTTATTATCCCAGTAGTTAAGGTTATGCCTTGATGCATAACCTTCTTTACAAAAGTTACTTATTTCATAATGCTTAAAGCCGTTGTTTGTAAGAATTTCTATTGCTTTCAAATACATTTCCGCCTGCATATCATCATCAGGAAGATTTACGGGGGCATGTTTATCAAAATAACAGCCTTCATCTATCTTAAGCCCGTATAATGATATATGTTGAATATCAAGTTGAACAGCTTTATATAAATCATTTTCAAAATCCTTCAGCGTCTGCTCGGGTAAACCGTAAATAAAATCAATGCTTATGTTGTTAAACCCTGCCTGTTTTGCCGAATTTACAGAAGTTTCAACATCTTTTGACATATGCCTTCTTCCGATAATATGTAAAATTCGGTCGTTAAAAGTCTGGCAGCCGAAACTAAGGCGGTTTATTCCGATTTTTCTAAGATTTTTTAAATAATCATAAGTTATAGTTTCAGGATTTAGTTCTGCCGTAATTTCCGTATCTATGCTCATGTTGAATAAATACAATAATTCGTTGAACTCTTCGGGGGTTAGAAGGGAAGGCGTGCCGCCCCCGAAATATAATGTATTTAAGCATTCTTTTTTATATAAAATTTTTATTTCTTCTATCAGTGAATGTATGTATTGTTTTTTTAGCTCAAGTTTTGGGAATGAAATGAATGAACAATATTTACACTTTGATTTGCAAAACGGTATATGTATATAAACATTCTTAACCATATTTTTAATTTTACAATAAATTTGATAAA